>PTKH01000020.1 GCA_002937655.1 Alphaproteobacteria bacterium MarineAlpha9_Bin3 | reverse complement strand
TACTCTTAGATTTTTGGCCTATAAAATCCTCTGCGATCAAAACGATTTTTACTGGTAAACCAGCCCATATATGCTCTGATAAATCATAATAATATTGACCTATAGATTGTATTTCGTCACTTTTATTTATAGGAAGTTTAAAATTAATCTCTTCAATCTTAAGAGATTCAATAGGTTTTTTTAATACTATTTTTGTAGATAGTTTAGTAACATCATAGTCATCCGAAAAAATATAATTTATATCCATAACTCCTTTAATTGTAGACTTTGGGTCTTCCAAAAAATCTACTAAAGGAGGCTGATCCTCAATAATTTTAATTTTACTTTTAAAAATTATATTTTGAGCTTGGCTAACTATAAGATCAGTATTTTGATCAATAATACTTTCTATAGCAGAGTTTTTTTCATCAATTTTAATAAAATCTTGTGTGGTATTATTAATAGCTAATTCCAATTTTCCCTCGCCCCCAAAAACCCTTGCAGATAAAGAGCTTCCCTTAGGTACCATTAAAGAGTTAGATCCTTCAGGAATTAATGCAGGCTGAATACCTGTATATTCTGGAGGATTAATCCATCCAGTAAATACTCCGCTTTCAAATTGATTATTTATTTTTTCTGGGGATAGCGCCGCTTGAACTTTTCTATCTAAATCACTATTAAATGACATGAAAATAAATAAAAATATTATAATAACAGGCAAGCGAATAAGTAAAGGGTCATTATTAAGATTAGAAAATTTGAGTTTTTTTAATGATAAACTAAGTGATAATTTTAAAATTCTATTGTAATGCTCTTTCCAAAGTATACTTTTTTCATTTTGTATAGGTTTATCAAATAAAGAACTAAATGGCATATTCTCTTTTCTATTATCATTTTCAATTCTTTTTGCACAATCAATTTTAGATGGCCAGTGCATTCTCGAGATCAAACTTAATAATGATATAAGAAAAATTATGAAAAATGTTATTAGTAACGTGACATGTGCCCAAAAATCTAAATAAGAAAATATTTCAGTCAAAATAACCATAGAAAATATTAATAAAATTAATATCGATCTATATATATATTTAGCTATTCCTTCCCATATAATAATAATTCTTGCCACATTAAGCTTTATAATCAAACTTAATGGTAAAGATTTGCTTATGATATTTCTATTTTTCATAAAATAATCTTTCTACATTTTTATTAAAGAATAACTTCGAAGGATAAAAAGTCTTCAATAGTAATCCTCTTTCTAATGGTATTAATTTTATTGTCAGATATCATTACTTCAGGAATCAAATCTCTACTATTATATTGAGAAGACATAACAGCTCCATATGCACCAGCAAGCTTTATAGCCAGCAAATCATCTTCCTTTACATCATTCATAATAACTTTCTTATTTAAAATATCACCAGTTTCACATATAGGACCAACCACTTGATATTCAATCATTTCTTTTTTACTATCAATTTCTTCAACTTTAATTATCTCATGATGTGCGTCATATAGTGCAGGTCTTAATATATCATTCATAGCTGCATCAACTACAATAAAATTATTATTATAACTTTCTTTTTTTCTGACTACTTTAGTCAATAATATTCCAGCATTTGCAGTTATATATCTACCGGGTTCAAATATTAATTTACAGTTAATTGAATGAAATTTTTCTTTAACTAACTCTGCATAATCTTTGATTAAGAAGGGCTCAATAGTTTTGTCATAAGAAACACCTATTCCACCACCTAGATCAATATTTAAAATATTATGACCTGCATCAATTAATTTATTATAAAGTAATACAACTTTATCAAAAGCTAATTCAAATGGTTCAAGTTCAGTTATTTGAGAACCTATATGAATATCAATTCCGACTACATTAATTCCAGGTAATTTTTTTGCATAACTATAAGAATCTATTGCCCTATCATAAGGAATACCAAACTTTGTATTACTTCCTCCTGTAGATATTTTTGCATGACCTCCAGCATCAATATCTGGATTTATTCTGAAAGCAATTGGTGCTATCATATTTTTTTTAACTGCTATTTTAGATAAGTTTTCTAACTCTGCTAAAGATTCTACATTAAATTGCAAAACTTTAGAGTCTAAAGCTAATGATAAATCTTCATTGGTTTTTCCTACACCTGAAAATACAATTTTTTCTCCTTTGATTCCAGCTTTTAAAGCTCTTTTTAACTCGCCAGAAGATACAACATCTGCGCCTGAATTAAGCTTCTTCAGTATATTAATTACAGCAATATTTGAATTTGATTTAACAGAATAAGCAATTAATTTAGATTGATTTTTTCCTAGTATTAAATTTAGCGCATTTTCTAATTTCATAAAATTACTTATTAAACGCGACTCAGAATATATGTAAACAGGTGTTTTGCATTTTTTTTCAACGTCTATTACAGAAATATCATCTATATGTAAGATCCCGTTCTTATAGGAAAAATTGGTCATATTCCATAGCCTTCTCTAATAATTTTTTTCTACTTCTGCTGGTTCTAAATTATCATCTGTTTGCGGTCGTTCTAAAGAACCTCTTTTCCCACAAGCATTTAATGTAATAAAAATAAAAAAAATAACTATAAAAAGATTATAATTTTTTCTCATTATTTTAACCATTTTGTTTTAGCTTTCTTTAACGCTTTTTTAACTTGCACTGGAGCTGTTGCACCATAACTATTTCTGCTTTCTAGTGAGTTCTTTAAATTAATAACTTTTAAAATATTTTTTGTAATTCTTTTATCAATTTCTTTAAATTTATCTATAGATATTTCATTTAAAGTTAAATTATTTTTTTCTGCATATTTAATTATTCTTCCAGTTATTGAATGAGCATCTCTAAAGGGTATATCACATTTTTGCACTAGCCAATCAGCTATATCAGTAGCTGTTATAT
This sequence comes from Alphaproteobacteria bacterium MarineAlpha9_Bin3, assembly GCA_002937655.1. Lineage (GTDB taxonomy): Bacteria > Pseudomonadota > Alphaproteobacteria > TMED109 > TMED109 > TMED109. Next base: position 21,019 of record PTKH01000020.1, on the reverse strand, counting down.
ACCCTAATTCTGACATCTTTTTCATTGAATTAGCATTAAATATTATTTCTTTTATTAATCCTTCAGAAACATATAAACATAATTTTAAATTATCTATAGCGTCAAAAAAAGGTTCTTTGTCTTCTTGCATATCTTTAGAGTATGCTAAAGGTAAACCCTTAAGCATTGTTAAAACATTATAAAAGGCACTAGCTACTCTGCCTGTTTTTCCTCTAATTAACTCTGCTGCATCAGGATTTCTTTTTTGAGGCATAATAGAAGAACCAGTAGAAAAAGAATCTGGTAATTTTATGAAATTAAAACCTGGAGAAGACCATATAACAATTTCTTCAGCTAATCTTGATAAATGAACCATTATAATAGATGCATCCGATAAAATTTCTAATACAAAGTCTCTGTCACTTACCGCATCAATCGAATTTTCCATAGGATAGTCAAAACCTAAAGCTTTAGCTGTGTAAAATCTGTCTATTGGAAAAGATGTACCGGCTAAAGCAGCAGAGCCTAAAGGACATTTATTTAATCTTTTTCTAGCATCTTCCAACCTAGTTCTATCTCTACCTAACATTTCAACATATGCTAGTAAATGATGAGCTAGACTAATTGGTTGGGCTGGTTGTAAATGTGTAAAACCCGGAAGAATAGTATTTACATGAAATTCCGCTTGTAAAATTAAGGATTTTTGAAGGTTTTTTAATAAATCTAATATGGAATCTAATTCATCTCTAATCCACATTTTAAATGAAGTAGCTACTTGATCATTTCTAGATCTAGCCGTATGTAATTTTTTTCCGATCTGCCCAATTATTTCTATTAATCTGGCTTCAATATGCATATGAATATCTTCAAGATCATCTGAGAACTTAAATTTATCATTTTTTATTTCATGTTCGATTTGTTTTAAGCCTTTTTGTATATTGCTATTTTCTTTGAAAGTAATAATCTTCTGTTTGTAAAGCATTTTAGAATGCACTTTACTCAAAAAAACATCATGATAGGCTAATCTCTTATCAAACCATATAGAAGCATTTATATTTTTCATAATTTCAGAAGAATCATTTTTAAACCTACCCCCCCAAATAGAAGAAGTTTGTTTATTTTTTTTAGATTTTGATTTATTCATTTATTTCACCAATAATAACTATATTACCTATACAAGAATAAAGAGAAAAGTATATGATAATTTCTATCAAAAAAATTTTAAAGTCATGTTTTTATTTTACCACAATTTCTATTATGTTCTATAATATTTCATATAGCGCTGATAAAATGCCCTATTCTATAGCAAAAATAAAAAAAGAAACCCAAATCAATAAACTACCAGATGTTGATTTCGTAAACTTAAATAATAAAATACTATATCTGAATAAAGAGCTAAAGAAGAATATACTTATAGTAAATTTTTGGGCTTTATGGTGTGCTCCTTGTATAAAAGAAATGCCTGATTTGAATGAGCTTTCAAATAAATTTGGTAATAATGATTCTAAAATATTATTTATAAATCAAGATAACTCTAAGGAATTAAAAAAAGTAGAGGAATTTGTAGATAGATTAAATATAGATAGAAGCAACGTATTAATGGACTTTGATATGAAATCTAATAAGAATTTTTTATTAAGAGGAATCCCTACGACGTTAATTATTGACCGCCGAGGAATAGTCAAATGGAGAATAGAAGGAGTAATTGATTGGACTGATAAAAACTTAATAAATTGGCTAATAGAAGGTGCTAACTAAACCTACTTTGTTAATAATTCTTTTAAATCTTCATAATTATCGGCAGTTTTAAAATTACTATATTGTTTCATTAATGCTTGCGGAGCACTGTATAAAATTCCTCTATCCGCCGCTCTTAACATACCAATATCGTTATATGAATCTCCTGCTGCAAAAACAGTAAAGCCTAAATTATGAAAAGCTTTTACTGCTTCTGTTTTTTGATCTTTTATTCTAAGATTATATCCAGTGATATTACCTTTATTTGATATATTTAAATGATGACAAAAAACAGTAGGATTTCCTAATTTATTTAATAAAGGTGCGGCTATTTCATAAAATGTATCTGATAAAATAATTACTTGATTATCATCTGATAAGCTATCTATAAAATCTTTAGCTCCATTAAATGGTTCTAAACTTTTAACTGCGTTATGAATATCTGAAATTTTAAGACCTTCTCGATTGAATACTTTTAGTCTATGATCCATAAGTTCAGTATAATCCTCTATATCTCTAGTTGTTAAAAAAAGATCCTTAATATTTGTTTTTTCTGCCAAAGAAATCCATATTTCTGGAACCAAAACACCTTCTAAATCTAAACAAATTATGCGCAAATTTTTATACCAATATCCTATTTAATTTTATCTGAAAGCTCAGGGATGATATCAAACAAATCTCCAACAAGGCCGTAATCAGCTATTTGAAATATGGGAGCGTCTTCATCCTTATTTATTGCTACTATTGTTTTGGAATCTTTCATTCCAGCTAAATGCTGTATTGCTCCAGAAATTCCAATCGCTATATATAATTCTGGTGCCACAACCTTTCCTGTTTGTCCGACCTGATAATCATTAGGAACATATCCCGCGTCAACTGCAGCTCTACTTGCTCCTACAGCTGCTCCTAATTTATCTGCTAAAGGATCTAATATAGAGAAATTTTCAGCACTTCCAATACCTCTACCACCTGATACAACTATCTTTGCTGCTGTTAAATCTGGCCTATCTGATTCTGATAAATCCCTATTTATGAAAGAATTATTTCCGTTGGATTTTGCGGCAGGTCCTGCAACTACTTCTGCATCTCCTCCTTCTTTTTGTGCCGCTTCAAAAGCGGTTGATCTTACAGTTATAAATTTTATATTATCTTTAGATTTTACTGTTGCTAATGCATTACCTGCATATATTGGTCGAACAAATGTCTCTGAATCAATAATTTCACATATATCAGAAATTTGCTGAGAATCATTTAAAGCTGAAACTCTTGGCATAAGATTTTTACCAAAAGTGCCTGCAGAGCTTAATACATGAGAGTAGTTTTTTGAGCACTCAGATATTAAAGGAGCAATATTTTCAGCCAAACCTCCATCTAAATCTCCACTCGTTGATATTACTTTTGAAACACCTTTTATTTTTTGAGCATTTTTTATAACTTCTTCTGTATCCTCAAGTATTAGTATATCAACTTCATTACTAATTTTATGTGCAGCTGTAATAGCAGATAATGTTCCTCTATCAACTTCTATTCCATTCGATTCAGCTATAACTAAAATTGACATTATATTATCCCCACTTCTTCTTTTAAAACATTAATTAATTCATCCACGTCTGCTACTTTACGGCCTCCTGACCTTACTGCGGGTTCTTCTACCTTTAACGTTTCCAAACGAGGAGAAGAATCAACACCTGTATCAGAAATAGGCATTTCAATTATTTGCTTCTTTTTTGCTTTCATTATATTTGGTAAAGATGCATATCTTGGTTCATTTAGCCTCAAATCCGTTGTAATAACACAAGGTAAATTTAATTTTAAAGTTTCTAGTCCTCCATCAATTTCTCTAGTAACTTTTAATTCACTGCTATTTACTTCTACTTTTGAAGCAAAAGTTGCTTGTGGCCAGTTTAAAAGTGCAGCTAACATTTGTCCGGTCTGATTAGAATCATCATCTATTGCTTGCTTGCCTAAAATAACTAAATCAATACCTTCTTTATCTACTATGTATTTTAATATTTTTGCTACAGCTAAAGGTTCTGTGTTGGAATCATTTAATATATGAATTCCTCTATCACCACCCATAGCAAATGCCGTTCTTATAGTTTCTTGAGAACCTTTATCTCCTACAGATGTGATTATTATTTCTTCTGCTTTGCCTGCTTCTTTTAACCTAACTGCTTCCTCTACGGCAATTTCATCAAATGGATTCATAGACATTTTTACATTATTTGTTTCTACTGCAGACCCTTCAGAATTAACTCTAATTTTTACGTTATAATCAATCACTCGTTTAACTGGTACTAAAATTTTCATTATTTTTCCTTTAAATGTAATTTCTTACTAATATAAATACTAATTTATATATAATATAAAGCTTAATTTAAACTTAAAATTAATTTGTAAACAAATAGGCTGTTAACAAAATAAGAGAAATTGCTAATCCTTGAAGTATTACTCTAGCTCTCATTAATTTGTTACTCCATTTTTTATTAAAATCTCCTCCTTTTAACATAGAAATAATGCCAATAAATAAAACTATTAAAACCGCAAATAATACTATTAAAATTGTATAAGGAAGTATAAAGTTTAGAAAGTCTATCAAAGATTGTATCCTAAAAAAAATTAAATTTATTTAATTAAGTTTAATAATGTTAATATATTTTCTTTTCCAAATAAATCAATCACATCCTCTCTTTTTAAACCCGAAGCCTTTAACGATTTGATAGTCTGCGCTCTTGTTCTTTTTGATAATCTTACTCCATTAGAATCTAAAATTAAAGGATGATGAAGATATTTAGGAGATTTAAGACCTAATAATGTTTGTAATATTTTATGTATATGTGTCGCATTTACTAAATCTTCACCTCTAGTTACTAGGCCTATTCTTTGAATATGATCATCTAATGTAGCTGAAAGATGATAAGATGTAGGAATATCTTTTCTAGCTAAAACTATATCTCCTATTATACCAACGGGAACTGTATGTTTTCCTAATCTCATATCATCCCAAAATAAATTACCAAATTTTTTTGATGCTGCCCTTATATTTAATCTCCATGCGTAACTTAAATTTTGTTCCATTTTATCTTTACGATCTTCTAAAGATAATCTTCTACAAGTTCCAGGATAAACAGAATAATCTTCTTCATGAGGAGCATTACCTGCTCTCAAAATTTCAGCTTTAATTTCAGAACGAGAACAAAAGCATGGATAAACCATGTCTAATTTTAGAAGCTCATTTATAGCTGCTTTATAGTCTTGCATATGTTCAGATTGATACCTTATTTCTTTACTAAAATTTATTTCTAACCAATCTAAATCTTCATATATCGAATCCTCAAATAACTTACTTGACCTTTGAGCATCTATATCTTCTATTCTAAGTATAAATTTACCACCCAGCTTTTTTGCAGCTTCATATGCAAACAAAGCTGAAAAAACATGCCCTAAATGCATATGGCCAGTAGGACTAGGAGCAAAACGAGTATTATTTGAATATAAATTTAGTTTCATTTTCTTTTTAAATTATTTTATTAATATTTTATAATAAATAAATAGAATTATAATATAATTTAGTTTAATGAAAGTTTTAGTTATGAAAAATGATTTTTTAATTGAAGGGCCAAGTTTGAAGCCTATAAATGAAAAAGCAAAAATGTTAATAATATTTTTTCATGGCTGGGGCTCTAATGGAGATGATTTAATTCAATTAGCTCCATTATTTGCAGAACATTTTCCTTCGGCTTACTTCCTAAGCCCTAACGGTCCAGAGGAATGTCCTCAAAATCCATTTGGTGGAAAACAATGGTTTGGATTAGATTTTAATAATGATGGTTCTATAGATAGAACTAAAATGCCAGAGAAAGTTGCTTTGGCAGCAGAACATGCAAAAAAATATATTGGATATTGGCAAAATAAATTATCATTATCAAATAATGAAACTATTTTAGTAGGTTTTAGTCAAGGCTCTATGCTTAGTTTGGAAATTGGAACAAAAAACTTATTTAGTGGATTACTCTGTTATTCAGGATCATTTATTAAAAAAGATAGACCTCTAACAAAAAACCATAGAATCATGCTAATTCATGGGGAAACAGATGAAGTTATTCCAGTAGCAAGCATGCAAAATGCCCAGTTAGCTCTAAATAACTTAGGGGCAAAGGTTGAAATTCATATATCTAAAAATCTTGGACATAGCATAGACGGAGAAGGAATCAATAAGGGTATTGAATTTATAAAAAAATGTAATAGTTATAGATAATAATTATTTTTTATTATTTAATATTATAAAAATGAAAGATTTATTTATATGAAAGAGTATCCAGCACTAATATTAAATGCAGATTATCAACCAGTAAGTTATTTTCCTCTTTCATTATGGAGTTGGCAAGATTCAATAAAATCAGTTTTTTTAGATAGGGTTAATATAATAGCTGAATACGATTCAGAGGTAAGGTCTTCATCTTTTTCTATGAAAATTCCTAGCGTAATAGCATTAAAGAGATATATTCCTATTTCTAAAAAACCTCCCTTCACAAGGTTTAACCTTTTTTTAAGAGATAATTTTTCTTGTCAGTATTGTGGCAATATTTATACTAGTAACGATTTAACCTTTGATCATGTTATTCCTAAATCTAAAGGAGGTAAAACACGATGGGAAAATGTTGTAGCTGCTTGTTCAAAATGCAATCTTAGAAAAAGTGACTTATTATTATCAGAAGTAAATATGAAACTTATAAAAAAACCATTTACTCCTACAAATCTACAACTTCAAGTAACCGGAAAAAAATTTCCACCTAATTATTTACATAAGAGTTGGTTAGACTATGTTTATTGGGACTCTGAGCTAGAAAAGAATTAAGGTAACATTTTATTAAAATTTTCTATTTCAGGAAGCTCCCAATTAAAACCCTCTGCGGGAATTTCAAATACATTTAAAGTCATACAAATTAAATGATAATAACCACATATAGCAACAATATCTATAATAGAATTCTTTCCTAATAAATTATAGGCCTTTTTGTATGTTACATCAGATACCTTTTTATTGATATTTACTTCAGCTGCAAAATCATAAACTACTTGCTGCTTATAATCTTCAAAAATCGGCCTTTCCCCATTAGCAATTTTTTCTACATATTTTTTTTTTAAACCATTTTTAATAGCTAGTGGAGCATGTTGTTCCCATTCAAATTTAGATGACCAAAATCTACCAGTAATAATTATTACTAATTCTGATAAAATAGGTGGTAAACTACTCTCATATCTAACATATTTTCCTACCTTCTGAGCAAGTTGAGTAAATTTTGGGTTATTAAGCCAAACTTTGATTGGTCCCACTACACATCCCCTTGGCCCATTTAAGATATCATTATATATTTCTAACTGATGTTCATTCAGTTCTTCAACAATCCAATCATCTATTCTTTTCATTTATAGCTCCTTAGAATATTATTTTTTATATCCTTCTAATAACCAAACTTTATATTCTTTATTTTTTTGTTTACTTATATTTCTATAAAGATCTTTTATAAAAGTTACTTTTTTAAAACTGGAAGTAAAATGCTGATTATTGGGTTCAGACGAAACCATAATTCCAATTTCATTTGTTAATTCATTGTGACTTGTAACTAATTCATAATGATCATGTATGTAGCCATCAGCATTCCAACGGACCCAATTTTTAGGTTTTTTTTCCATATAATATAATACTTCAGCCATTACACGCCTATCATCAGTTACTAATACTGCTTCTGGATAACTTGAATATATCTTTGAAACTTCTAATCCTAAATTAGACCATCCTCTATATTTTTTAAATGGGTCTAGACCAAAATTATGTTTACTAGACAATGGAATTAAAACCAAAAATATCAAACCAATGGAAATTATTCCATAATAGACAACTTTTGTTTTTGGCCAGTACTTTATTATTTGTAGCGAGACTAATATTGTTGCTGGCACATATGATATTGCAGCCCAATTAGCATGTGCTCTAGAAATAAATGCCTGTAGCATAACTAGAAATAAAGGAGCAAAAGATAAATATATTAAAATTTTCTCCTCTACAGATAACTTTTTATAATTAAATAATGCAAAAAATAAAACTATAAATGTGATAGGTCCGAAAACAATAAATTGTTCCAAAAAGAATTTAATTAAATTTATGAAGCCATTACCTTCTCCGTTAATATTTACATTTGCTAAAGTATGTTGTGCCGTTATGAAACTATTATTATAGCTCCAATTTAAGTGATTAAAAATTAAAATTATAAATACACAAATTATAAAAATTAGATGTAATAAGGAAAAATTATTTTTAATTTTTATAAATATTTGTTTTTCAACTATTATTCCAATAATTAGAGCAATAACAAGATATATCATTGCATATTTAGATAAAAAACCAAAAGATAGTGCCAAGCATAATAAAAAATAGTATAATTTTTTATTATCTAAAAATATAATGCAACTAAAAGCCCAAAGAGCAATAGATGTAAAAAAAAGTAGCGGTACATCCGTGCTTATGAATCCTGAAGAAAGGCTTATACCAGGTACTAAAATCCATATAGAGGCCGCAATAAAACTTGCATTTTTATTTTGGCTTAAATTTAAACAAGTTAAACCTATAAAAAATGCTGCGATAGAATGAAGGATAGGAGAACTAATTCTAATGCATACTTCTGAATTACCACATATAGAAGTAAAAATATTTATTAGCCATGCTATAAAAGGAGGCTTGGAATAGTATCCCCAATCTAAATTTTTAGACCATGTCCAATATTGCGCTTCGTCAAATCCTAAATCTAAATTTGCATATAACCACAAAAAAATACGAAGTAAGAATATAACGGTTATAAAAATTAATAATGACACATATGTCCTAAATTTATTATAAAACATATAAATCATAACTGTTCTTTAATAGACCGCTTTCTGATAAGATATAAATTTCTTGAGTAAATAAGCAATCCAGCACCTTGTCCTACAATAAAAACAGGGTCCTCTTTATAAATTGCATATGCAAATAAAGTAGCACCGCCTAATAAAGAAAAATACCAAAAACCAAGAGGAATAATACTTTGTTTTTTAATTTCTGACATTACCCACTGAACAATAAATCTAGCGGAAAAAAAACCCTGCCCTACAAAACCTATAATCATCCATATTAAGTTTTTATCCATTTACTGCTCCTTTATTTTTTTTACTTCTCTTTATCTTTTAATTTTATAGGAAATGAAGACCTTTTTATTAACCATGATACACCAAATAGATCAACTAATCCTACTCGAAACCGTTGCCAGTTACTATATTTTGAAACTCCAGATATTCTGTTTCTATGAGATACAATGTGTGATATTACGGACCCTCCATTCCTCCGTGTAAGCGCCGGAAGAAACCTATGTATATGATCAAAATAAGGTAAACTCAAAAATAAGCTACGAGAAAATATTTTTATTCCACAACCACTATCAGGTGTATCATCATTTAAAATATATTTCCTAAACCTTTGAGCTAGAAATGAAGCATATCTTCTAGACCAAGTATCTTTTCTATTCTTTCTGTGTCCTATAATTAATAAATCTTTATTGCCTTTATTCTCTTCCCAAACTTTCAACATAGGAATAATATCTTTGGGATCATTCTGTCCATCGCCATCTAATGTTACAATTATATCATTATTTGCCTTCTTAATACCAGTTAATAACCCAGCGCTTTGCCCATACTGTTTTAAATGCTTAATTAATAAAATACTCACATTAACAGTATCTTTTTTTCTTAAAATTAAATCATAACTTAAATCATTCGAATTATCGTCTACAATAATGATTTCTCCCCCAATTTTCTTAACTATCGGCAGAATCTCATCTATTAGATCAATAATATTACCTTCTTCATTATAAACTGGTATAATTACTGATATTTTAGAATTCATATTATTAACCTTATTTTATTTATTTAATTCATTAAGTTTTCTAGTAACCAAATTATATTCTTCTGTTCCTTCCGACAACTGAATTAGTATTCTATTCAATAATTTTTTTGCTTCATCAAGATTATTTAATAGGATTTCATTATCTGCCATTACCCATAATCCCAAAAGGTAATTTTTATCTTTTAATAGAATAATATCAAATAAATCAATTATTTCTTTATTAAGGGGCGCATCTTTTTTACTACTTAATAACATTGACTCAGCTAAACCTTTTAAAGAGTCTATATTTTTGTTATCTATAGCGTATGCTTTTTCATATGCTTTGGTAGCTAGCTCAAATTGTCCTAATACTATGTAAGACCGAGCCAGCCTATTCCATTCAGATATATTTTTACTATCAGAAGTATATAATCTGTCAGATAATCGGGCCACCATCTCCATTATTCTTTCATTTTCATTATCAAGTTCATTTTTAAACATTTGATTTACCTGTGACTCAATTTGTCTTTTCCAAAATGCATTATCTGGGGCAGATAGTATTATATCCTGCCAGACTTCTTTAGCTAATTCTTTATTTCCTTCTTGAAAATCATATAAACCTAGATAAAATCTAGTTAAAGCTCCTACTTCGGTATCGATACTTGATAATTTAGCTGACTGTTCAAATATAGCTTTTGCTTCTTTAGTCACAAATATTTTTTCTTCTATGTTAATAGTATTTTGAATAATTGTTTCACCATAAGATAAATAAATCGATGCATTTAATTTATCACTAAAATTATTAATTACGTACTTCCATACATTGATAGCTTCCTCTGTATTATCCATAGCAACCAGAGTATTAGCCTTTAAAATGTATAGATCTATGTTATCAGTTGTAAAAGATATTCTTTTATCTATATCTTTGATGGCTCTTTCATAAAAAATAGCAGGTACATTAATTTCTTTTCTCTCAGAAAGAGGTAAATCTGGTAGGCCCGGTTGACCTTTGTAAAAATAAAATGAAAAAGAGAATAATATCATCAAAGGCAATGATAAAGTCATTACAATTTTTGTTATAATTTTATCATTCTTTTCTTCCTTTAAGTTTTTTTTATCACTATATTTTAGAACTCTTTTTGAAAGTTCATTCTTCATTGTTTCAAACTCTTTTTTATTAATTATTCCATTTTGAAAGTCTTTCTCAATTTCATCAAATTGATGCTCAAAAATCTTTCTATTAACCTCTGAAATTGAAAAAGTTCTGTTAGGCTTTTTAATATAAAAAATTATTGCTAGTGAAATTAATATTGAAAAAATTAAGGATATAAAAAAAAATATTATCATTCTATGATATCTTTATTTAATACTTTTTTTAGCTTTTCTTTTTCAGCTTCTGTTAAAGTGAAAACTTCTTCTTTTGAGACTGGAGTTTTTCTAAGAAATAAAAAAGTTAGAAAAAATCCAAATAAGACAAATATAAATGGAGCCACCCATAATAAAATATTCTTTATTGTAAAAGTTGGTTTTAATAAAATAAATTCTCCGTATCTTTCTACTAAAAATTCTTTTATTTCTTCTTTAGATAAGCCTTGTTCTAATTTATATAAAACTAATTTTTTTAAATCTAAAGCAAGTGGGGCGTCCGAGTCTAATAATGATTGATTTTGGCAAACTAAGCACCTTAGTTCTTCATATAGCTCTTTAGCCTCGATATTATTTACTTTTAAATTTTCCTGTGCGTACACCAAAGAAATAGTAAAAAAAATATATAAAAAATTTAATATTATTATTCTCAACTCATTCTCTCTTAATTTTATTCAAAATAGGAAGAATTATATTATTCATATCATATTCTAATATGGGTCCTATATGCTTGTATCTTATATTCCCATTAGCATCTATGATAAAAGTTTCTGGAACACCATAAAGGCCTAAATTAATTACCTGAGTGCCATCTTCATCTGTCCCAATAGCATAAAAAGGGTTTCCATTTAATTTTAGCACCTCAATTGCGTCTTTATTATCATCCTTATAATTAATACCAAATATTTTAACATTATGCTCTAAACTCATTTTCATCAAGAATTCATGCTCTATTTGGCAAGGAGCACACCAACTTGACCATATATTTACCAATGAAGGATCTCCTGAAGATAGTAAATTTTTTGCATTAAATAATTTATAACTACTCAGCTGATTTAATTTAATTGGGGGAAAACTTTTATCTATTAAAACTGAAGGTAATTTTGAAGGATTTTCATCTAAAATTAATTGTCTAGCAAAAAAAATCACTAAAATAAAAAAAAATATTAGCGGTAAATATAAATATATTTTTCTCATTTATATATAGCCTTTGGATTTTTTTTAACAGAATATCCTAATCTATGTTTTCTATCCGTTACAGCTAAGATACCTCCTAATGCCATACACATAATACCAAACCAAATCCAATTTATAAATGGAGAGTAGTAAACTCGCAAAGAATAACTTTCATCATTATTTAAATTTTCTCCTAAAACAACATACAAATCAAAAAATGCATTAGACATTATTGCTGGCTCGCTGGTGTTAACTTTTGATGCGGGATAAAAGCGCCTTTCTGGAAATAAATATTCATTATTTTTACCCCTTCTAATCACTTCAAATTTGCCTCTTTCTGCTATCCAATTTGGTCCATTTACATCTATGATACCTAAAAATATTAATTCTATATCATTTATAACTACTGACTCTCCATTTTGAATTGGTTTCTCAATATCTATGCGCCAAGCGCTTGAGACAGTTACACCAATTACAAAGATTGCTACTCCTAAATGTGCCAAACTCATACCATATGCAGATCTAGGTAATTGAAAAGCTCTTAAAAGAAATTTAGTAAAAGATAATTTTATGCCTACCTTTATAAAAAATTCATAAATTGTACCAAGTATTAGCCATAAGCCTAGAAATAAGCCTAAAAAGGCTGATATAGAGCCTCCATAAATAAAAATAAAAATAGCAGTTATCATTATTGCAAGTATAAATACTGCTATAACTCGCTCTAAGATATTTTCCAGTTTTGCTCTTTTCCATGACAACATTGGACTAAAGGCGCATAATAAAATAGCAGGAACCATTAAAGGAATAAAAACTGCTTCAAAATACGGAGGACCTACTGAAACTTTAGAATTATTTATTGCATCTATAAAAATTGGATATAGTGTCCCAAGCAATACAGTAGCGGCCGAAGATGCAAAAATAATATTATTAATCACTAGTGCGCCTTCTCTACTTACAGGTTGAAACAAACTTCCTGATTTTAATGAAGCTGCTTTTCGAGCGAATAAAGCTAAAGCGCCGCCAGTAAAAAATATTAAAAGCATTAAGATGTATAAACCTCTTGAAGGGTCAGATGCAAAAGCATGTACAGAAATTAAAACTCCAGATCGAACTATAAATGTACCCAATAAACTGAGAGAAAAAGCAATTATCGCTAATAAAATTGTCCACGCTTTTAAAGTATCTCTTTTTTCTGCAACTATTGATGAATGTAATAAAGCAGTTGCTGCTAGCCATGGCATAAAAGAAGCATTTTCAACAGGATCCCAAAACCACCATCCACCCCATCCTAATTCTCTATATGCCCACCATGAACCTAGAGCAATACCAATAGTTAAAAATACCCACGCTATTAAGGTCCAAGGCCTTACCCATTTCACCCAAATTGTATCGACTCTTCCTATTAGTAATGCTGCTATGGAAAAAGAAAATGTAACAGATAAACCTACATATCCTAAATATAAAAAAGGGGGATGAATAGCTAATCCAAAATCCTGCAAGATAGGATTAAACCCTTCTCCTTCTATTTCAGGAAAAAATAATCGAGTAAAGGGATTTGAAGTAAATAAAATAAAGCTCACAAAGGATGCAGCTATCAAGCCTTGACATGATAAAACAAGAGAAATCAACTTTACAGGTAGTCTTTTTCCTAAGAATGCAACAGCAGCACTATAAAATGTTAGTATTAAAACCCATAAAAGTAATGAACCTTCATGATTACCCCATACTCCGGAAATTTTATAAATCATTGGCTTCAATGAATGTGAATTATTTGCAACTAATGAAACTGAAAAATCAGAGATTACATATGCATATGTAAGCGATGCAAATGAAAAACAAACTAAAATAAAACTTAAATAGGCTGTTATATAGGAAGTACTCATTAAGCCAATAGAATTATATCTAACTCCCAAAGCAGGTACTAAAAATTGGAATAAAGATATGGTAAGAACTAATGCTAAACAATAGTGTCCTAATTCTATTATCATATATATCTATTCCTTTCCTTGCCAATTACCAGTTTTCTTTAATGCATCTGCTACTTCAGGTGGCATATAATTTTCATCATGTTTAGCTAGTATACGATCAGCAATAAATATTTTATTTTTATTTAATTTTCCCTCGCATATCACTCCTTGTCCTTCTCTAAACAAATCTGGAAGTATTCCGGTATATTGAACAGACAAATGATTTTTTCCATCTTCAACAATAAATTCTATCTTAGATTTATTAATAGAGATTAAAGACTCTTTTCTAACTAACCCACCTATCCTAATAATCTTATTATCAATATTTTTAATTTCTAATAGCTCCGTTGGCGAATAAAAATATATTAATGAATCCCTACTAGCTGATAGAATAAGAAAACCTGATACAGTAATAGCAATAAATGCTAATAGTAAAATTGAAAGTCTTTTACGTCTCTTTAATTTGGCAATATTCATTTTTTTTGAATAGTATTATCAGATTCAATATTAAAATTATTTATATTTTTATTAGCTTTTATGTATGCCATAATACTGAATATACCAATTACAAATAATGAAAAAAAAGTAAATAAGTATGCTGTATATACATATATTAAATGTTGTTCCATGGTTATCCTAGTTTAAATTTAAATTTTTTATAAATAGTTTTTTTAGTTTTCTCTGATTTAATTCAGTTTGAACATTTATCAATAAAAATGCGAAATAAAAAAATAAAAAACCTACTGCCATTAAAATTAATGGGATCATCATATCAACATGTATACTTGGGCCATCTAATTTTATTACGCTAGCTGGCTGATGCAAAGTATTCCACCAATCTACTGAAAACTTTATTATTGGAAGATTAAACGCTCCAAATAAAGTTAATATTGCTGCAGCACGAGCTCCTTTAAATTCGTCTTCGAAAGCTCTAACTAATGCAATATGTCCCATATAAATAAGAAACAATATAAATACTGAAGTCAAACGTGCATCCCAAACCCACCAGGTTCCCCAAGTTGGTTTTCCCCATATTGAGCCTGTAACTAAAGCTATTAGTGTGAAAACAGCTCCGATAGGTGCACTGCTTTTTGATAGGGTATCAGCTAATGGATGTCTCCAAACTAGAGAAAATAAGCTCATAATTGTCATACTTGAATATACCATCAATGCCATCCAGGCAGCGGGTACATGAACATACATTATTCTAACGGTTTCGCCCTGCTGATAATCGGGAGGGGAATTAAATAAACCATACCATAAGCCCATTATTATAAAGATAATCATGATCATTAAAAGATAAGGATATGCACTTTTTGCAAAAATTCTAAACCTTGACGGGTTAGCTAAAAAATTAAATATATTACTCATGATAAAACTCTTACTCCCAACCGAGACGAATAGATTTTGAAGCCAAAAAGGGAGATATTAATAAAGATATGGGTAATATTGCTGATAATGCATATATATGCCCTATTCCTCCTAAGCCAGAAATTTCAGCCGTAATAGCTCCCGACCCTAATATCAAAACTGGCAACATTAGTGGTAATAAAACTAGTGCTGTAAGAACACCGCCTTTTCCAATAGCACAAGATAAAGCGGCTGGTGTAGCTCCTATTAAAGTGAGAGAAGGAGTTCCGAGTAAAAGGGTTAATGCTAATATCCACCAATACTGAAAATCCAAACCTATTATTAAGGATAAAATTGGAGATAATAAGACTATTGGAAGGCCATTAGTTAACCAATGTGCAAAACATTTGGATAAAACAATCAATTCCATTGATACACCTGACAGAACAATTTGTTCCAAATAGCCATCTTCAAAATCAGACCTAAAAAGCCTATCTAGTGATAGCAAAGATGCAAAAAGTGCAGCCATCCAAATAGCTCCCCCTGCAATGGTAGTTAGTAAACTTGAATCTGTTCCTGAAGAAAGAGGAAACATTATAATTGCTAATAAATAAAATAAAATAGCAGCGCCAGCATCGCTTGCTCCTTTAATTACTAAATAAATATCTCTATTAACTAATTTAAAAAATAATCTCATTTTAATCATATGTTTCCACATTATGTTTTACTATAAATCAACTTAAAGAATATTCTTTGACATTCGGTATATCAAATTTTTCATGAGTTGCACAAATTATAGCTCCTCCTGCATTTACATGTTTTTTAATTATTTTAATTAATATATTTCTGTTTTCTTTATCTAAATATATTGAAGGTTCATCCATAATCCAAACTTTGGCTGGACAAAAAGATAATCTTAATAAACTTAATCTTCTTTTTTCCCCAGCTGATAGCCATGAAGCGGGGTAATCTAGAAATTTATCAAATGAAAATATTTCTAATGATTCCATAAATATTTTTTTATCTACAGACCAAATTTCTCTGAAAAAATTTAAATTTTCTTTTACAGTCAATGATCCCTTTATAGCATCAAAATAACCTAACCAGGAAATTAGAGGTTTTTCCGAATAATAAGCTGGCAAAATTTGCTCGCCATACCACAATAACTTCCCACTTGTAATAGGATAAAAGCCTGCAATACACCTTAATAAGGATGTTTTACCAGACCCATTTTTTCCAGTAATGATAATACTTTCACTCGAATCTAAAGAAAAGTTTAAAGCGGAAAATATATTTCGTCCACTACGTTCTAAAGTTAAGTCTTCAGCATATATAATATGTTTATTCATCATTTTCTTTATCTTACATTATTCATAAGTTCTAGTGTCTTCTATAACTAAACCATCATTTGGAATTTCATTTTTAGATACTATTTCTACCTCTGCTCTCAGCTTTATCTCCGCTTTTATTTCTTCTATAATTAATTTTTCTAGACCACTTTCGGTTTCCGAGACCTCCACTAACATTTTAAGGGTGTCTTTATGATCAACATTCCCTACTACAAGCCTTAATTTAGATACTTTATCTAATTTTTTGAATATTTTAGCAATTTGTTCAGGTCTTACAAACATACCTCTAACCTTTGTAGTTTGATCTGCTCTGCCCATCCAACCCTTAATTCTCAAAGCAGTTCTTCCACAAGAACTCTTATCTTGAATTACAGCTGATAAGTCTCCTGTGGCAAATCTAAATAATGGATAATCAGGATTCAAGCTTGTTACAACTAATTCTCCTACTTCTCCATCTAATAAAACCTCATCAGACCCTGGCCTTATTATTTCAACAATTACTTCTTCATCACAAAACATTCCGTCATTTTCCCATGTTTCATAAGCTACTAATCCTAAATCAGCAGTTCCATAGGATTGTAAAACTGGACAACCAAGTTCATTTAAAATCTTTTTTAATGAAGGTGGACAAGCCTCTCCTCCTACAAGTCCGGTTTTTAAAGATGAAACATCAATATTATTTTCTATTCCTTTCTCCAGAATCATTTTTAAAAAAGAAGGAGTGCCTACATATCTACTAGGTTTTAAATTATTAATAGCTTGAAGCTGTTGTTCTGTATTACCAATACCACCAGGAATAACGCACGCACCAATATAATTTGCGCCTTGCTCCATCATCTCTCCAGCAGGCGTTAAATGATAGGAAAAAGTATTATAAACTATATCTTCCTCAGTAAACCCTGCTGCCCTCATAGCTCTAGACATTCTCCAAAAATCTTCTACTCCTCCTGGATCATAAATTGGACCAGGAGAAACAAACATATTCTTAAATTGATTTACAGGTTTTGTATTAAGCCCCCCTAAAGGAGGTATCTTGTTTTGTAAGTCTGATAGTTCAGACTTTCTTGTTATTGGAAGTTTTTGTAAATCTTTTCTATTTGATATCTGCGTAGGAATAATATCAGATAATATTAATTTCCAACCTTTTGAATTATTTTTTGCATGCTCTAATATTATCTGTAATTTCTTAAATTGATCATTATTTCTTTCCTCTACAGATCTTCGCTCTAAATCTACATTTTTTTCGTTCATAATAATATTCCTGTTAATACCGTGTTATAAATTTTTATATAAAATTATATATATGTATATCATCTATAAAACCATACATCTATAATAGTTTTAAATACGTATCTTTAAATGAAAGAAATAAAATAAGAGATACGATATGTCACAAAACATAAAAAATGAATCACTGTTAAATGGCAATTTTCTGTCACGGTCTATGAGATCTCCTTTATTAACTAAAGACCAAGAACAATCCCTAACCAAACTCTGGAAAAATAATAAAGATCCCAAAGCACTTGAGAAAATTATACTTTCATATAGCAAATTAGTTATAAGAATAGCCTCTCAATTTAAACACTATGGCTTACCATTTAATGATTTACTTCAAGAAGGACATATAGGCCTTTTACTTGCACTAGACAAGTTTGATCCTTCTAGAGAACTCCGTTTTTCAACCTATTCTAGGTGGTGGGTTAAGGCAACTATTCAAGAATATGTTTTAAAAAATTGGTCCGTAGTAAAAACTGGTTCAAGCTCTGCTCAAAAATCACTTTTTTTTAACTTAAGAAGGTTTAAAGTTAACGGCGTCATAAATAATAAAGAAAGAAAAAAAATGGCAAATTTATTAGGGGTAAAAGAGAAATTTATATCTGATCGAGAAAATCATATTTTAATGAAAGATGCTTCTTTAAATTCTCCCTTAACCTCTGATACCGTTGAGGAATGGCAAAACTTTTTGGTGGATAGTAATCAAGACAGTCCAGAAGATGCATTGATAAAAAATGATGAAAAAGTTAGAAAAAAGAAATGGCTAACTAAAGCTCTAGACTCACTTAATGATAGAGAAAAAATTATAATTAATTCCCGTCATATATGCGAAAGCCCTCTAACTCTAGAAGAAATAGGTAATACCTTAAATATAAGTAAAGAAAGAGTTAGACAAATAGAATCTTCTGCTATTAATAAACTAAAGTTAAGAATAAAAAATTTAGTTCTAGAAAAAGAAAATAATTCTAAAAAGAAACTGTGTAGTTTTTCCAATTAGCATTGAATAGTATCCAATATTTGTCCTTCTCTATTAAATAAGGCGGCAAAGACTTGATCCTCTCCTCCATCCAAAGTTACACTAATCTTTCCAGATGCAGCACCCCCTCCTTTTGGGTCGTACCCTCTTACTACTCTTAATAGATTATTAAATGGTTTATCTAAATCAGAAAATCCTCCACCCCACCAGAGTTCTTCACTTTGATGTTCTAGAGGTTTATCTCTAGCTAACCCAGCAGAAACAAACAATAGAGTTTTTTCTTCATTATGTGCTAAACGTTTTAAAGAACTCATATAGTTTATATGCCCAGGATTTTTATCTATTGCCATATTAATTTCAACTGATGCTCTAGATAGTGCTCCTGCACCGTCTCTTGCTGCGCGGTGAAGTAAAGAAGAGCTAATTCCATATGATTCTAAAATTTTATCTAATCCTCTGCTGTACATCCAATCTACTAACTCTAAAGGATTTGGAGACATGTGAAGTTCACGTGATTTATCTAATAATTCTTCATAACATCCTCTTAAAAACACTATATCACCTATATCAAAAGAATTATTAGACATAAAAATTGACCTTAGCTTAAGTGCAATATCTATAACTTTTCTAGACTCATTGATTTCATTTATATTTCTTCCGAGTAAGTTACCAGTAAATACTAATCTGTCTTTAAAATCTAACTTATCCACAATTTGATTACATATTTTTTGAAATTGTTCGGCTTTTCCATTAACGGAGCCAATTACCCATACTCTATCTAAGCAGCCTAAATTATGATTACGAACATTATTATATATTTTTTTTTCATAATCTGTATGAGCATTTAATTCGGAATTGCTCATAAAAAACTACCTTTCATTTATATACTAGCCTTAAGATTTTCTTCGGTTTTTTTTATAGCATCTTCTATAGATATATCATTTACTGCTACCAATTCTCTTGCAAATCGATCTAGTGCCATTTCATATAGCTGCCTTTCACTATAAGACTGTTCTGGGTCACCCTCACCCCTATATAAGTCCCTTAAAACTTCTGCCACAGATACTGGATCACCTTTATTTAATTTATCTTTATAATCTTTTTCTCTTTTTGCCCACATAGTTTTTCTAATACGTGCTTTACCTTTTAAAGTAGTAAGTGCTTTTTTCATTTCATCTTTTTCAGAAATAGACCTTAATCCTAATTCATTCATCTTATCAATTGGAATTCTCAATGTCATTCTTTCTTGTTCAAAAAAAACTACTAAGAATTCTGTTTTCTTCTTTAAAATAGTTTGTACTTCATAATCTATGGCTTTACCTAAACCATGCTTAGGATATATTAACCAATCACCAACTTCATATTTATTTTCTACTTTTTCCATAATACCCTCTAATTTAATTAATCCCCTGATTTGTCAGAATAGAATTTTTCAAATTTATTTTCGACTCCTTGATATTCTTCTGCGTCCTCTGGTGGATCCTTCTTTTCAGTTATATTAGGCCAAGTATTTGATTGAGTAGCGTTCAAATCAATCCATTTTTCAGCATCAGAATCTGAATCAGGTAAAATAGCTTCAGCTGGACATTCTGGTTCACACACTCCACAATCTATACATTCATCTGGGTTGATTACTAACATATTTTCACCTTCATAAAAACAATCCACCGGACAAACTTCCACGCAATCAGTAAATTTACATTTTATACAACTCTCAGTAACGACATAAGCCATTAATATACCTCTCTTAATTTTTAACAGTCTACTTATTTAATTTTTTTAAAACTCTCTGTTTTGCTTCAATTCTATCTCTATCTTCAACATGAATAAGTCCAGCAATTCTTCTTATAAGCATATCTTCTGCAGCGTCTAACTCACCGTCAACATATGCCAATTCCCATAACATCTCAAGCAAACTAATTCTTTTTTCATTATCCCAAGATTCTTTAATTATTCTTGTAAAACCATATAGTTGAGCTGAATTTTCAGCTAAGGATTTTCCTTCAATATAAATTTTATTTGCTTCATTTTCATCAACATTAAATTGCTTCTGTATTAATACCAAAATTAATTTTTTTTCATTATCATCAAAAACTCCGTCCATTGAAGCTGCCTCACATAACAATGCAGTACTAGCAACTTTATATTCATC
>PTKH01000002.1 GCA_002937655.1 Alphaproteobacteria bacterium MarineAlpha9_Bin3 | reverse complement strand
AAGCTTTAGTTGCAGAGTCTCAAGCCAGAGAAAAAGGTCCTTCTCCTCAACAGATAGTAATTCCTTCAGGTGAAAGACTAGGATCAAACGTTATTGAATTAAAAAACATAAGTAAAGGTTTTGGAGATAAACTATTAATAGATGACCTTTCACTTAAAATTCCACCAGGTGCAATTGTAGGAATTATAGGACCAAATGGTGCAGGAAAAACAACTTTATTTAATATGTTATCCAAAAAAGATACTTTAGATTCTGGAGCCATAGCAATAGGAAAAAGCGTTAACCTTGGATATATAGATCAAAATAGAGATTCTTTAATTGATAAGAATACTGTTTGGTCAGAGATAAGTGGAGGATCAGAACAAATAGATTTGGGTAAACAAAGTGTTCCTAGTAGAGCATATGTATCATGGTTTAATTTTAAGGGAGGAGATCAACAAAAAATTATCGGTCAGTTATCTGGAGGAGAGAGAAATAGAGTTCATCTTGCTAAAATGCTAAAATCTGGTGCAAATGTATTATTGCTGGATGAACCAACTAATGATTTAGATGTTGATACATTAAGAGCATTAGAAGAAGCTCTGACCTCATTTGCAGGGTGCGCTTTAATAACTAGTCATGATAGATATTTTTTAGATAGAATTGCTACACATATTTTAGCTTTTGAAGGTTCTAGTCATGTTGAATGGTTTCAAGGTAATTATGAGTCATATGAAGAAGATAGAAAAAGAAGATTAGGAGATTTATCTGATCGACCTCATAGAATAAAATATAAGCCAATTTCTAGATAGTTAATTATTTTGAGCATTCTTAGTTTCCAAATCAATTATTAAAGCATGAAGACCTCCTTTTTTTATAGAGGCTCCAAAATCTGCTCTTTTAGTAGCTAATAAACTTACTCCTTCAATAGCTATATCAATAATTTTTGTTCCTTGTCCTCTATTACGAAGTCGCCAGTCAATTCTTAAAGGAGGAGCAGTTTCATGCTCAATATGAGATGACACAATAGTATCTTTTTTACCTTTTTTATAGGCTTTATCTATAATAAATAACTGATTTGAGTATACTCCAAGTTGGGAAGCATAAACTTTTACTATATGTTTATTAAAGGCTTCTCCAAATCTTATTAATTGTTCTTTTGAAGCTCCTCTAGCTGCTTTTCCTAATACCGCTCTGTGAATTAATTTTTTGTCAAAATTATTATTGAGCATTTTTTCAAATAATAATTCTCTTTTTTCTAAATTATCTATTGGAGTTTTTAATATATTAATTGCTTGTTGCCCAACATTTTCAATATATTTTATAGCTTCTGACTCATCAATAGTGAATCCAGGCTTTGATATACAAAATATAAAAGTAAGTGCAAAAAGTACAATTTTTAATATTCTAATCATAAAATATCCTATAAATTAATCTAATAATATTACATCTATATCTATGTCATAAATAGAAGTATCTTCGGATTCTTCATTTGCAATTAATCTTGCTCGCCTTTGTAAATACATAGTTCTCATTATAGCATATGGATCTAAAGAGTTTTCTCTAGTACCTTCTATTACTCCATCTAATTCCACACGAGTATCTAATGCTTTAGTAATATTTGCTCCTAGCAAAAAATCTTCGTAATCTTCTCTAATTAAGTATAGACCTATAGGGTCTACCAGCCAATCACCAACTTTACCACCTAAATCTCTTGTTGATGTTGGTCCTAATATAGGTAAGATTAAATATGGGCCAGGTTCAAATCCCCATGCCCCAAGCGTTTGTCCAAAATCTTCATCAACTGGTTCTAAACCTATATAATTTGCTACATCAAAAAAGCCTAAAATACCTATAGTACTGTTTATAGTAAATCTACCTACTGCTACAAATCCTCTTTCAAAATCTCCTTGCAATGTTGCATTTATGGCGCTCATAGGAGTCTTTAAATTTAGAAGAAAGTTTCTAATGCTATCTCTTACAGGGTCTGGAAAAACATCTCTATATGCATGTGCAATCGGGCCTATCACATATTCATCTGCACCTTCATTAAATGAATAGATCTGTCTATTAAAGGATTCAAAAGGATCATTTTCTTGTTTACCAGCAGTATCTGGACTTGAAGCACATCCATTAAATAATATGGGGAATAATAAAAAAATAATAATTATTTTAAATTTTTTTGCACTCATGTTTTTTCCATAAATATATTTATTATACTATATATACGACTATCTTCAAGTTTGTGTAAATAAGTTAATTTAAAGTGTTGCTTTTTTGCCATATCCACCGCCGCCTGGTGTTTTAATTATTATAGCCTCTCCTTTTGTAATATTAATTGAATCACTAGAATTTAATTTTTTTATTTTATGATTTTTTGTTTTTAATAAATTAATCCCTCTTTTAGCGTTATCACCATCTAGTATTCCTACAGGTGATACTTTTCTCCTATTAGATAATATGACGGCAGTTAAGTTTTTATTAAATTCAATTTCTCTAACCACTCCATTTCCTCCTTTAAATAAACCTTTACCTCCACTATTTTTACGTATTAAGAATTGATTGACTTTAACAGGGTACCTTAACTCTAATATTTCTGGATCTGTTAACCTTGTATTTGTCATATGACATTGTATAGCATCAGTTCCATTATGATCATTACTTGCACCTTCCCCTCCACATATAGTCTCGTAGTAGCCGAAGTTTTTATCCCCAAAAGTAAAATTACTCATAGTTCCATAGCAAGCTGCTTGCACTTTTAAAGCACAATTAACAGTGTCTACTATTGTTTGACTTGTTTCCACATTACCTGCGACAACAGCTGCAGGAAATGTAGGATTTAGTATTGAGTTTTTAGGAATGATTATTTTAATTGGGTTTAGGCACCCATCATTTAATGGAATTTTTTTATCTACCAGTGTTCTTAATACATATAATATTGCTGATTTTGTAACAGCGGTAGGAGCATTAAAATTATTAGATACTTGATTAGAAGAACCTGTAAAATCAAATATCGCACTTTTTTGTTTTTTGTTAATAGTTATTTTTAAATTAATCTTTGAACCATTATCCATTAATGTTTCATATTTACCATTTTTTAATTTTAGTAAAACCCTTTTTATAGATTTTTCTGCATTAATTTTTACTTGTTTCATATAAAAATTTATTACGGATAAAGTATATTTATCAACGATTTTTATTATACTGTTTTTTCCAGAGTTTGCTGCTGCTAATTGTGCTTCTAGGTCAGCTAAATTAGACTTTGTATCTCTTGCAGGGTATATTCCTTGATTAAAAATTTTTAGAATTTTTGACTCTTTTAATTTTCCTTGACTTACTATTTTTTCTCCGTTAAAAACAGCACCCTCCTCATTTATATGTTTTGACATAGAGGGCATAGAGCCAGGAGTTATACCTCCAATATCTGAATGATGAGCTCTGCTAGCGACGTAAAAGCTAGGATTTTTTTTATCGGAAATAAAAATAGGAGTTATTACTGTGATATCAGGTAAATGCGTTCCACCATTGTATGGATTATTATGAATAAAACTGTCACCATCAAACATATTATGTTTATTGTTTTTAATTACGGATTTAATACTTTCACTCATTGCTCCTAAATGTATAGGAATATGAGGTGCATTTGCTATTAATCCCCCTTTTTTATCAAATAATGCGCACGAAAAATCTAATCTTTCTTTGATATTTATAGAGTAAGCAGTATTTTTGAGAACAGTTCCCATTTCCTCTGCAATTGACATAAACATATTATTAAATATCTCTAGGCGAATTGGATCTACTGTTTTTATATTTTTGACCTGTTGAATACTTTTTTTTGATTTTGAGATATTAATTTGATTATCTTGATCTATATATGCTTCCCAATTAGCTGGAATAAATATTGATGAGTCATCTTCAAAAATTATTGTTGGCCCATTAATACAGTCTCCAAATTTTAATTTATTTCTTTTATAAATTTTAATTCGTTTGAAATTATTTCGAATAAACGTTCTACAGTATCCATTATTTTTTACATTATAATTTTTTTTTATTTGATTTGTTTTGATATTAGAATTCTTATTATGAATGGACATTTCTATAGAAATATGGTCAATAATGATGTTCTTGCCTCCATGTAAGAAACCGTACCTGTTTTTATATAATTTTTTAAAATTTTTTAAACATAAAGATAAATTTTTTAGAGGAACGTTAATAAAACTATCCGTATTTTCATATTTAAGGCTAATAATTTTATTAATTTTAACTTGTTCAATTTTTAAAGAAGGTTCGTCAGCAGATAGTTCCTTAAATGCTATATTTTGAATTATTTTAAAGTCATTAGGAATTTTATTAAAATAAGTATTAATATTTTTTTCAATTGTTCTGTTTTTAATACTTTTAATTTCTGCAAAGCCCATCCCATAAGCGCTTAAGACGCTAGAAAATGGATGAATAATTATAGTTTTAAGGTTTAAAGCATCTGCCACTTCACATATATGTTGGCCTGCAGCAGCTCCATAACCTATTAATGCATGATTACTTATGTCATGACCTTTTTCTATTGAAATATGTCTTATGGCATTAGCCATATTTTCATTAGCTATATTTATACTTCCAAGTGCTAGGTCTTCTATAGTCATAGTTTTATTAAAATTCTTTTGAATTTTTTTTAAGATCAATTTTAGAGCTTTTATGGAAGCATTAATATTAAGATAACTATTACCATTTTTTCCAAATATTTTTGGAAAGTTTGAAGCTTGTATATACCCCAAAACTAGATTGCAATCTGTAATTGTTGCTGGTCCTCCTAATCCATAACAAGCTGGCCCAGGAATTGCTCCCGCACTTTTAGGGCCTATATTAATTTTTAATCCATCAAAACTGATCATAGACCCTCCACCAGCAGCAATGGTATTTATACTAAGCATCGGAACCTTAATTTTATTTCCTGAGATACTATTTTCTAGAGATCTCTCATAATTACCTTCATAATGAAACACATCAGTTGATGTTCCTCCCATATCAATTCCTATGAGTCCGCTATATTCTTTATTATGTTTATTTATTTCTACAGCAGCAATTACTCCTCCGGCTGGTCCAGATAATACTGCATCTTTTCCTTGAAAGTTTTTAGAAGATGTTAATCCCCCAGAAGATTGCATATAAAAAATTTTTGTATTTTTTAATTTTTTATTAATTTCGGATGTATACCTAGATAGTTTAGGTGTTAAATAAGCATTAATTATAGTGGTATCTCCTCTACTGTTTAGTCCTATTAGGGGAGCAGTTTTATGACTTAAATAAATATTTTTAAATCCCATTTTTTTAGCAATATTTCCTAGTTTTTTTTCATGCTTTGGATACTTCCATGAATGCATCAACACAATTGCTAGAGACTTATAACCTTTTTTAATTACTTTTTTCAGTATATTCCTTGCTTTAAATTCATTTAATCTTAATAAAATTGTTCCGGTTGATGATAATCTTTCTTGAATTTCATATACATCTTTATATAAATTTTTTTTAGAGAGTATTTGTCTTGCAAATATATCTGGCCTTGTTTGATCCCCAATTTGAAGGGAGTCTTTAAATCCCTCTGTAATTAAAAGACAAGTTTTATCTCCTGTTCTAGTAAGTAATGTATTAGTGGCAACAGTTGTTCCAATTCTTACTTCATTAATTAAACTTGAATTAATTTTACTTTTTGGTTTTGTTTTTAAAAAATATTTTATACCAGCTATGATTGAGTCTTCGTAAAATAATGGGTTATGAGATAATATTTTTTTTTTATAAAATTTTCCTAATGGATCTTTCGCAACAATATCCGTAAATGTTCCTCCTCTATCTATCCAGAAATTCCATTTATTATTAAGTTTATTATTGCTCAATTAATTTCTCCTAATAAATATATTAATATATTTTAATTTTTATTATAGTTAAAATATTAAATGATTATTATAAAGGATGATTTTATGAGTATTTGGGGAAAAATTTTAGGAGGAGGAACAGGAATGGTCCTGGGTGGACCACTAGGTGCATTGTTAGGTTTAGCCTTGGGTCATAAAATTGATAATATAAGAAAAAGAGATTCTAGGTTAATAAATGAAGGTAGCTCTGCCAATAGTAGTAATAGTTATGAGCAATATAATGAAAGTGAAAAACAATTAGCTTTCGCCACAGGTGTAATAGTAATAGCAGCAAAATTAACCAAAGCAGATGGAAAAGTTACTGACAATGAAATAATAAAATTTAGAGAGGTTTTTGATTTCGACCCAAAAGACGAAGGTGCAATTGGTAAAATTTTTAATAATGCAAAAAAAACTTCTGAAGGTTTTGAGGTATATGCAAAACAATTAAAGTCGGTTTTTGGAAATCAGCAAGAATTATATGTTGAGTTTATAAATTCTTTATACAAAATTGCTTTTGCAGACGGCGAACTTCATTTAAATGAAGAGAGAATGATTAGAGATATTGCATCAATTTTTAATATGCCAGAGGAAATTATAGACTCAATTAAATCTCAATTTACAAATATTGTTAATAAAATAGATTTAAATAATGATTATAAAATTTTGTTGTCAGATCCTTCTGACTCTGATGGAGAAATAAAAAAGAAATATTTTAAATTAGTAAAAGAGTATCATCCAGATACTTTAATTTCAAAAGGTTTACCTGAAGAATTTTTAAAATTTGCAAATGAAAGATTAGGAAATATTAATAAGGCATACGAGAGAATTGTTAAATATAGAAAAGATAAGAATTTATGAATTTATCAATTTGTAACAAACATAAATCACCTAATTACAGCATAAGAAATAGCTTAAATACAATTGATACAATAATTTTACACTATACTGGTATGGATAGTGCAAAATCCGCCTTAAATTATTTATGTAATGAAAAGTCTAAAGTAAGTGCTCATTATTTCATAGATGAAAAAGGAAAATTATTGCAATTAGTAGAGGATGATAAAGTTGCGTGGCATGCGGGTGTATCTAAATGGTTGGATAGAAAAAACCTTAATGAAACATCAATAGGTATAGAATTAGTTAATCCTGGACATAAATATGGTTATAGAGAGTTTACTATTGAGCAATATGAAATATTAGAGAAGTTAATAAAATTTCTTATAAATAAATATGATATAAAAATAGATAGAATACTTGGTCATTCTGATATTGCTCCTTCTAGAAAATTAGATCCAGGTGAAAAATTTGATTGGCACAGACTTGCAAAGAAGAACTTATCTATTTGGCCAGAAAATGTACTAGATGTGCCTACTGCTGAGCATCCCGATGAATTATTATATAATTCTTTATTAAATATCGGATACGATGTGAAGAATTATTATGAAGATAGTATCTTTGCGTTTAAAAGACGTTTTATTCCGTATGACTTAGAAGCAATTAAAAAAGGTGATTTACTTAAGATTGCTTATTCCGTTAACATGGAGTTTAATAAAATTAGATCTTCTTATTGAATATTAATTAAATTATTTTATAATATTTATATCAGGTGGCTGAGTGACTGCTCTTAAAGAGAGGAAAGTCCGGGCTCCATGGAAACACAGTGCCGGGTAATTCCCGGCGGAGGAAACTTTAGGGATTAGTGCCACAGAAAATATACCGCTTAATTTTTTAAGTAAGGGTGAAATGGCGAGGTAAGAGCTCACCGCATTTTTGGTAACTTAAATGGCAAGGTAAACCCCACTGGGAGCAAGACCAAGTAGAAACAACAAACTATTTAATTAGTGACGATGTTTTCAGCGTGTTGTTGGGTAGGTTGCAAGAAATATTTGGTAACAAATATTCAAGATGAATAGTCACTCTTGACAGAACCCGGCTTATAGGCTGCCTGATATATTTTTAATTAATATTAAAATAATTAATCTATGTTTGACGAACCATACATTCCCATGGTATTACTATAAAAACCCATAATTTTCCAAATATGGAACAAAACTTATGGTAAAGGTAATTTAAAGTGTCAGATTTTATTGGAAGATATTTAAATAAAGTGGATAAAAAAGGTAGAGTTTCTGTGCCGGCCGGATGGAGACCTAGTTTAATTAGTAAAGATTTTTCTGGAATTATTGCTCAATCTTCTCTTTCAGAAAAAGCAATTGATGCTTTTCCTCGAAATTATTTAGAATTGCTTCAAAATAAATTAGATTTAAATGATTCTTTGCTTGAAGAAAATGAATATGAGTCAACGGTTTTATTTGGCGGATCTGTCTTATCTTTTGATTCAGAAGGAAGAGTTATTTTATCAGATGCTTTGAGAAATGAAATTAATATTGTTTCTGAGGCATTATTTGTAGGAATGGGAAGAAGATTTAGAATTTGGAATCCAAGTATATTTGATGAATATCTAGTTAGAGCAAAGTCTTATATGGATAAAAGAAGAAAAAATAAATCATAAATAATTAAGGATAAAATAGTGGTAAAAATTATTTCTCATAACAATACTTTGAAAAATAGTCATACTCCAGTTTTATCTGAAGAAGTGATCGAAAATTTAAATATCAGAGATGGCCTTACATATGTTGATGGTACTTTTGGGGCAGGAGGCCATACTAAAATGATTCTTTCATCTGCTAATTGTAATGTTATTTCAATAGATAGAGATCCGACTGTTCAAATATTAACTAAAAAAATTAAAAGTAAATTTCCTAATAATTTTAAATTTATAGCTGGTAATATTGGAAGGCTAAAGTTTCTTTTAAAGAGTAACGGGATTTCTTCAATAGACGGAGGTATACTATTTGATCTAGGTGTTTCTTCTATGCAAATTGATAATCCTGATAGAGGCTTTTCTTTTAAAAATGATGGTCCGTTAGATATGAGAATGGAAAAAATAGGAAAGTCAGCAGAAGATATTATAAATAAAGCTGATGAAAAAACATTAAATGATATTATATACACTCTTGGCGAAGAGAGAAAAGCAAGAAGAATAGCAAACGCTATAGTAAGTTATAGAAAAAATAAATCAATCACATCAACTATGGAGTTAGCTAATATAGTTAGAACAGCAATAGGCAATAATTCAAAACTTAAAATTGATCCAGCAACCAAAACTTTTCAAGCATTGAGAATAAAAGTTAATGATGAGCTTGATGAGATAGAAAATGCTTTAAGCGACGCTGAAAATTTATTAGCACCTGGAGCGAGATTAGTTGTAATATGTTTTCATTCTTTAGAAGATAAAATAGTAAAAAAATTTTTAAGAAGTAAAAGTGGTTTTAATTCTAATCCACATAGACACTCTGTAAATATATACTCTCAATCAGCTGAACTTAGGCCTTCTTTTAAGCTAATTACAAAAAAAGTTTTAATGGCTAGTAATGAAGAATTGAAGTCTAATTATAGAGCAAGATCAGCTAAGTTAAGATGCGCAGAAAAAATAAATAATATGGATGACGCGGCATGATGAGATTTTTAACAATTTTTATTATAATTTTTTCTATAACTGGAACAGTATGGTCAATGTGGTTAAGTAATGAATTAAAAAATGAAGAATTAAAGCTAAAAATAGTAAAAAATAAAATTATAGAAATAGATGAAAAAATCAGGTTGGTAGATGCAGAATGGTCATATCTTACTAATGCTAAAAATATTGAGTTTTTAAATAATAAATATTTAAAACTTAAACCTCTTCCCCTTAAAGACATTTCTTTTATTAAATCTAAAAATACTATTACATCAAAAAATATAGATAATATTAATCCTATTTTAAAGGAGATAAATTAATAATGTTGATAACTTTTTTTAATAATAATTTAAATAATAAACAATTTAATATTTTAATAAAAATGGAGAATAAATATGTCAATTAATATAAGTGTACCTCCTACTCACGAGCTTAAACCTAGGATAACAGTTATTGGAGTTGGGGGAGCAGGATGTAATGCCGTCAATAATATGATTTCTTCACATTTAGAAGGAGTTGAATTTATTGTTTCTAATACAGACGCTCAATCTCTTGCAAATTCCCAAGCTCAAATGAGAGTTCAATTAGGAGCTAATGTAACGCAAGGTTTAGGTGCTGGCGCAAGACCTGAAATAGGAAGAGCAGCGGCAGATGAATCGTTAGATCAAATATTAGAACATATAGATGGAACGCATATGCTTTTTGTTACGGCTGGAATGGGCGGAGGAACAGGAACTGGAGCTGCTCCTGTCATCGCAAAGGCAGCAAGAGAAAGAGGGATACTAACTGTGGGTTGTGTAACAAAACCTTTCCAGTTTGAAGGAAAAAACAGAATGCGATTAGCTGAGGAAGGTATCAATGAATTACAAGAGTCGGTAGATACCTTAATTGTTATTCCTAATCAAAATTTATTTCGAGTTGCTAATGCTCAAACTACTTTTTCTGATGCATTTAAAATGGCAGATAAAGTTTTATATTCAGGTGTAAGGGGAGTAACAGATTTAATGGTTATGCCTGGACTTATTAATTTAGATTTTGCAGATGTAAGATCAGTAATGATGGAAATGGGCAAAGCTATGATGGGTACGGGAGATGCAGAAGGTGATAATAGAGCATTAGATGCAGCTGCTGCAGCTATAGCAAACCCTTTATTAGACGATGTTTCATTGGCAGGCGCAAGAGGTGTATTAGTAAATATTACTGGTGGTCCCGATTTAACTTTATTTGAGGTAGATGAGATAGTAGATCATATTCGCCAACAATCTGATGATGATGTAAACTTAATATTTGGAGCTTCTCAAGATGATAGTATGCATAACAGTATAAGGGTTTCAGTCGTAGCAACAGGTATAGACTGTCCTAAAAAATCTAATAATGTAGAGAATATTATTTCAGATATTAATACAAATGCTCTAAATAATAATGAAGATAAGGCAAGTATAAATTCAAACGAAACTATAAAAAATAATAATCAAACTACTCCATTTGAGGAAGAGGTTACGAGTTTAGATTTAAAAGAAGAAGTTATTGAAGAAAAAATTACAAATACTCAAGAGCCATTTATTCCTCCAGAACCAGAAATTATTGAAAAAGTAATAAACCAAGACGAAGAAGTAAAACTTGATCCTTTTACAGAAGCTGAAGTCTTAAATGCTTCATCTAATATTAAAGAAGAGGTTATAGAAAATAAGGAAATAGAAACCAAACAACAAGAAGGTATTATTAAGAGATTTTCAGCAAAGGCATTATTTGGAAATTCTAGTAGAAAAAATGATAATATAAATTCTAATGATGAAGAATTGATATCTAATATTGAAGAAAATAAAAATGATAATGAGGTAGTTGAGAAAGAAGAATTATCACTTTCACCAGATATTTCAATGAAAACTGCTGATAAAAATAGTAACGAAGATACCCTAGATATCCCAGCTTTTCTAAGAAGACAAAAAGAGTAAATTTTTAAAGAATGAGATAAATTTTGATAAATGCTGATAAAAGCATTAAAGTTGATGGTTTAGAAAAATCAATAATAGATAAATGTAAGCAAAGAATTATAGCTATAGCTGTTATATTTTTTGTTTCATTTATAACCGTTAATATTAAATTAATAGAGGTATCTAAGCCACTTAAAGCGAAAGACTATTCAAATACAGCTATTACAATAAATAGTAAAAGAGGGGATATATTAGATAGAAATGGCAATATAGTTGCCATTTCTATGCCTTCATGGTCTTTATATAAAAATAAAAATCAAATATATGATATAAAAAACACAACAAAAATATTATTACAGTTAATTCCTGAATTAAGTGAAAATAAATTAAAAAAAATACTTAACGAGGATAAAAATTTTCAATATATAGCAAGACATTTAGCTCCAAATATTGCAAAAAAAATTAATAAAATTGGAGAACCAGCTTTAAATTTTGAGAAAGAATATTTAAGAGTTTATCCATATAATGATGAAATTAGTCATATTATAGGTTATTTGGGTACAGAAAAAGATGGTTTAGCAGGCGTAGAAAAAAAATATAATAATATTTTAAATAAAGGAAAAAATATTCATTTAACAATTGATACAAGAGTTCAATTTCGTGTATATCAAGAATTAATAAAAGGCATAGATTTATATAAATATAAAGCTGCTGTAGGAATAGTTTTAGAAATTAATACAGGAGAAGTTATTGCTGGTGTCAGTTTGCCAAGCTTTGATCCTAATGTATATGCAAGTTTTACACCAACAAAAAATCAAATAACCAATAGCGTATATGAAATGGGATCTATTTTTAAATCATTTACCATAGCGGCCGCATTAAATGATAATTTGGTCACAAATGATAGTAAATTTGATGTGAGAGAGCCTTTAAAATTAAGAGGTAAAACAATAACTGACTATCATGGGGAAGATAGAATATTAGATTTAGAAGAAGTTTTTACTTATTCTTCAAATATAGGAACGGCTCAAATTGCACAAAAACTTGGAATAAACAGTCAATATAGTTATTTTAAAAACTTAGGATTTAATAAGCCACTAGATACAGGTATCTTTGAATCAGTGAATCCTGTTGTAATACCTCAAGATAAAGTAAAAGAATTAGATTTAGTGTTAATGTCTTATGGACATAGTATAAATATATCTCCAATGCATGCAATTTCTGCTTTATCTGCGACACTTAATGAAGGTGAGTACATAGAACCTATGGTTGTTAAAGATGATAAATATATTATTAGACCGAGAATTAAAGTATTTTCAACAAAAGTGACTGAAACAATGAAGAAATACTATAGGAATGTTGTAGTTGAAGGTACAGCAAAGAAAATACAATCAAAATTATATAAGGTAGGCGGTAAAACTGGTACTTCAAATAAATTTATAGATGGAAAACAAAGTCATAAAAAGGTAGTTTCTTCTTTTATATCATTTTTTCCTATTGATGAACCTAAGTATGCATTATTTATTCTATTAGATGAGCCTAAGGCTCTAGAAGAAACGAGAGTATGGGGAAGAACTGCGGGATTTAATGCGGTACCAATTTCAAAAAATATTATTACTCATATTGCTCCAATATTAGGAGTAAAAAGTACTAATTATAACGAATTATAATTCTATGATTAAATTATATAATTTATTACCTAAAACAAAAAATAATAAAAATATTAGTAATATTGAAGTAAATGGAATCTCATGTGATTCAAGAAAAATTAAAAAAAAATATATATTTGTTGCTCTCAGTGGTAAAATTAATAATGGGATAGATTATATTCCTCAAGCAATCAAAAATGGTGCTGTTTTAATTATTGTAAGTGATAAAGATTTTAAATATATTAAACATTCTAATATTGAGGTAATAACCCACAAGAATCCAAGAAAATTATATGCTCTAATTTGTAATAAATTTTCTAATTATAAATTTAAAAATATAGTAGGAATTACAGGAACTAATGGAAAAACCTCAGTTGCATGGTATGTTCATCAATTTTCAAAATTAGTATCTGGTAAAACAGCTTCTATAGGTACTCTTGGGACTCATTATAAGAAAATTGAAAAGAATAGTAATTTGACAACACCAGAATCTGAAGTTTTAGTTTCAAACTTAAATAAATTATATTCTAAAAAAGTAGAAAATGTAGTCATTGAAGTTTCTAGTCATGGCTTAGACCAGTCTAGATTAGATGGAATAGATTTTAATATTGTTGCTATTACTTCTTTATCAAGAGATCACTTAGATTATCATAAAAATTTTAATAATTATAAAAATACAAAAAAAAAACTTTTCTCAAACTTTGCTAAAAATGGGATAGCTATAATTAATAATAATATAAGTGAAAAAAATGAATTCATTGAGGTAGCCAAGTCAAATAATATGAAGGTAATTACATTAGGACAATCTAGTACGTCGGTATTTAGATATAAATTATTAAGATTAAAAGATAAAAATTATGAAGTGAAAATTTTTTATAAAAATACTACCAGTATTATTTTTTCAAGACTTATTGGAAATTATCAAATTGATAATTTATTAACTGCCATTTGTATAATGATAGAAATGGGCTTTAAAAGGAAAGAAATAGAAAATTTATCGAGAACTATTAAATCTCCGCCTGGAAGAATCGAATTAATTAGAAATATTAAAGGTGCTGAAATTTATATTGATTATGCTCATACTCCTGATGCTTTAGAAAATGTCTTATGTTCACTAAGACCTTACGTGAAAAATAAATTATATTTAGTTTTTGGATGTGGAGGAGATAGAGATCAAGGAAAAAGAAAAGATATGGGAAAAATAGCTCATAAATTCTCTGATATAAACATAATTACTGATGATAATCCTAGATACGAAGACCCTAAAAAAATAAGAAGAGAAATATTAAAATATTGCCCTGATGCTATTGATATTGCTGATAGAAGAATTGCCATTATTAATACAATAAAAAAACTTGTGAAAGGGGATATATTACTTATAGCTGGCAAAGGGCATGAAAGTACTCAAGAAATTAAGGGTAGACACTTATATTTTGATGATGCAAAAGTAATTAAAAAAGTACTTGTTAAGGATTAATGCCTTGTCAATTAAAACAGATAAAAATTTATGGAGCGCTGATGAAATTTCTAATATTTTTAATTTAGTAATAGAAAATAACTGGCAATGCAATTCATTAGAAATTGATAGTAGAAAGGTCAAACCTGGAAACATTTTTCTAGCAATGCCAGGTACTAAATTTGATGGTCATGATTTCATTATAGAGGCAATTAAGGCTGGAGCTACTTCTATAATAGTCAAAAAACCTTATGAAGAATTTAGAAATAAAATAAATATAATTCAGGTTAATGATGTATATAAAAGTTTAATTCTTTTAGCAAAAGAATCCAGAAAACGTTCTAATAATTCTAAAAAAATAATTGCTATTACAGGAAGTTCAGGAAAAACTTCTACAAAAGAAATGCTTGGGCAGGCATTTTCAACTTTAGGTGCTACATTTACAAATCCTGGTAGTTTTAATAATCAAGTAGGAGTTCCATTTTCATTAGCTAATATGCCAAGAAATATAAATTATGGTATTTTTGAGTTAGGCATGAATAGTTTTAATGAAATTAGTTTTTTAAGTAAATTAGTTAAACCTGATATAGCTATTATTACTAATATATCTGAAGCTCATATAGGCAATTTTGATTCTATAAATGATATTGTAAAGGCAAAAGTAGAAATATTCGATGGAATAAAAAAAAATGGATATATTTTAATCAATAGTGATAATTATTTTAATGAAATAAAAAAATATACTAAAAGGTTTAGTAAAAAAAATATTTTATCATATGGATTAAATAAAAATGCAGATATACGTCTGATTGAACGAGTGCCACAAAAAAATGGACAAAAAATCATAGCTGAAGGCTTTGGAAAGATATATAATTATAATATCTCTCTAGATGGACAGCATCAAGCAATAAACTCATTAGCGGTAATAGGAAGTTTATTGATTTCTAATTGTGATATTAACAAAGGTTTAAAAAATTTAACTAAGGCAACCCTTCCTGCAGGAAGAGGTAATAAATATAACTTAGTCATTAATAAAAAGAATTCGATTTTAATAGATGATACATATAACGCAAACCCAAGTTCTATGATTGCTTCACTTGCTTCTTTTAATGAAATTGCAAATAACAATAGAAAAGTGTTAATTTTTGGTGAAATGGGGGAGTTAGGTTCTTTTTCAGAAAAATTACATAAAGAATTATATGATTATTTAATTAAATATAATGTTGCTATAGTTGTATTCGTAGGAAATAAGACAAAAAAATTATATAAGATATGTTTAAATGTTATTGATTGTATCTGGATAGAGAATTTTTCTAATTATGAAGAAGATAAAATAATCAATTTAATAAAGCCTAAAGATTGTATTCTAGTTAAAGGGTCGAGACATATGAAAATGGAAATAATTGTAAAAAAACTAATCGCTAAATTTAAAGGTAAATAAATTGTTATATTATTTATTAACTTCACTGATAGAAGACTATAGTTTCTTAAACATAATCAGATATTTATCTTTTAGAAGCGGAATAGCTTTAATAACTTCATTATCAATAGTATTTTTGTTTGCTCCTAAAATAATTAACTGGTTAAAATCAAATCAAAAAGAAGGTCAGCCGATTAGAACAGATGGGCCAGATTGGCATCTTGAGATGAAAAGAGGTACTCCTACAATGGGTGGAGTAATTATTTTAGGTGCTTTAATAATATCTACTTTATTATGGGCTGATCTCTCTAATTTATACATTTGGATAGTTTTATATATTACATTTGGTTTTGGTTTAATTGGTTTTATTGATGATTATTTAAAAATTTTAAAAAATAATCATAAAGGATTATCCGGTAAGCTAAAACTTATATTTCAAATTCTAATAACTATTATAGCAGCAATCTGGATTTATTTAATTTCAGATGTTTCTCTGCAAGGAATGTTGGCTTTTCCTTTTTTAAAAGATACCACTTTATATTTAGGTTTTGTAATATGGTGTATTTTTTCTACTTTAGTAGTTGTTGGATCGTCTAATGCTGTCAATTTGACAGATGGGTTAGATGGATTAGCCATTGTTCCTATAATCATTGTAGCTAGTGTTTTTGGAGCTATTGCTTATTTAGTTGGGAATACCATATTTTCTAGCTATTTAAACTTGTTTTATATTGAAGGTAGTGGAGAATTAATAGTTTTATGCTCCAGCCTCGTAGGCGCTGGAATAGGGTTTCTTTGGTTCAACGCTCCTCCTGCAAGTGTATTTATGGGAGATACTGGTTCTTTATCTGCTGGAGCAGCTTTAGGAATTATAAGTGTAATAATAAAGCACGAAATCGTACTTGCTATTGTAGGTGGTTTATTTGTTTTAGAAGCAGCTTCTGTTATAGTTCAAGTATTATCATTTAAATTAACAGGAAAAAGAATTTTCAAAATGGCGCCATTACACCATCATTTTGAAAAAAAAGGTTGGTCAGAATCTACTATAGTAATTAGGTTTTGGATTATAGCTGTAATACTTGCATTAATAGGTTTAGCAACTTTAAAATTAAGATAATATGAATAATTTAAAAAATAAAAATATTGGAATATTAGGTTTAGGTTTGACTGGTATATCTGCGATTAATTTTTTTAGAGATAATTCTAAGAAAATGATAGTATGGGATGATATAAAAAAAGTAAGAAATAATATTGCTTTAAAAGATATTGAAATATTAAATTTAAATTTTTCAAAGAACTTAAAACAAATAGAATTATTATTTGTAAGTCCAGGTATAAAACCTAATCACAGTATTATAAAATTAGCTAAAAAATATAAGATAAATATTATTGGAGATTTAGATTTATTTTGGCAGAAAGAGTCAAAAAACAACAACACCTTCATTTTTATTACTGGTTCAAATGGTAAATCTACTGTAACGGCTTTAATTCATCACTTGTTAATATCGGCAAAAAAACAATCTATCATTGGAGGTAACATAGGAGTACCAGTTTTGCAGCTAAAATCTGATATAAAGCCAAATATTTTTGTAATAGAAGCTTCGTCATTTCAGCTAGATGTTGTAAAAAATATAAAACCTAACATGACAATATTAACTAATATTTCTCCCGATCACATTGATTGGCACGGCAGCTATGAAAAATATATAATTGCAAAAGAAAATTTATTTATGAATCAAGATTTAAATGATATTGCAATAATAAATATAGATAATGAAGAAGCTTTAAAAGTTTGTAATCGAATTAGTAATCGTAAAGTTAAACCTAAAATCATTAAAATATCTTTAAAGAAAAAATTAAAAAATACTATATATATAGAGGAAGGTAAGGTGTTTGATAATTTAAATAATAAAAACATTTTTATTTCAGATGTTAAAGACTTAACATTCTTAATAGGAAAACATAATATTGAGAATATTTTAATTTCGATTGCAAGTGTTAAAAATCTTGGAGTTACTAATGAAGAAATTAAAAAATATTTACCAACATTTAAAGGTTTATCGCATAGGTTAGAGCTAATTTACAAAGACTCTAAATTAAAAGTAATTAATGATTCAAAATCTACTAATCTAGTATCTTGTAATGCTGCTCTAAATTGTTTTGAGAACATTATATGGATAGCTGGTGGAATAAGAAAAAATGAAAAATTTTCTTACTTAAAAGATAATATTAATTCAATTAAAGTGGCTTATTTTATTGGAGAATCTGCAGATGAATTTGTTAATTATTTTGGTGATTATTTCTATTGCAAAAATGTTACAAATTTAAAAAATGCAGTAAGAGATGCGATGAACTTTACTAAAAATATAAGATATAATTCGACTATTTTATTTTCCCCTGCATGTTCATCATATGATCAATTTTTAAGTTATGAGCAAAGAGGAAATTTTTTTTCTGATGAGATTAATAAATATTTAAACTAAAAGGTTAAAATGATTTTTATAGCTCGAAATGATAAAAGTGTATTATCAAGATGGTGGTGGACAATTGATCATTGGAATTTAATTCAAATGCTAATA
This sequence comes from Alphaproteobacteria bacterium MarineAlpha9_Bin3, assembly GCA_002937655.1. Classification (GTDB taxonomy): domain Bacteria; phylum Pseudomonadota; class Alphaproteobacteria; order TMED109; family TMED109; genus TMED109. The sequence goes on along the minus strand of PTKH01000002.1, from coordinate 101,452 downwards.
TTAGCTACTATTGGTTCAATTATGATATTGGCAGCAGGGTCTTCAGTAGCCATAAGAAATAATTTACCTGAATTACACTTTTTTACTCATCATATATCTTATTTATTTTTATCTATTTCTGCTATGCTATTTACAACTTTTTTATCTATTAAAGGAATTATTAGATTAAGTATAATGGGTTTTATTTTATGTTTTATATTATTATTTTTAGTCATGATTATGGGTCCAGATATTAAAGGTGCAAGTAGATGGTTAATAATTGGAGGCTTTTCAGTTCAACCTTCAGAATTTATTAAACCTTTTTTTGTTATAGTTACCGCCTATCTAATTGCTAATAAATACAAAACTATTAAATATTTTCCTAAATTTGTTTCAAGTTTGCATTTTTCTTTAATATTATTATTTTCTATTCTTTTATTTTTGCTTGAGCAACCAGATTTAGGCATGTCTGTAATAATAATACTTATTTGGTCGGGACAACTATTTTTAGCTGGCATATCATTAAGATGGTTTTTTTTATTATTTAGCTTATTGGGAGCAGGCATTACATTAGGCTATTATATATTTCCACATGTTAAAAGAAGAATTGATTGTTTTTTAAATTCACCCTGTGAAAGCTATGATCAGATTAATAATTCTTTTTTGGCATATGAGTCTGGTGGTTTTTTAGGTAATGGTCCGGGTGGAGGAATTATTAAAAATAAAATATCTGATGCACACACAGATTTTATATTTCCTGTTATAGCAGAAGAATTTGGTGCTATTTTTTGTATTATAATATTATTATTATCCTGTTCCATCTTAATAAGAGGTTTAATAAGAGTATACGTTAAAAATGATTTATTTTCTCTTCTAGCTGTAGGAGGTTTATTAATATTATTCGGTATACAAGTCTTGTTAAATGTTTCTGTTACTTTAGGGATTGTTCCTACCACGGGAATAACTTTTCCATTTATTAGTTATGGAGGCTCTTCTTTGTTATCAATTTCTATTAGTATGGGTATAGTTCTAGCCTTGACAAAAAAAGATTATAGTAGGCATAAATATGAAAGATACTAAAAATATATTTATTGTTGGTGGAGGAACTGCCGGTCACGTACTTCCAGCTATTCAGGTTAGCAGTGAACTTATAAAGAACAATTATAAAGTAATATTCATTACTGACTTTAGGATGTTTAATTTTGTAAATAAAAATTTTAAAAATAAAAATTTTAAACTTTTGTGTGTTAAAGGAAGAGGTATATATAAAAGTAGTATTTACAAAAATTCAATCTCTATATATTTATTTTTTTACGCAATTTTTCAATCATTATATTTTACAATAAAATATAAACCAGTTTTAAGCTATGGTTTTGGCGGAGGAATAACCGTTGCACCTCTTATAATATCTAAAGTTTTTAGAGTTCCAATTATTCTTCATGAAGGAAACTCTATTTTAGGAAAAGCTAATAAGCTTTTATACAGATATGCCAATCACCTAACAACATTTTTCCCTAAATTAGATAATAATGATCATTATAAATATAGTGTTATTGGTATGCCAGTTAGAGAAGATATAGAAAAAATACGTAAAAAAAACTATACACTGCATAAAAAAGAATTGATTAATATTTTAATTACAGGAGGAAGTCTAGGAGCCGAAGTTATGGCTACTAAAATTACTAAAGCTCTATGTAAGCTTCCAAAAAAGTTACAAAATAAAATATCTATATTACAACAAGTAAGGAAAGAAAATTATTCTTACGTAAAAAAATTATATGATAAATCCTCTATTAAGTTTAAATTAGAAATATATATTGAAAATATGCCAAGTAGTTTAAATTGGTGCCATTTAATTATATGTAGAAGTGGGGCGGGTACATTAGCAGAAAATTTAATTTCTGGACGTCCATCAATAATGATTCCTTTAGAGATATCTTCAGATAATCATCAAATGAAGAATGCTTTAATGATAAATAAAATGGGGGCAGGACGTATTATAAGTGAAATAGAACTAGCTGATACAGATAGATTAATTAATAAGCTTAAAAGTATTATTTTTAATACTAAATCTTTATATATTATGTCAGAAAAAGCGAAAAATAATGCAATATATGGAAGTAGTAAGAAATTAGTTAATTTAGCTATAAATATTTTAAATGGAAAATAATATAATGAAGAATTTTTCAAAAGACATAGGTGTTATTCATTTCATAGGTATAGGTGGTATAGGAATGAGTGGTATTGCTGAGATATTATTTAATTTAGGTTATAAAGTAAGTGGGAGTGATATTACTAAAAGCTCTAATGTAGACCGCTTAAAAAAAATGGGTATAAAAATATTTATAGGGCAAAAATCAAAAAATATAGATAATGTAAGTATTATAGTTATATCTTCAGCTATAAAAGAAGATAACGTTGAGCTAGTTGCAGGGGCATTAAATAAAATACCAATAGTACGAAGAGCAGATATGCTAGCTGAATTAATGAGATTTAAAAAATCAATTTCTATAGGCGGTTCACATGGTAAAACTACAACAACATCTTTTATCAGTTCGTTATTAGAAGGTGCAAAATTAGATCCTACAGTAGTCAATGGAGGAATAATAGAAGCATATGGCACTAATGCAAGATTAGGTAAAAGTGACTGGATGGTTGTAGAAGCTGATGAGAGTGATGGTACTTTTATAAAGTTGCCATCTACATATGTAGTTATTACTAATATAGATAGAGAACATATTGATTTTTATAAAACTTTTGATAATTTGAATAGAGCTTTTAGAAATTTTGTAGAAAATATTCCTTTTTATGGTATTGCATTTATATGTATAGATTCTCCCGATGCAGAAAATTTATGTAAAGATATTAAATATAGAAAGTTAATTACATATGGCTTTAATAAAAAATCTGATTTACTTGTATCTAATGTAAAAGTTTTAAATTACTTAACTTATTTTGATATTACTATTAAAAAAGGAAATTTATCAAAAAATAAGCTTATTAAAAATTTAGCTATTCCAATTCCAGGAGAACATAACATAAGAAATGCTCTGGCTGCAGTTGCAGTTGCATTAGAATTAGGCATTACAGAAAAAGTTATTAAAGACTCACTCCTAAATTTTAAGGGAGTCGAAAGAAGATTTAGTTTTGTAGGCTCATTAAAAAATATAAAAATAATAGACGATTATGCACATCATCCTACTGAGATAAAAAATACTCTAAAGGCAGCAAAGTTATTGTGTAAAGGCAAATTAATTGTTGTTTTTGAACCTCATCGATATACAAGACTAATTGATTTATATGATGAATTTATAAATTCTTTCTCAGACGCTGACTATTTATATGTAACAAAAATTTATAGTGCTGGAGAAAAAAAAATAAAGGATATAAATGAAAAAATAATTGTTAATTCAATAAAAAAAAATGGTCACAAAAATGTATATTGTTTTAAAGATGAAAATTATATGGAGGTTGAATTAAGCAAAATAGCTACAAGTAAAGACTTTATAATTTTTTTAGGAGCAGGATCAATTTCTAAAAAAGCGAGAAGTATGCAAAAATCCATGTTAAAAATAATCAACAATAAATTATAGAAAAGATTTGTTATGTCTTTATTAATAAATAAAATTCCAAATGTAAGAGGAAAATTAATAACCAATGCTGATATGTCCTCATCTTCATGGTTTAAAGTTGGTGGGCCTTTTGAATTACTTTTTGAACCAGAAGATGAATCGGATTTAATTTTTTTTTTGGAAAACCTATGTAGCAGAATTCCTATATTTATAATAGGAGCACTTTCTAATACTATAATTAGAGATGGTGGCGTAAAAGGAATAGGTATTAAACTAAATGAAAATTTTAGTAAAATAAAAATTCATGAAAATTACATAGAGGTAGGAGCATCTTTATTAAATATGAAGTTTGCAAGATATGCTAAAAAAAATAATTTTTATGGTTACGATTTTCTTTCGGGTATTCCAGGTACAATTGGAGGCAGTATTAAAATGAATGCCGGATGTTATGGTAGAGAAATGTCTGATATTTTATATGAAGTACAAATTTTAGATCGAAATAAAGGTTTATATAATATATCACGTAATAAATTAGATATGGCTTATAGAAAAACATCAATAAGTGATGGATCTATTATCATTTCTGCTAAATTTAGATATTTTTCTGAAGATAAAGATGCAATATCTTTATTTGACTTAAAACAACAAAGGATCAAAACACAGCCTGTTAATAAATTAACAGGGGGCTCAACTTTTAAAAACCCAATAGGTCACAAGGCATGGAAGCTTATTGAGGAAGCGGGATGTAGAGGTTTATCTATAGGCGGAGCAAAGATATCAGAAATGCACGCTAACTTTATTATTAATTATAATAATGCAACGGCAAGTGATATTGAATCATTAGGTGATACTGTAAAACAAAGAGTTTATGACAATTCTGGAATAAAACTCGAATGGGAGATTTTGAAAATAGGGTTTTCAAATAAATAGGAGTGAGACTTGAATATATTATTGCTTTCAGGAGGTTATACAGAAAGAGAGGTTTCTTTAATGTCTGCTAATGCAGTCAAATTTTCTTTATTGAGGATAGGACATAAAGTAACTGAGATAGATATCTCTAAAAGTGAATTTTTAAATTATTCATTAGATAATTTTGATCTAGTTTTTAATGCATTACATGGAGGAATCGGAGAGAATGGAGTAATACAAAGTATCTGTGAATTTAAAAATACTCCATATACTGGATCCGCTGTTTTAGCTTCCTCAGTAGCTATGAATAAAGTACTTGCTAAAAAAGTATTTAAATCAGTTAATATAAATATTGCTAAAAGCACAGTAAGTAATATTGATGATATAAAAAATAAAGAACCTTTTGACAGACCTTTTATCATTAAACCTATAGATGGAGGGTCAAGTATAGGTGTAAATATTATTGATAAAGATACTATTTTAAATAATCTTAAATTTAATGATAAAAACTTTTTAGTTGAATCTTATATTGAAGGTAAGGAAGTTGCTGTGGCAGTCATAGATAATAAAGTTTTAGGTATGATTGAGATTAAGTTTGAGGAAAATTTTTATGATTATAAATCTAAGTATGAAAGTAATAATACAAAGTATATTATTCCAGAGGATTTAAGTGAAAATCAAAAAACTCTATTAAAAAATTTTGCTTTATCTGCCCATACTTCTCTAGGCTGTAAGGGAGTTACTCGATCAGATTTTATAGTTCCTAATGAAGAATCTAAAGCACCGGTTCTATTAGAAATAAATACTTTACCAGGTTTAACGAAACATTCATTAGTTCCTAAAATTGCAAAAAATAATGGTTTGAGTTTTGATGATTTAATTACTAAAATTATTGAAGATGCTCTGATTTGATGAGAATTTTTAAAAAAATATTATTATTTTTGTTAATATCTGGTTTATTATTTATTTTTTTTAAAAAAGAATTTTTTCTTGATATATCAGGCCAGACATTAAAGAAGTTTTCATCATATTCTGATATTGTGCTAAATGAAGTTTATTTATCTGGTAGAATTAATGAAAGTAAGATTAATATTATAGACGCTATAGATGTCTCTATTGGTGAGTTACTTGTAAATATAAATGTTAAAAATATAAGGCAAAATTTAAATAAATTATCTTGGGTAAAAGAAAGCAGTGTTTATTTATTGCCGATGGGAAAATTAGAAATTGAAATTTATGAATACATTCCTTTTAGTAGATATATAGATGAGTCTAATACAATTTATTTAATTAATAAAGATGGAATAAAATTTAAAAAAATTGAGGATAATAGATTTGAAAATTTATTTCTTTTATATGGAAAAGATGCATTATTAAATATTAATGAACTTCCGTTAATAATAAATAAATTGAATTCTTTTAATTTTAAAGTCACTAAAATAGAAAGAATAGACTCAAGAAGATGGAATATTTTTTTTAAACAAGATTTTTTTATAAAATTACCTAATTTTAATGCTTTAAATTCATTGGATGCTTTATATAAGCTAGATAATAATATAGATTATAATAATTTAACTTTTATTGACTTGAGAATTCAAGATAGAGTTAGTTTAAAGTATAAATCGGTTGACTGAAGATAATTATGATGAAATCTAAGTGGTTTAATTATTCTTACTTTTCTAAAAGTCCTATTGTGGCTGTATTAGATGTTGGTTCTAGTAAAATTTGTTGCTTAATTGCTAAATTGGATAAGAACAATAATATATCAATAGTTGGAGCTGGTTTTCAAGAATCTAAAGGCTTAGTATCAGGAGTTATAACTGATATGAGTGCTTTAGAAAATTCAGTTAGAAATTGTGTTGCAAGTGCTGAAAAAATGGCCTCTTTAAGAATAAAGAAAGTTATTATTGGTTTTTCATCGGTTAATATTGATATTGAAAATATTAATATTGAAGTTGATTTGAAAGGTGCAATTATTAGTCAGGGCGACTTGAATAAAGCTTATAACTTTTTATCTGAGAAACATAATATCGAAAATAAATCTATTTTGCATATTATTCCATTTCAGTATTCCATAGATGGAAATAAAGGAGTAAAAAGTCCGTTAGGTATGTTTGGAGATAAATTGGGATTAGAGATTAGTATCATTAGCGCTGATACAAATACACTAAGAAATATAGAAAATGTTGTTAAGAATTCTGATTTAGAAATTGAAAAAATTGTTTATACCCCTTATGCAACTGGAGTCTCTTTATTATCTGAGGAAGAAAAAGAGTTAGGTGTGGCTTTAATTGACATAGGTGCTACTTTATCATCTATATCAATGTTTTATAATGGAGCTATGTTATACTCGAAGGTAATTCCTTTAGGCGGTAATATGGTTACAAATGATATATCTAGAATCTTTTCACTATCACTTTCAAATTCGGAAAGAATTAAAATTATTAACGGACAGTTAATTGAAGAATTAGAAAATTCTCTTTCTACTATAGAAGTTAATGCCTTAGGTGAAGATAATGACTCCATTGAAATTACAAGGAGAGATTTAATATCTGTAATTAAACCAAGAATATTTGAAATTATAAATACAATTAATGAGCTAATTCAGGAAAGTAGATATAACGATATAATTGCAAATAGGGTGGTAATAACTGGAGGAGTTGCACAAATGGATGGCTTACTAGATTTTTCAAGTAATATATTAAATAAAAAAGTTAGATTGGGAAAGCCGCAAAATATTGCAGCCTTACCTGAGAATATGAAGAGTCCTTCTTTTTCAGCTGTATGCAGCTTATTAAATTTTTCTATAATGGAAAATAATGATATTAATACTAATTTGTCTAATAAAACTAATAAATCTGACAATTATTATGTATATATTCAAAAAATTAAGAATTGGTTTGTAGAAAATTTTTAATTTTATTTGTTACAAATGTTACAATATTTGATTTTTAAAATACGAATATTTTTGTTAAAAACATATTGTTACAATAGAGATATATTATTATGCCAGATACTTTAAATATAGCTAAATTAGGTTTCCAAAAAACTTTAAAAAATAAAGTTTTTTGTGAAGGTGTAGGTTTGCATACAGGAAACAATACCCAAATAAAAATACTCCCCGCAGATGTTAATTCAGGCATCACTTTTATTAGAGAAGATTTAAATAAAGATAGAAAAATTGTAGCCTCTTATAAAAATGTATGTGATACAAAACTAGGAACGACCATAGAAAATAATGCAGGCCACAAAGTTCACACAATAGAACATTTAATGTCTGCTTTCATGGGTCTTAGAATTGATAATGCTGATGTAATTTTATCAGGTAGTGAAGTTCCTATAATGGATGGAAGTGCTAAAGTTTTTTTAGATTTAATAAGTTCAGCAGGCATAAAAGAACAATTTGCTAAAAAGAAAGTAATTAAAGTTCTTAAAGAAGTATCTTTTTCTCAAAATAATAGTTCTATAATAGCAGTTCCTTCTGATAATTTTTCTATTGACTATATGATTGATTTTGACGATCCAGCAATTGGTGTACAACGTCAAAAAATAACTTTGTTGGCGAATACTTTTGACGAAGAAATAGGGTCAGCAAGGACATTCGGTATGCTTAATGAAGTTGAGTATATGCATCAAAATGGTTTAGCTTTAGGTGGTTCTATAAATAATGCTATAGTTGTTGATAACGGTAAAATATTAAATCCTGAAGGTTTGCGTTTTAAAGATGAGTTTGTTAGACATAAAATATTAGATTTATGTGGAGATATATATCTTTCAGGATTTCATATAATAGGAAGTATAGTTGCAAAATGTGCAGGCCATGAAGTAAATAATAAATTTTTGTGGGAACTATTTAGTGACAAGAGTAATTATGAAGTTATTGAGGAAAATAATATTATTACTCAAGAAGAAATTAGTTTCGCAGTAGCATAAAGATAAAATGATCCTAAAAATTTTACATCTGCTAGTTATATTTAACATTATAGTAATTAAAACTCTAATAGCTGAAGATACAATTATAAATTTTGAAGATGGAAGTAGCTATAAAGGTAGTGTGATTGAAGGTGTGATGGAAGGAAAAGGAGTTTTTACTTCCTCTGAAAAAACAGTTAATCAAATATTGAAATATGAGGGCTATTTTAAGGATGGTAAATTTCATGGTAAAGGTACTTTAGAGTTTAATAATGGAGATTTATATAACGGTGAGTTTGCGCTTGGATTAATGCATGGCAAAGGTATTTTAACATATAAAAGTGGAACTGTTTATGAAGGACTTTTTTTAAATGGTAAAAAAGAGGGGAAAGGTAAACTTAAATATAGTGATGGTGTTGTTTATACGGGAGATTTTATAAAAGATAGAATAGAAGGCATAGGAAAAATTGTTTATGAGGAAGGTAATGAATATACTGGCGAATTCATAAATAATTTAATGCATGGTAATGGTAGAATTTCTTTTAAAGATGGTAGTTCTTATAAAGGTGAATTTATAAATGGTAACTATCACGGAAAGGGAATTTTTACTTTCCCAGATGGAACATATTATGACGGTGAATTTATAAATGGCTTACGTGAAGGGCCAGGAATATTAGTTTATATTGATAATACAAGGCAATCAGGTATCTTTAAAAATGGAAAATTTGTAGGAGAAGTTATTACAACTTTTCCAGATGGGACAATACAAAAGAATATTGTAAATGAATAGGGTTATCTACATGTTAGGGTAGTTTGGACCTCCTCCTCCTTCTGGTGATGTCCAGTTTATGTTTTGCGAGGGATCTTTAATATCACATGTTTTACAATGAAGACAATTTTGAGAATTAATTTGAAGCTTTTGTGTATTATTATCTTCAACGATTTCGTACACACCTGCAGGACAATATAAACGTTCAGGAGAATTATATATAGCTAAATTATACTGAATAGGAGTTTCTGTATTTACTAGTTCTAAATGGCAAGGTTGATTTTCTGAGTGATTTGTCCCAGAAAACGATAAATTAGTAAGTCTATCAAAACTTATAACGCCATCGGGTTTATCATAAACTACTTTTGGACATGCACCTGCTGGTTTAGTGGCTTTATGATCTGCATGGCCGATTTTTATTGTCCAAGGTGCTTTTCCTTTAAATAATTTTTGGTCTATTGCACCTAATAAAGTACCTAAAACTAATCCATACTTAAATCCAGGCCTAAAGTTTCTAGCATATTTTAATTCTTTACCTGCCCATGAATTATAAAAGTTATCTTCATATTCCTTCAAAGAGATATTTGTTGATGAATCTAATTGTAAATTCTTAAAAACAATTTCTGAGGCAAGCATACCTGACTTCATAGCAGTATGTGTTCCTTTTATTTTAGGAACATTTAATGTACCGGCTTCACATCCAATAAGCGCTCCACCCGGAAAGTATAGTTTAGGTAGGGACTGGTATCCTCCTTCATTTAGAGCTCTAGCGCCATAAGCAATTCTTCTTCCATTTTTTAGAATTTTCTTAATATCTGGATGAGTTTTAAATTTTTGGAATTCCTCATAAGGACTTATATTGGGATTTTTATAATCAAGTCCCATAACAAAACCAATAGATATTTGATTATTATCCATATGATATAAAAAAGAACCACCATATATATCATTAGTTAATGGCCATCCAGCAGAATGCATAATTTTACCTTCTTTATGGTTTTTACTATCAATTTCCCAAATTTCTTTTAAACCAATCCCATATGATTGAGGAGATTTACCTTTATCTAAATTATATTTTTTAATTAGTTGTTTCCCTAAATGACCTCTACAGCCTTCAGCAAATAAGGTATATTTTCCTAATAACTCTATACCTGCTTCAAATGCCGGAGTCTTATCAAAATTTTTATCTACTCCCATATCGCCTGTAGCAATACCGATAACAGAGCCTTCGTCGTCATACAGTATTTCTTTTGCAGCAAATCCTGGGTATATCTCTACTCCTAATTTTTCTGCCTCTTCCGCTAACCATCTGCACATATTGGCAAGACTAATTATATAGTTGTTATGATTTTTCATTGTCTTTGGTAAGAGTAAATTAGGAAGTTTTATACTTTTATTTTTACTAAGAAAAATAAATTTTTCTTCAGTTACAGCTGACATTTTAGGGTGAGACATTTCTTTCCAGTTAGGGAAAAGTTCAATTAAGGCTCTTGTTTCAAAAACAGCACCAGATAAAATATGAGCTCCTACTTCAGGTCCTTTTTCAACTATACAAACAGATAATTCAGAATTATTATTTTTTGATAATTGTTTTAGCTTTATTGCTGCAGAGAGACCAGCTGGTCCTGCTCCTACAATGACTACGTCATAATCCATCTTTTCTCTGTCAGATCTCATTTTTACCTCTTAAAGTAAATTCAAAATATTTTTATAAACTTTCTATAATTTCTGTAAAATACCTATAAGTCTCAATGTTTGCTGCAGCTATTACAGACCTATCTGATGCTGCTTCTGTTTTATTCCATGCTGTAACTATTCCTCCAGCAGCTTCAATAATAGCTCTTGCTGCAACTATATCCCATATTTCCAAATCTTTTTCTAATACTAAGTCAATTGTACCTCCCGCGCACATGGCATAGCCCCAGCAATCTGTCCCATGACGAACATATAGTGTCTTATCTACCACCATATTATATATAGCTTTATCTTTATCATTTTCAATAAACATAGCTGGATCGGTTATAGCGCATATAGTTTCATCTATAGATTTAAAATTTCTTGTTTGTACAGATTTATTATTTAAAAAACTACCTTTTGGACTTCCCCATATTCTATCTTTTGTAATTGGTTGGTCAATTAAACCTAATATAGGCTCTGAATTTTTAATTAAACCAATCATAGTTCCAAAAAATGGTAAACCTGAGACAAAGGCTTTAGTTCCATCTATAGGATCTAAGACCCATACATATTCTGCATTTTCATTTTCAGATCCTAATTCTTCTCCGATTATTCCGTGAGAGGGAAAATTTTTATTAATTAATCTTCTCATTATCTTTTCCGCATTTAGGTCTGCATTTGTAGCAATTTGAGGACGTTTATTATTTTTAGTAGGTTTTATTTCCCAATTACTAGTTTGGCGAAAGTGACTTTTTATTTCATCATGAATAGAATCTGCAAGCTCATGAGCGAATTTAATATATTTATCATCAGTGTTTGACATTTTAATCCTATTTTAAATTATAATAATTTGGACATTTGCATGATATTGTAATTATAACAAGGATCAAGTTAAGGATAATAAATTTTTATTAAATTATATGAATCTCTTATGTTATAATTTTATAAATTAACAGTTTGGAAATTTTATGATTAACCCATTTTCTATATTGCTAAAATTTTTACTATTTATATTATTATTTTTAACTATCTCATGCTCTTCTAACACAGCTAAGAAAAAAGAAGAAAAAGCTGCTGAAAGGAGTGTAGAAGAAATTTATAATTCAGCAATGGATTATATAGATGATAATAAATTTATAACAGCACATGGTGAATTTCTTGAAGTAGAAAGACTTCATCCATACTCAATATGGGCTACTAGATCTCAGATAATGACTGCTTATGTTAATTATAAATTAGATAAATATGATGATTCTGTGACTGGAGCTAAAAGATATATAGAATTACATCCAGGCGCTAGTGATATAGATTATGCTTTTTATCTAATTGCTCTAAATTATTATGAACAAATTAATGATTATAGAAGAGATCAGTCTTATACAGAAAAAGCATTAGAAGCTTTCAATAATTTAATTAGAAGGTTTCCTAATTCTGATTATGCTAAAGATGCCAGATTAAAGTTAGATTTAGTAAATGATCATTTAGCGGCAAAAGAAATGGATGTAGGAAGAACATATCAAAATTTAGATAATTATATATCTGCAATTAATAGATTTAAGACAGTCGTTGATCTTTATTCAAAAACTAGCCATGTTCCTGAAGCTTTGGCTCGTTTAACTGAGATGTATTATAAAATAGGTTTATATGAAGAAGCCAAAGTATATGCTTCTGTTTTAGGCTACAATTACCCTGAAAATAAATGGTATTTATATTCTTATTCATTATTTCAAAAAGAAAAAGAAATATTGAAAGATAATAAAGAAGAAAAAAATTCATATATAAATATATTAAATGAGTTTTTAGATATATTTGGCAATTAAAAATTATAGGGTCTATGTATGTTAAATTATATTTCTATTAAGAATATAGTTTTGATTGATAAATTAGAATTAAACTTTGAACAAGGTTTTACAGTGCTTACAGGAGAAACAGGTGCAGGTAAATCAATTATTGTAGATGCAATAAACTTAATACTTGGGAATAGGGCAGATAAAAGCCTTATAAAGAAAGGAGAGAAGGAAGCTAGTGTTTCTGCTTTATTTATAATAAATAAAGATCACGATGTAATTAATTTACTTGATAAATATAGTTTAAAATTTGAAAATGATATTATTCTTAGGAGAAAAATACTATCTAATGGAAGAAGTCAGTCATTTTTAAATGATGAATTAATATCTCTTAGTGTTATGAAAGAAATTAGTAATTATTTAATTGAAGTTAATGGCCAAAATGACCAAGTTGGTTTATTAGAAAACTCAAATCATATTAATATTTTAGATGAATGGGGAAATTTATCTAAAAATACAAAAGGATTATCTATATCCTATAAATTATATAAAGATAAAGTAAAATCATTTAATGAATATAAAGAAAAATTAGAATTAATAGAAGATAAGAAAAAGTATTTAATTGAAGATCTAGATGAGATTAATAAATTAGAACTAAAAGATAATGAAATTAATACTTTAATCGAAAAAAAAAATTATTTAATGTCTATAGAAAAAATTAAAGATAGTTTAGGAAAAATTAATTTTTTATTAAAGGGAAATATAGAATCACAAGGAGTATATGAAAATTTAGTTCTTTCAAAGAAGCAAATATTGTCAATTCTACCTCTTAATAAAGAATTATTTAAAAAACTTGATGCATCCATTGAAAGTACATTAATTGAGTATAAAGAAACTGAAGCTATTCTAGAAGAATGTTTAGAAAGTGTCGATATATCTAATTTAAATTTAGATGATATTGAAAATAGAATTTCACTAATAAAAAGAATAGCTAGGAAACATAACATAGATGAATCTGAGATTATCAACTTTAAAAACCAGCTTGAAAAAAACCTATATAATTTTGCTAATTCTCTTAATGATTTAAAAAAAATGGAAGAAGAAATAAATATACTTAGAAAAAAATATATAGAGGGAGCAGAACAATTAACTAATCTTAGGCAAGAAGCTGCTAATAAACTTTCAAAATATGTGAATAAAGAATTTCCAGTACTAAAACTTGATAATGCCTCATTTAAAGTTTCAATAAATTTACTTGATGAAATTAGTTGGAAATCTAATGGCATGGATGACGTTACGTTTAAAATTGAAACTAATAAAGACTCTGGGTTTAATTTTATTGCTAAAATAGCTTCAGGGGGTGAATTATCTAGGATTATGCTAGCTATTAAAGTTTCTTTATCTTCAGAAAGAAAAAATAATTCTACAAAAACTTTAATATTTGATGAAGTTGATTCTGGAGTTGGAGGAGCAGTTGCTGACGCAATTGGAAAGAGATTAAATTTACTTGGTTTAAGTAATCAAGTTCTTGCTGTTACGCATCATCCTCAAGTAGCTGCAAGGTCTAAAAATCATTTTAAGGTTAATAAGAGCAACGAAAACAGTTATTCTACTACTAGTATAAAAAATTTAAACTATGATGAAAGACTAGAAGAAATTGCTAGAATGTTATCAGGTGAAAAAGTAACTGAAGCTGCTAGACATGCAGCAGAAAGTTTAATGAATCATAATTAAATTATATAATTATTTATAGGTATTGTTAATGAAAAAAGAAGAAGTTATAAAAAGACTTAAAGAGCTGGCTAGTAAGATAGAATACCATAATAATTTATATTATAACAATGATAACCCAGAAATATCTGATGCAGAATATGACAAACTTAGAATTGATAATGATGAATTAGAAAAAAAATTTCCCGATTTTGTACTCGTTAATAGTCCGTCAAAAAAAGTAGGAGCTGAATTAAGTTCAGAATTTAAAAAAATTGAGCATAAAGTTCCAATGTTATCGCTAGGAAATACTTTTACTAAACAAGATGTAGAAAACTATATTGATAAAACTAAAAGATTTCTTCAGATAGATAAAAGTATAGATCTTGAATTTTTGGCTGAGCCTAAAATTGATGGTTTATCTGCAACTTTGATTTATAAAAATGGTAAGCTTGAGGTTGGTGCAACGAGAGGGGACGGGAGATTAGGGGAAAATATTACAGAAAATATTAAATCGATAAAAGCAATACCCCTTTTATTGGAGGGTAAATATCCTAATGATATAGAAATTAGAGGTGAAATTTATATGTCAAATTCAGAATTTGAAAAGCTCAATTCTTATAGACTAAAAAATGCGCTCCCAGTTTTTGCAAACCCTAGAAATGCAGCAGCAGGTTCAGTTAGACAATTAGATTCTAAAATAACTGCTTCTAGAAAGCTGGGATTTTTTGCATATAATTGGGGTATTATTTCAGAAAGTATTGGTAGCTCTTTATTAGAGGCAAGAGAATTTATTAAAAGTTTAGGTTTTAATTTAAATCATCCTGTAAAATTATGTTCAAATTTGGATGAAATGATAGATTTTTATAATAAAATAAATGAAAATAGATCCAATTTAGATTTTGATATAGATGGAATAGTATATAAATTAAATGATATAAGTTTTTATGAAAGGCTAGGATCGACAGATCATTCCCCAAGATATGCTGTTTCTCACAAATTTCCTGCAGAATTAGGAATTACTACTCTTAAAAATGTTAAATTTCAAGTAGGTAGAACTGGAGCAATTACACCCGTAGCAGAATTAACGCCTGTAACTATTGGTGGTGTAAGAATTAAAAGAGCTAGCTTACATAATAAAGATGAAATACAAAGGTTAGGTTTGGTTATAGGTGATACAGTTTCAGTAAAAAGAGCAGGGGATGTTATTCCTCAAATTGTTGATTATAATAATAAATTAAGACCATCCAAATATGAAAATATAACTTTTCCAGATTATTGCCCATCATGTAATAATCCTCTAAAAATTGATGAAAATGACACTATTATTCGTTGTTTAAATCATATCAATTGTAAAGAACAAATAATAGGTCAATTAATTCATTTTGTTTCAAGAAATGCTTTAAATATAGATGGTTTAGGAGAGAAACAAGTAATAGAATTATTTAATAATAATTTAATAAGTGAGCCTGCAGATATATTCGCTTTAGCATCACCAGAATCAATAATAAAACAGGAAAAAATTATTAATTTACCAGGTTGGGGAAAATTATCTTTATCAAATTTAATTAATTCTATTAATAAATCAAAAATACAAACTATGGATAAAATTTTATATTCGCTTGGTATTCGTCATTTAGGTTTAGGAACAGCAAAATTAATAACAAAAAATTATAGTAAATCAGCAGATTTAATTGATAGAATTGTATACCTAAATGAGGATAATAAAGATAAGCTTATTAATGAGTTAAAATACATAAATGGAATTGGTGAAAAAGCAATTATTTCTTTTATATCTTATTTTACAGAGAATAAATTATTGTTTACTAATTTACTCAAACACATAACTATTGCTGAGATTCTAATAAGTAAAGATTCATCCCATTATTTTTATGGAAAAAGAATGGTTTTTACGGGCAAGTTTGAATATTTATCAAGAACAGAGATAAAAAATAAATCTGAAAAAATTGGTGCTTTAATATCTTCTCAAATTTCAAGTAAAACAGATTTTCTAGTTGTAGGTTTAAAACCTGGTTCAAAAGTTACTAAAGCTAAGAAACTTGAAATAAATATAATTAGTGAAAAAGAGTTTTTATCACATTTTTAATTTATGTTTTTTTAAGATAAGGCGCACATACATTTTTTAACCATTTTTTATTTTCATTTTCTAAACTATTTGATATTTTTTTATAGATTTTTTCATGATAATTATTTAACCAACTAACTTCTTCTTGAGTTAATAAATCATAGTTTATTAAATTAATATCAATAGGGGCTAGAGTAAGTATTTCAAATCCTAACATATTTTTATTTTGTTTATCTTTAATTTTTTTGACTAACATAAGATTTTCAATTCTAATTCCATATGCATTTGTCAAATAATAGCCTGGTTCATTTGAAGTGATCATTCCTGGTTCTAATATCGTGAAAGAACCTTTAGATATTCTTTGAGGTCCTTCGTGTACGCTAAGGCATGAACCTACTCCGTGCCCAGTTCCATGTCCATAGTTAATATCTTTTTTCCATAGTGGTAACCTTGCAAGTAAATCTAATTCATTACCAGTAGTTCCATATGGAAAGATAGCACTTGCTAAAGCTATATGTCCCTTTAATACAGTTGTAAAATGATCTTTCATATTAAGTGTGGGTTTTCCAATTGCTATAGTTCTAGTAACATCAGTAGTACCTTCTAAATATTGGCCACCACTATCACATAAATATAGGTTATTACTTTTAAACTTTTTATTACTTTTCTCTGTTACACGATAGTGAACTATTGCACCGTTTGAACCAAAACCACTTATAGTTTCAAAGGAAGTACTAATAAAATTATCTTGTTTTGATCTTAAATTATCAATTTTATTTGCTGCAAGTAATTCTGAGTTAAGAGATATTTTATATTTATGCAACCAGAATAAGAAATTAGATAAAGCTATACCATCTTTGATATGAGAAGAAAAAGCACCTTTAATTTCTGTCTTATTTTTTATGGATTTCAGGTGTTCTATAGGACATTTTGTTTCAATAATATTACTGTTTTTAACGATTATATCTTGGATTAATGCGTAAGATACATAATTAGGGTCGATAAGAATTTTATTTTTTTGTTTTGATATTTTTTTAATTTCAGAAACTATATTTTTTTCTGCAAATATTTTAATGTTATTTCTTTTTAGGTGGTTATTAACATTTTTATTAATACGAGCGGAATCAATAAATAAAAATAAACTGCCATTATTAAATATTATGGCTCGTGCAAGAATTACTGGAGTATGCTTCAAATCTAAACCTCTGATATTTAATAACCATGCTAGAGAATCAGGTTGATTAATTATATAAGCATCAGCATGTAATTTTTTTAAATAGATAGATAAATTTTTTATCTTATTACCAGAACTAATTCCTGCATATTTTAGAGGGTGGATTTTAATTTGAGAGTTAGGTGGAGTATCCCTATTATTAGTCCAAATTAAATCAATAGGGTTTTCTTTCAATGGTATAAATTTAGTATTAATTTTATTCTCTATATTTAGGACACTTTTGATATAAAAATATGAGTGTAACCAAGGGTCAAATGCAATTTTTTTAACTTTTTTAATTTTTTTAAGTATGTATTTTTCTAAAGACAGTTTAGAAGATAGAATAACTTTAATGCCTGTATTTTTAGTTTCATTTTTAGCTTGTATTATGTATCTGCTATCAACAAATAAAAAAGCTTGTTCGCGTAAAATTAGTATTACACCCGCAGAGCCAGTAAAACCACTTACCCACTCTAATCTTGCATCACTTTTAGGAACGTATTCACCCAAATAGCTATCCGCTCTTGGTTGCATGAAGCCATCTAATTTATGATCATATAAATAATTTTGAATAAGTTTTATTCTTTTTATGGTCGATTTATTAATTATCATAATACCATAATATATAAGAGATCTTAATAATTTTACAAAAAAAACTTAATTATTTTTTTTGATATGTTTTTTTTTCATATCTGTACTGAAATTAATAGGGTCATATAAGTATTTTTTATATCT
Organism: Alphaproteobacteria bacterium MarineAlpha9_Bin3; assembly: GCA_002937655.1. Classification (GTDB taxonomy): domain Bacteria; phylum Pseudomonadota; class Alphaproteobacteria; order TMED109; family TMED109; genus TMED109. The sequence continues at coordinate 83,103 of PTKH01000002.1, read as the reverse complement.
TAGATATGCTTTTTATCATAAAAAAATCATATTCTTATGCATAATATGCATGCCTTATTTGTTACATTAATGTTACTATTTACTTAAATTTCATTTTATATAATTGTACAATGATGATGGTTTGATATTCCTTCCCTGATGATTTTTTCATCTCCATATTTCAAATTATTATTATTTAAAAAATAATGGCAGTTTGATTATTTCCTCCCCATATGAAACCAAACTGCCATTTAATAAAAGGAAAAATTATATGAAATATGAGGTTCTAAAAAGATCTTCTTTTATAAAAATTAATAATTCACAAATTAGTAAAATTACAAAATTTGAATATTCTATTGAAAAAATAAATTATGGAAAAAGAATTCAAAGTAAATATTTTAGATCTTTTTGTAATTCTTTATTTGATAAAATAAAAATTAAAAACAGAGCAAATATATTTTATAAAAATAGTAATTCATATGAAAAATATTCAAAGGATTGGTGGTTAATATAACTAATTATTTTTTAATTAATAACGTTATCCAATTATCATTTATATACTCTAATTCTAATATCAATCCTAAACTTCGTAATTTATTTAATATCATGAATTTTTGATGTTTTAGAATGCCAGAAAGAATAACTCTACCATTTTTATTTAACTTTTTATTTATCAAATATATATTATCCATAATAGTATTAGCTAGAATATTCATTACAATTATATCATATTTAAATTCATTAGTTCTTTTTAAACTGTTACCCTTTTTTGCCTTAATAAGAGAATTTAAATAATTTAATTTAGCATTTTCTTTAGATGTTATAACTGAATGTTTATCAATATCAATTAATTCAATTTTCTTTTTCCATAATTTAGCCATAGTAATACCTAATATTCCTGAACCACAACCGATATCAATAATTTTTTTATTTTTAATATTTTTTTTTAAAAATATTTTATATATTAAAATTATAATGCCTTGTGTTGAAGCGTGATGACCTGAGCCAAAACCAAGTCCTGCAGGAATAATTATATTTTTTTTTATTAAAAAATTTTCTTTATTTTTATTTTCTGAATATTTAAAAGGACCAATATTTATTGGTTGTAAAGGTTGAGAATATTTTTTATATATATCTTCGATACTAACTTTTTTTAAAAAGACTCTATTAGGATTAACTTTATAATTTATTAATATAAATTGTATTAAATAATTTTTTGGCTTTTTAGTAAAAAATGCAGAAACTTTAAATATTTTTGGTTTAAGTGAATTAGTATTGTTTTCCGCATCAATAGATGTAACTGTTGCATTTAAAGAAATAAGATATTCTTCAATATCTTCTCTAAGTTTTTCACGGAGTTTAAGTTTTAATACCCAAATAGAACTCAATTTCTTCTTATATTTTTTCTATAAAAGTAAGTATTAATTTTTTTTCTCCTGCTTTTTCAAAATTTATTGTAGCTTTATCTCCGTCAATTTCAATTATTTTTCCATATCCAAACTTTTGATGAAAGACTCTTTCCATTAATTTAAATTGATTGGTATCATTAGCATAATTATTATCTTCATTATAATTAATAACTTTTTTATTATTTGTTCTTAGCCACTCAGATGCTATTGTAGAATTAAAATTATGATTATTTAAATATGAAGATAGTTTATTTACATTTTCCTCCGGTAACTCATCAATGAATCTTGAAGGAATACAGTCTATCCATTGGCCATGAGTTAGCCTAGAATTAGCATTGAATATCCAGACTTCACTTTTTGCCCGAGTAATCCCTACATAAGCTAATCTTCTTTCTTCTTCTAATCCACTTTCTCCATTTTCATCTATAGATCTTTGATTAGGAAACAATCCTTCTTCCCATCCTGGTAAAAATACTAATGGAAATTCTAAACCCTTTGCTGCATGTAAAGTCATTATTTTAGCTGTTTCTATATCTTGATTATTAGCTCCTTCCATAACTAATTGAATATGTTCCAAAAAATTTTGTAGTGATTCAAATTCATTTATTGCATTAACTAATTCTTTAAGGTTATCTAATCTTCCAGGAGCTTCTATGGAACGATCTTTTTTCAACATTTCGATATATCCTGACTCTTCTAAAACAATTTCCACTAATTCACCTAATTTATTATTAGACAAATCTATTCTCCATTTATCTAATTTTCTGGAAAATAATCTTATAGATGCACTAGCTTTTGAAGTAAGTTCATCGGTTTCTGCTAATTTTCGAGCAGCATTATCTAGATTCAATTTACTTGATCTGGAATATTGCTCAATTTGTCTAATAGTTTTATCGCCTAGACCTCTTTTAGGTTTATTAATTATTCTTTCATAAGCTAATTGATCATCTGATGAATTTATAAGTCTTAAGTAAGCAACTGCATCTCTAATTTCAGCTCTTTCATAAAACCTCAATCCACCTATTACTTGATAAGGAAGACCAATTTTTAAAAACCTTTCTTCAAATGTTCTGGTTTGAAATCCAGCTCTAACTAATATTGCTACTTTATTAATACTATTGTTATTTCTTTGATAAGCTTCAATTTCATCACTTATATATTCTGCTTCTTGTTTTCCGTCATAAACAGATCTAATATTAATTTTATTTCCCATTTCTCCCTCTGTCCATAAAGTTTTACCAAGCCTACTTATATTTTTAGATATTAATCCAGACGCAGCAGCAAGAATATTGCCAGTAGAACGATAGTTTTCTTCAAGTCTTATAGTTTTTGTATTTTTGAAGTCTTTCTCAAAATTTAAAATATTGCTCACATCGGCTCCTCTCCAGGAGTAAATGGATTGATCATCATCACCGACAGCGCATAAATTTTTATGTAATTCAGCTAGAGTTTTCAACCAATAATACTGCGATGCATTTGTATCTTGGAATTCATCAACTAAAATATATTTAAATTTATTTTGATATAATTTTTTTATTTCTGAGTGTTTTTGGAAAATAGTAATTACGTGAAGAAGAAGGTCTCCAAAATCTGCAGCATTTAGAGTTATTAAGCGGTTTTGATATAATCTGTATAATTTAATTGCCTGATTATTTGCAAAATCAGTGCCGCTATGAAATGCATCTTTTACGTCTTCTGGGTTTAGGCCCATGTCTTTCCATCTTTGAATTATTGATAGTAAACTTCTAGCAGGCCATCTTTTTTCGTCTACATTCTCTAAAGATAATACCTGCTTGATAAGTCTTATTTGATCATCAGTATCTATAATTGTGAATGTATTTTTTAAATTTACTAGTTCAGCATTTGATCTTAGTATTCTAGCTGCTAAGGAATGAAATGTGCCAAGCCACCAACCAGCAATAGAGTTTCCAATAATATTTTCAACCCTAACTCTCATTTCATTTGCTGCTTTATTTGTAAATGTTACGGTACAAATTTCTGATGGATGAGCTATTTTATTTTGTAAAATATAAGATAGTCTAGATGTTAGTACTCTTGTTTTACCTGTCCCAGCCCCAGCTAAAACTAGAAGTGGACCATTTACTGTCTTTACTGCTTCTTGTTGTGCTTCATTAAGTTCAGAAATTAAATGTGTATTTTTAAATGTCATAAGTAACCGTTTTTTAAATTGCTGACCATCCACCATCTAGCATGAGAGTATGTCCAGTTACTATTGAGGATGCGTCAGAAGCAAGAAATAAAATACCTCCTGCCATTTCTGAAACTTCAGCTAATCTTTTTAATGGAGTTCTTTCTATAATATGGTCTAATTTTTCTTTATTAGCATTTAATTCTTTTATTAATCTAGTTTTTGTATAAGTAGGCCCAATAGAATTAACTCTTATACCTCTTTCACCCCACTCATTCGCTAGAGATCTAGTAAGATTAACGAGTGCCCCTTTTGATGCATGATAAGGGGAATTTGGAGCTGGTCCTCCTCCAGTTACTCCCATAATTGAAGAAATATTAATTATAGAACCTTTATTATTTTTAAACATATATTTTGAAGCAGTTCTACAACAAATAAAACTACTTGTTAGATTAAGCCTAATAATCTTTTCAAAATCTTCTGTTTTCATCTCCTCTGCGGGATTTCTATTAGCAGTTCCAGCATTATTTATGAGAATATCTAAAGATCCGAAATGAGATGATATAGAATCAAAAACTTCTATAATTTTATCTTCTATTACAACATCTAATTCCCATGATTTTGCATTTATTCCAGCATCTTTTAACTCATCTTCTAGAATTTTTGCAGCATTAATATCTTTATCAGTAATGGCAATATTTCCTCCTGCTTTTCCACATGCTATCGCAGCCACTCTTCCTATTCCTTGTGCAGAACCAGTAATTACAACAGTTCTATTTTTAAGACAAAACAAATTAAAAACATCAAATTTAGAAGCAGCAGGCATTGCAAAACCTGATACATTATCAATTACTTCATCATTTTTCATATTAATATCCTTATTTTTTTAAAACTTTCCAAATTTCAAATAAGCCTCTTTAGGATCTATCCCAGATAAAATTGCAGTACGCATTTTATTCTCTGAATTAAGATCTTTTTTTGCCCTAGTTAAAATTTTATTAATTAGATGTCTCGGTATGATAACTATACCGTCTTCATCTGCTATAAGATAATCATTTGTTCTAATCTTAACATTACCTATTTTTATAGAAGTACCCATGTCTTCAATCATCCAACGACCAGCAACGTCTTTTGGAGTATTAAAACGACAATATACTGGTAATTTAATCTCAGATTTTATTCTTGATACATCTCTACAGCCACCATCTGTAATATATCCTTTTATATTTTTAAGTTTAAGCGTTTCTGCAGATAATTCCCCCATCAAGGCTATTTCATGATTATTTGGTTGACAAACTATTACAGAATTATTTTCTGCTTTAGAAAGAAAGTTAGTCCATGATAATAAAGTTTCTTTTTCCGAAGCGTTCTTTTTTAATGAACCAGATACAGTCCATATTTTTCCTGCGATTTTTTTTTCAAAATATAAAGGTTTAATTTCATGTGGAAGAGTTTGATTTTTATATTTTTCAATCCTAAGAGCATCATGTACAATTGAAGAGTTTAATAACATCAACTCTTCTACAATTTGTTCTTCATCTAACATTCATAATCTTTTCGTTTAGTTATTTCTCTGTTGGGCTAGGAAAATCTGTTTCTATGCTACAGCTATTAGTGTTTGGGTCAAAATCTCCCGAGCACAGCAGTCTAAAGGGGTTTAATTCATTGAAAGAGTAATCACTACAATTAGCTAGGAGTAATATTGTAAAAATTACAAAAACTAGTTTTAAAATAAGTTTAAATTTATTAATGATTAAAATACTCTTATCCTCATAAATAAAGCAGTTTTATACCAGAAAAATAGCCATTAAAACTACAAGAGCAATTACTCCTACAGTTCCATAAGCGCTCCATTTAACAAAAGCTTTCCATGTATTAACATGATCTTGAAAATATTTTTCTTTATCATACGACATTAAATTATCTCCATAATTTTAAGAATAGAAATCTTTTTTATTTTATAATATCAAATAAAAAAAATTAATACATTTTTATTTAAAATTAAATTTTAATATATTTTAACACTTAAATAATTTTAATTTATAATAACCTTGATTTACATTAAATAGATTGCTAAATGAGTATGGTAAATATTGTTTATATGATAAAATAAATAATAAAAAATTTAATTATACTAAAGAGGTTCAGATATGTGTATTATTAAAACTTTCATACTATCCTTAAGTTCAGGCTTAACAATTTTTTTTGCTAATACAGCATTTTCTGCAGAAAATATGGGAGCTGCTCATCCATGGGGATTAAACTTAAGAGAAGCTTTTTCTCCTGTTATGGCAGAAATGGTTTCGTTTCATAATGGTTTAATTTGGTTAATTACTATTATATCTTTATTCGTTTTAGCTTTATTGGCAGTTATTGTTGTTAAATTTAATACAAAGGCGAATCCTAAGCCCAGTAGAACAACTCATAATACATTTTTAGAGATAGCGTGGACAGCGATTCCTGTGTTAATATTAGTTGTTATGGCTGTTCCATCTTTTAAGTTACTTTATAAAAGTGACGTTATACCTGAAGCTCATATGACAGTTAAAGCAATTGGCCACCAATGGTATTGGTCATATGAATATCCTGACCATGGCAATTTCACATATGATGCTTGGATGGTTCAAGAAAAAGAGGAAATTGAGGGAGAAAATAGACCTTTCACAAGACTATTAACTACAGATACACGTGTTGTAGTACCAGTTGGTAAAGTTATAAAAGTTCAAATGACCTCTTCCGATGTCTTACACAGTTGGGCTGTTCCTTCTTTAGGGGTCAAGAAAGATGCAGTTCCTGGAAGACTAAATGAATTATGGTTTCAAGCAGATAGAGAAGGAATATTTTATGGTCAATGTTCTGAATTATGTGGAACAAATCATGGTTATATGCCTATAGAGGTTCATGCTGTTTCAGAGGAAGAGTTTTTAGCATGGATTGAAGAGGCTAAAGAGAATTATGCTAAAGTAGGAGAAGATCTTAATTTAGCCAAAGTAAAAGAATAAAGTTTAAATTTAACTAGAAGAGGTAATATTATGGCTACTACAACTGATGCACATGATCATACACCAACAGGTTTTCGTCGTTGGGCATATTCTACAAATCATAAAGATATTGGTTCTATGTATATTATATTTGCTGTTATAGCAGGTGTAATTGGCGGAATTATGTCAATGATTATGAGGACAGAATTGGCATACCCTGGAGATGGTATTTTGGGCGGAGATTACCAAATGTATAATGTTTTAACAACCGCTCACGGCCTTATTATGATTTTCTTTATGATTATGCCTGCAATGATAGGTGGTTTTGGAAATTGGTTTGTGCCTATAATGATAGGTGCTCCAGATATGGCTTTTCCTAGAATGAATAATATCAGTTTTTGGTTATTAGTACCTGCTTTTATTTTATTATTATCTAGCCCATACGTTGGTGGTGGAGCAGGAACAGGTTGGACTATATATCCTCCTTTATCATCTACTGTAGGACATGCTTCTCCGGCAGTAGATATGGCTATCTTGTCACTTCATTTAGCTGGTGCTTCATCAATATTAGGAGCAATTAACTTTATAACTACAATCTTTAATATGAGAGCTCCAGGAATGACCTTGCATAAAATGCCATTATTTGTATGGTCTATTCTTGTAACGGTATTTTTGTTAGTTTTATCACTTCCTGTTTTAGCAGGTGCTATTACTATGCTACTAACGGACAGAAATTTTGGGACTGCATTTTTTGCTCCCGAATTAGGTGGTGATCCAATGTTATTTCAACATTTATTTTGGTTCTTTGGTCACCCTGAAGTTTACATATTAATATTGCCAGCTTTTGGAATCGTTAGTCATATAGTCTCAACTTTCTCTAATAAACCAGTTTTTGGTTATCTAGGCATGGCATATGCAATGGTATCTATAGGTTTTGTAGGTTTCGTTGTATGGGCTCACCATATGTATACTGTAGGAATGGATGTGGATACTAAGGCCTACTTTACTGCCGCTACTTTAGTAATTGCAGTGCCTACAGGTATAAAGATTTTTAGTTGGATTGCTACTATGTGGGGAGGTTCTGTAAGTTTCAAAACTCCAATGTTATTTGCTGTTGGATTTATATTCTTATTTACCGTAGGTGGAGTTACTGGTGTTGTATTAGCTAATGCTGGTTTAGATACTGTAATGCATGATACATATTATGTTGTAGCTCATTTCCATTATGTTTTATCATTAGGAGCTGTCTTTGCATTATTTGGAGGTTTTTATTATTGGTTTGGGAAAATATCCGGAAGACAATATACAGAATGGATGGGTAAGGTGCACTTTTGGATGTTATTCATAGGTGTTAATTTAACATTCTTCCCAATGCATTTTTTAGGATTACAAGGTATGCCAAGAAGAATTCCTGATTATCCTGATGCATATGCTGGATGGAATTTAGTGGCATCTGTGGGGTCTTATATATCCGCAATTTCTGTTATTTGGTTCTTAGTTTTAGTCTTTAAGACGTTATATTCAGGAGCAAAATGTCAGGATAATCCTTGGGGTGAAGGAGCAGATACATTAGAGTGGAAAACAACTTCTCCACCTCCATTCCATACTTTCGAGGATTTACCAGAAATTAAATAGTTGCGAAAGATAGTTTAGATATATGGTAGCCTGCAGTAGAAGTGAGAAACTGAAAATGAATGTTAATCAATCAACTGCAGGTGTATCTGACTATTTTGAATTATTAAAACCAAGAGTTATGTCTCTTGCTATTTTTACCGCTATAATTGGTTTACTTTTAACTCCTAATAATATTCATCCTTTCTTGGCTATCTTTTCTATAATTGCAATTGGAGCAGGTGCAGGTGCCGCTGGCGCAATAAATATGTGGTATGATAGAGATATTGACCTAGTTATGGATAGAACTAAGTCTAGACCTATCCCTTCTGGCAGAGTAAAATCTGAGGAAGCTCTGACACTAGGAGTAGTTTTATCTATTTTTTCTATTATTCTACTTTTTGTAGCTTCAAATTATATAGCAGCAGCTTTTCTTTTCATCTCAATAATGTTTTATATTTTTATTTATACAATATGGTTAAAAAGGTATACTCCTCAGAATATTGTCATCGGTGGTGCAGCCGGAGCTCTTCCTCCCGTAATTGGATGGTTTGCAGTTTCTCAAGAATTTAGTCTATTTCCGATAATTTTATTTATGATAATATTTATGTGGACTCCTCCACATTTTTGGGCTTTATCTCTCTATAGATCAGAGGATTATGAAAAAGCTGGGATACCTATGTTGCCTGTAGTTAAAGGAAAGAGAATAACTAGAGTTAATATTATTTTGTATTCTTTATCTTTAATATTTATCGCTCCTTCTCCTTGGTATTTAGGTTATTTAGGAAATATTTATGGGTTAACTTCTTTCTTACTTACTTTTATTTTTATTTATTTTTCTTGGAATGTTTATAAAGAAAAATTAGGTTCAGAACCTATTTTGTTCAAATATTCAATTTTGTATTTATTTCTTTTGTTCATGATAATGCCAATAGATAAATACATATATTTATGGATTAATTAATATGAGAAATGTTTCTAAGAAAAAAAATAATACTAAATTAAAAAAAAAGAACTGGATGATAGCGGCTTTAATCATATTTATTATATTAAGTATATATATTATATCATTCATAAAAATGGGTACTTAGTTTAAATGAATAAAAATACAAAATTTACTGCTGTGCTAGTTGTCTCTGTTGTTGTAGGCATGATTGGTTTGTCTTACGCAGCAGTTCCTTTATATGATTTATTTTGTAGAACCACAGGGTTTGGTGGTACACCTGTTGCTCTTAAAGAGGAAGCTATTAAACATAACTCGCCAGTCGTAAATATAAAAGTCCAATTTAATTCAGACGTTGCAGGAGAGCTCAATTGGAAGTTTATTCCTGTTGAGAGAGAAGTTATAGTAAAAACAGGTACAAATAATTTAGCATTTTATACAGCAAAAAATTTATCAGAATCAAAAATTACAGGTATTGCAACATTTAATGTTACTCCTCCAAAAATAGGTAAATATTTTTCTAAAATTGATTGTTTTTGTTTTGAGGAACAAACATTAGAAAGTGGTGAAGTAGTAGAAATGCCAGTTAGTTTTTTTATTGACCCCGAAATAGCTAGTGACCCAAATACACAGGAAGTAAAAACTATAACTTTATCATATACTTTTTTTAATTCAGGAGAAAAAAGTCAAAATAAAGGTAAAATAAATAAAAATTCTAGTGCAAAAAATTAATAACTTAATATAATAAAAAAAAATAGGGAGTTAAATAATGTCATCTAAAGCTAATCATCCATATCATCTAGTTGATCCCAGTCCTTGGCCATTAGTAGGAGCTATATCAGCACTAGTTTTAGCTGTAGGTGCTATTATGTATATGCATGAAATAGATAACGGCATTGTTATGGCTATAGGTTTAATTATGAGTCTTGGTACCATGGCTGTTTGGTGGAGAGATGTAATTAGAGAAGGTGAACATGAAGGACACCACACAACTACAGTACAACTTGGACTAAGATATGGTATGGTTTTATTTATAGCATCTGAAGTAATGTTTTTTGTAGCCTGGTTTTGGGCTTTCTTTGATGCTAGTCTTTATGCTGATGAAGCTATCCAGATCGCTAGAGTAGAGCATACAGGTGGTACATGGCCGCCTCAAGGAGTAGAAGTTTTTAACCCTTGGCATTTACCTCTTATTAATACTGTAATTTTGTTAACTTCAGGAACAACTGTGACCTGGGCTCATCACGCATTAAAAGAAAATAAGAGAGGTGGTTTAATCTGGGGTTTAGTTCTTACAGTTCTTCTAGGAGTATGTTTCACTGCAGTACAGGCTTACGAATATGGACATGCAGCTTTTGGTTTTACAGATGGAATTTATTCCTCAACTTTCTTTATGGCGACTGGCTTTCATGGTGCTCATGTTTTAATAGGCTCTATATTTTTGATTGTTTGTTTAGGAAGAGCACTAGTGGGTCACTTTAAAGCTGATCACCACTTTGGGTTTGAAGCTGCTGCATGGTATTGGCACTTTGTCGATGTTGTATGGTTATTCTTATTCTTCGCTATTTACTGGTGGGGTGGATTAGGTGGTACAGTCCACTAAAGAACCGTATAAAGAACAAATATCTCATAATATTTCTTTATTTAAGAAAATTATTTATGGATTATGCCCTAGTTGCGCATCTATTAGTATTTTTAAATATTATATAAAGTTATTAGGTGTATGCCCTAATTGTGGATATGTTATTAATCTTGATAAAATAGGGGACGGAGCTGCTTGGTTTACTATGCTTATAACTAGCATAATAGTAGCTGTTGGAGTTTATATATTGGAAACTATTTTTCAACCAGATTTGTGGGTACATATAACTATTTGGTTTCCTGTAATATTTATACTTTCATTCCTAATAATTAGGCCGTTTAAAATATTATTATTATGTATTTCTAACAAAAGTAATAGATAGAAAATGAGCAATAAAAAACTATTTTCTTCTTTAGTATATAGCTCAATAGCGATAATAATTTTAGTTTCTTTAGGAACTTGGCAATTAGAGAGATTAAGATGGAAAACAGATATATTAACCTCTATGAAAACAAGTTTATCACTCCCTCCAATAGATATATCCAATGAAATAATCAAAAATATAAATAATTATAGTTATAGACAGATACAACTAACAGGAAGTTATTTATATACTAATCCTCTAACAATATACTCTAAGGTACTAAATAAAAAAGTAGGAAAACATTTAGTCATTCCTTTTAAAACTCAATATGGAACAATTTTAGTTAATAGAGGTTTTATTCCAAAAGATTATAAAATACCAGTTTCTAGTGAAACTGAAATAATTAAAATAAATGGGATGGTGAAATTTCAGCAAAGCATTAATTATTTTACTCCGCAAAATAATATTTTTAAAAATGAATGGTATTATATTAATATTGATGAAGTAAGTGAATATATATCGTTACCATTATTAAATTTTTATATAGTTGAGGAAAATAATATTGAGGAAGAATATCCGGTTGGTAGTCAATATAATATAAATATTCCTAATGATCATTTACAGTATGCAATTACTTGGTTTTCTCTGGCTTTGGCTCTATGTATATTTATAAATATATTTTGGAGAAAAAATGTTAAATAACATTTCTAAGAATAAAATAATTACATTATTAAAGATATTCTCTGGTTTGTTAATAGTTGTAATATTTGCTCAAATATCTTTGGGGTCTGCTGTAAGGCTAACAGGTTCTGGCTTATCTTGTCCAGATTGGCCACTATGTTATGGTTTATGGTTTCCTGATCAGGAAAAATTATCTAATATCTCAGATGTAAATTATGAATTCTATCAAATAATGCTAGAATGGATTCATAGATTTAATGCAGCTATATTTATTGCTCCTTTAGCTCTTATTGTTTTTATAGTAGGGCTTAAGGTGAAAAATTTACATATAAATAAAATAACTCTTTATGCAATATTAGTATTGTTAGCGTTACAAGGATTAATGGGAGGGTTTACAGTATTTGATAAAAATTCACCTTGGTCTGTTGCTGTTCATTTAGGTTTCGCATTGATATTATTACTTTTTGTAATAAGAGTATTTATGCAATCCTTAAATTTAAATTTAGATATTACTATCCCCAATATCAAACGTAAATTATCTACTTTGATAATATCTATTATTTTCATAATGTTTACTATGTTAATGGGGGCCATAGTCTCAAAAAGTGGATCCTCTTTAGCCTGTGATATATGGCCATTATGTTCTAATGATGGCTTAAGTATTTTTCAACATAATAAATTTATACACATTACTCACAGGATATTAGCTGTTATTTCTGCAGTATGCATTTATTTTGTCTTTAATCATTATAGAGATACTAAGCAATATAAACTAATTTATGGAATACGTAATATATTAGTTACAGTTATAACTTTACAAATATTAATAGGTGCTACTGTAATATTTACAGAATTAAATATGTTTATTGCAATGTTCCATCAATCTCTAGCAGTTATATTATTTATGATGCTTTCTTTTTTATTTTGGTTTACCTTACAAATTAATTATAAAAAATAATAATTAAAGATTTTTTAACTAAAATTTTTGGATAAGTTAATGAATTATATTTCTACCAGAAATAAAAATAACACTTCTGTTAACAGTTTTAGCAAAATTACTATGGAAGGCCTTGCACCTGATGGAGGGTTATATATACCTGATAATTTCCCTTTTTTAACTTTAAAAGAAATATATAAAATGGCAAATTTAAATTATGCAGAATTATTTACTGAAATTATTTACCAATTTTGCGGAAGCTGCATAAATAGGTCTGAAATATTTCAAATTGCCACAGATTCATATAAAAATTTTGGAAGTGAGGATTTAGCTCCACTAACAAAATATAATGACAATATAAAAATATTAGAACTTTATCATGGGCCTACATTAGCCTTTAAAGATTTTGCATTACAGTTTTTAAGTAGAATTTTTAATTTATTTTTAGAGAGAAGTAATAAAAATATAACTATAATAGGAGCGACTTCCGGAGATACTGGTTCTGCTGCAATTGAAGCTTTTAAAAATAACTCAAGCGCTAATATAATTATATTACACCCTAAAGGCAAAGTTAGTGAATTTCAAAGAAGGCAAATGACAACTATTGAGGCAGATAATGTTTTCAATATTGCTTTAGATGGAAATTTTGATGACTGCCAAGCGATAGTAAAAAAGCTACTAGTTGATAAAGAATTTAATGAAAAACAAAATCTGGCATCTATTAATTCTATTAATTGGGTAAGAGTTTTAGCTCAAGTTGTTTATTATTTTTATTCTGCCCTAAAAGTTCTAAAATATAATAAGCTAGAAAGGGTTAACTTCTCTGTTCCAACTGGAAATTTTGGAGATGCATATGCAGGATATATTGCAAAGAAAATGGGATTACCAATTAATAAAATTATTATTGCAACAAATAGTAATGATATTTTGTCAAAATTTTTTCAGACAGGTATTTATAAAGTTTCAAAAGTAGTTCCTACCTTAAGTCCATCAATGGATATACAAGTGGCAAGTAATTTTGAAAGACTTTTATTTGAATGTCTTGACTCTAACCCAACATTAGTAAAAGAATATATGGCTAAACTTAATACTCATGGTTCTTTTGAAATAAGTAAAGAAATGTTATATGAATTAAATAAGACTTTTTTAGGAGTTTCAGTGAATGATGATAAAACAATAGAACGTATTAGAAATTGTTACAGTGAAAAAAATATAATCATTGATCCACATACATCTGTCGGTCTGGAAGCAGCGTGCAGTGCAAAACTAGAAGAATTAAACATTGTTTTATCTACAGCGCATCCTGTAAAATTTTCTTCTGCTGTAAATAAGGCTATAAATAATACACTAAGTTTACCTAATAAATACAAAAATATTTTTACATTAGAAGAGAAATTTAAATCTTTTCCTAATGATATTAATGTGATTAAAAATTTTATATCTATTAACTCAAGTTTATAATTATTTAAAATTAAATTGAATATTAAATATGAGCAAATATAAATTTAAAGTTATAAAACCTAAATCATTCAAGGGTAAAAGACTAAAAAAAATAGCTTATGCTTTTAGAGGATATTTCCCTCATAATTATATTGAGAGTGATAGAATTATTATACGACACCCTCGAAGAAGAGATTGGAAATCTTGGGTAAATTTAAGAAAGCAATCATATAATTTTTTACATAAATGGGAGCCTTATTGGGACATAGAGAACTGTAATAGAGGTAATTATATGAAGCAATTAAGGTTACAAAGATCAAAAGCTGCATATGACCAGGCATACTCTTTTCTATGTTTTAATAAAAATAATAAGGAATTATTGGGTGGAATAAACATTTCTAATATTCAAAGAAGTGTGCTGCAAACTTGCAATATTGGTTATTGGTTAGGAGAACCTCATATAAAAAAAGGGTATATGGAAGAGTCTATGCGTAGCATTATACCGTATATATTTAGGAACTTAAAAATTAATAGAATTCAAGCATTTACTTTAGATAATAATTTTAATTCTAGAAATCTTTTAGAAAAATTGAACTTTAAAAATGAAGGAGTATTAAGAAAAGCAATGAAAATAAATAATGTATGGGAAGATCATATATTATATGCTCTTTTAAATAGTGATGATAAATAATTTTTTTTCTTTTCTTAAATTTAACATTATGAAAATAATATTTTATCCGATATTGTATCTATTGTTCTCTTTATGCGTAAATTTTTCTTATGCCCAAGATTATAATGTATTTACCGAGGATATGGTTGAAGTTAAGTTAATTTCATCTGTTACAAAAGTAAAGAAAGAAAATTTTTATATAGGTTTAGACTTTAATTTAAAACCAGGATGGAAGATATATTGGAGGCAACCGGGAGACTCAGGTTTACCTCCAAATCTAGATTATAAAAATTCTACTAATTTAAAATCACTAGAATTTAAATGGCCTATTCCGATAAAGGAATATGAAGCTGCAAATTTATTAACTAATATTTATAAAGGTAATGTAACCATTCCAATTGAAATTGCTGTAGAAGAATATAACAAACCGTTAAACTTGCAATCAATACTTAACTTCCAAGTCTGTAAAGATATTTGCATACCATTTACAACAAACCTATTTTTAAAATTAGATTCTGGAGAATCAAATTATACTAAATATTTTTATAAAATAGAAAAAGCATTATCAAAAGTACCATTAAATTATAAAAAATTAGGTATTAAAAATATTTCTATTGCTAAGGATTCAACAAAATCACTATTATTATCTTTAGAAAGTGCATTAGATTTTCCAGAAGGTATAATTGAAATATTTCTAGAAAATAAAGATGAATATATAAAAATAAATAAAATCACAATACATGAAAATCTAAATAGAAAAATTAGTACTAAATTATTATTAGAAAAGGATATAAAAGATATAAATAATTTGGATGTTATATTTGTTAAAGGTAATTTAGCTATATCCAGTAAAAATATAAGAATTGAAAGTACTAAATCAAATAACATCTATATATTTTTATTCTTTGCATTTATTGGTGGATTGATTCTAAACTTTATGCCATGTGTACTCCCAGTTTTATTATTGAAAATAAATAGAATACTCACTGTAGATAATAATAAGACGTCTAATATTAGGTATAGTTTTCTATTGACAGCTCTAGGAATTATTTTTTCCTTCATCTTTTTGGCTTTTATAACTATATTCATAAAACATATTACTGGACAGGTAGGGTGGGGAATACAATTTCAACAGCCAATATTTTTATTATTTTTGATATTAATATTAGTTATATTTTCATTAAGTTTATTTGATAAAATACAAATTAATCTTCCTAGTAAGTTAAATAATAATATTAATAAATATTTAGGAAATCAAAATAATGGAGTTGCTTTTTTTGAAGGAGCTTTAGCTACACTATTAGCTACTCCATGTTCTGCTCCTTTTTTAGGTACAGCTGTAAGTTTTGCATTGTCCTCAAATTTATATATTACGTTACTAATTTTCCTATTTCTAGGAATAGGAATGTCATTACCATATTTATTATTTATCTTATTTCCCTCTTTAGTAAAATTTCTTCCAAAACCTGGTAAATGGATGATATATCTTAGATATATACTTGGAACAGGCTTAATTTTGACTGCTATTTGGTTAAGTTACATTTGTGTTTCTATAATTGACCTAGCTATTTTTATATATTTCATATCGGCAATAATATTATTCATACTTATTATTAATAGATTATATTTAAAAAAATATTATCTGATTTTTATTATATCATTATTAATAGGTAATATCTTTATTTCATATGATAATTCCTATTTAAAGTATAAATATAATAAAATTCATGAAAAAGAATGGATTAAATTTAGTAATAAGAAATTATTAAATTTAATTAAGCAAGAAAAGACAGTGTTTGTAGATATAACAGCCGATTGGTGTATTACATGTAAAGCAAATAAAATATTAGTTTTAAATAATAGTGAATTTAAACAATTAATTTTAGATAATGAAATTATTTTAATGAGAGGTGATTGGACGCAGCCAAATAAAGAAATAAGTGATTTTTTGCATAGGTCTAATAGATATGGAATTCCATTTAACGGTATTTATAATACTAATTTGATTAATGGATATTTATATTCTGAGATATTAACTCTAGAAGAAATAAGACAAAGCCTGCCCAAATTGCATAGTAGTAATGCAAAATAATTGCAAAAAATTTATGGATAAATCAATTTATATTTAGTAAAAATATATATTAATTAATTTGGAGGCTGTAATGACCATATCTAATGGAGATAAAATACCATCTGCTATATTAAAAAACTTAACCCCGGATGGAGTTGTTGATATTAATGTGGAGGAATATTTTGCAGATAAAAAAATAGTAGTTTTTTCTGTGCCTGGTGCTTTTACTCCTACTTGCTCTGCAAAGCATTTACCTGGATTTGTTGAATATTCAAATGATATAATTAGTAAAGGCATCGATGAAATAATTTGTATTTCTGTAAATGATCCTTTTGTAATGAATGCTTGGGAAAAAGACCAAAATTCTAAAGGAAAGGTAACGTTACTTGCAGATGGTAATGGTGAATTAACAGAAGCCTTAGGATTATCATTTGATGGTACAGGTTTTGGTTTAGGAAAAAGGGGTAAAAGATTTGCTATGATAGTTTTAAATGGCCTTATAACACATCTAGCAGTTGAAGAAGCAGGCTCTTTTAGTGTATCTAGTGCAGAAAGTATTTTAAAGGTGCTAGAGAATAATTAAATAGTTTCAATTGCTTGAGTAGCTAATTCATCAGCAATATCATTTTCAATATTCCCAGAATGTCCTTTAACCCAAATCCAATTAATTCTATGTTTTTGAGATAAAGTATCTAACTCAATCCACAGATCTTTATTTTTCACTTCCTTTTTTTGGCTATTTCTCCAGTTATTTTTTTTCCATCCATGTATCCATTTAGTAATTCCATCTTTTACATATTTACTATCAGTAAAGAGATTTATACTTGATTGTATTTCAACAAATTTTAGAGCATTAATTACTGCTAACATTTCCATTCTATTATTAGTAGTATTTTTTTCAGAACCAGAAAGCTTTTTTTCTGAATTATTGAACTTAATAAGTACCCCCCATCCTCCAGGCCCTGGATTACCAGAGCAAGCTCCGTCAGTCCATATATTTATAATGGTAGTTTTATTCATAATCTATCTTCATTCTAAAGTTAGTCTCATTATTAAAGTATAATAATTTTTTTATATACTCGTTAGGATTTTTTATTAATATTTTATTTTTATCATAATTATTATTTATACTTAATAAGCGCGTAAACATAAAACGCATACAATAAATTTTACAAATTATTATTAAAGCATCTATTTCGCTTATTTGAATATTTCTAATACTATTGTAACCCTTTAATAAGGTATTTATTTTTTCATAATTTAATACAAATTTATTTTTTGCATCAGTAATAAAACACCAAGATATAATCACTATAGCTAAATCTGAAATTAAATAATTATAATCTGAAAAATAAAAATCAAGAAATCCTGAAATTGTATTTTTATTTTTAAATAAAACATTATCTGGAAAAAGATCACCATGAATTATAGCTTTTGGTAAATTTAATTTAGTTAAATTACTATATTCATAAAGTGTTTTATTAAATATCTTAATTAAGTTCGGGTTTTTTTTTAAAAAGTAAGAGTTGTATTTTTTAATTACATTATTGAAAAAAATTATATTAAACCGCATTTTTATTTTATGATCAAAATTCTTAGTAATTAAATGTAAATTTGCTAATTCCATACCAACGCTTTTAATGTTAACTACTTTACTATTATATGATTTTCCTTCTATAAAATTAAATATACAGCTAGGTTTATTATCTATAAAATTTATAAAATCATCATTTCTATCTAATATCGGAGAAGGGCAATTAAAATGATTATTTTTGCAAAAAAATAATAATTTTAAAAAAAAATTAATATTTTTTTTTACATATTTATCTTCAAAAATAGTTAGTATATATTTTTTATTTTTAGTATTTATAATATAATTACTATTTTGAATGCCATCATAAATAGGAGTTATATTTATGAAATTTAAAATATTATAATTAAATATTATTTTGTCTATATTAGTTTGTTTTAAATTAGTTAGATGTGCCATAAACATATAATACTAGATATAATAATTTTAATAAATTAATTTAAATTAAGGTTTATAGAATGTTTTCATATATTATGCGTACTAAATTAATATTTTCTTTCATTTTAGTTGTATCTTGTAGCTCTTATGTAAGTGATCTTGATGATTTACAAAATGAAATTCTAGTTGAAACTTCCCCAATAACTTGTCCTGATGTTAAGTTTATAGAAAATCTAGATAGAGTTACTATATATCGTGAAAATAGAGCTTTATATAATATTAAATTTAATGAAGTAAAGTGGAAATGTTACTTTAATAGCTCAGAAAGAAATACAGATAATATTGATCTTTTTTTAAGTTTTCAAGTTAATTATATTGATGAGGTTAATGAATTCCAGACTGAAAATTTTAGCTTTCTTGTAGCCCTGCTTAACGAAAATAATGAAATTATTTCTAAAGAGAAATTTAATCGTTCCTTCTTGAGTAAGTCAAAAAGTGAAATAATTCAAAATAAAGAAGGTTTAATAAATATTAAAGTAAGAAATAGCAGAGATGGAATATACAATCATAAGTTACTAATAGGTTTCTATAAGAATATAAAAGATTAAATTTATTCTTTTAGAGCTTTAGGTATGTTTTTTATAAAGTTTTGATATATTTTTTCTGATTTGGCATCCTTTAATTCGTTCCTAGCTATATCCTCAACAGTTTTTATGGTGATACTAGTAATTTTGTTTTTAATTAACGAGGCAGCTTCAGTATGCATATATTGTATTTCTCTTTCTGCAGAAATATTTTTTCTTTTTATTTCTTCTTTAATTTTATTTGCATAATCAACCGCACGTTTTTCAGCTAAATCTTTTTGCTTATTTATTATATCATTAGCCTCATTTTTATGAAGAATTAGAGATTGCTGGCTCTCTTTTAATAATTGCTTAGCTTCGCTTAAAGTATCTTCGGCATTGCTAATTTTTTCTTTAATAATATTAGACCTGTTGTCTAAGGCAGTATTAGCGGCATGAGTAGCTTTTTTACCTATTAATAATATAAAAAGTATGAATGCAATTAGTACCCAGAATTTTTCATCTAAAGTAATACCTAGAAAATGTTTATAGTTAGACCCATCCGCACTTAGTGCTGGTGTCGATAAAAATAACAAAAATATTGTTATACAGTTAAAATTTCTATCTATAAATTTATTCATTTTTATAGCTTTCTGAATATTTATTTATAATTTTTTTTAAATTAGCATTATCAGGTTTTACATAATACATCTTTTCTATTATTGATTCTGCAGCTTCGCTAGAGATCTTTTCAATACTTTTATTAAACTGTTGTATTTCTTTCTCAAGCTTAATTTTTTCTTCTTCAATTTTTTTATTAATATTATTTTGACATTCTTCTAACTTTATTTCTGATTCTTGATTACTTTTTTGATTTATTTCATTCACTATAATCTGAATTTTATTATTAGTATCTTCTATAGCAATTTGATGCTCTTTATTAGTTTTTTCAATTTCATTTTTTATTTCTTCTGCTTTTTCTAGATCATTTACAATTTTTAGATCTCGGCTAGAAATAATTTCTGTTATTCTTGGTAAGGCAACATACTTCATTGAAAAATATAATACAGTAAATATAATTAATAACCATACAAGTTGTGGCATAAAATCGGGTATGACCATTTGAGGCATACCCGTTCCCTCAGCTGCAATAGAAGGGTAAGTAAAAAATAATACACTACTAATTAATAATGTAAAAATTTTTATATATCTTTGATAGAACATATTATTCTTAACCTTCTAATTATAAAATTGGTGTTTTCGTCTTAACTGAACATAATTAAGAAAGCCATAACTAAGGCATAAAGAGCTACAGCTTCTGTTAAAGCAAATCCTAGTAAAACATTACCAAATACTTTAGAGGCTGCTCCAGGGTTCCTCATAGATCCAGCAACATATTGTCCAAATATATTACCTATACCTACTCCAGCTCCTGCTACTCCAATAGTTGCTAAACCTGCTCCTATTAATTTTGCTGCTTCTATATCCATCTTTTATCTCCTTTTTTAATGTTCTGGGTGAAATGAATCGCTTAAATATAAACAGGTTAATACTGCAAATACATAAGCTTGTAAAAATGCTATTAAAGTTTCTAAAATATATAATAAAACTATGAATAAAAATGGTGCTATTCCAAAAATACCTAAGGCAACTACAAATCCTGCAAAAACCTTTATCATTGTGTGTCCGGCCATCATATTTGCAGCTAATCTAACAGCAAGGCTTATAGGTCTTGAAATATAAGAGACAATTTCTATTGGAACAAGAAGAGGAGCCAAAAAGATAGGTACTCCTTTAGGAAGAAAAAGTCTTAAATATTTATGACCGTGAAGTATAAAACCTAAAACTGTAGCAAGTAAGAATATTCCAAAGGCTAGAGCAAATGTAACGATTATATGACTTGTTACAGTAAAGCTATAAGGAACTAGACCTAACATATTACATAGTAAAATAAACATAAACAATGAGTATACTAATGGGAAAAATCTGACACCCTCTTTTCCTAGATTATCTCTAGTGGTATTATAAATCATTTCGTAACTCATCTCTGCTAAAGACTGAAGCCTACCAGGTATAACAGACTTTTTCCTTGTAGAGTATATTAGAAAAATATTTAAAATAACTAAAACTGCAATCATCATAACAGATGAGTTTGTAAGGGATACATCAATATCTCCAATCTTCATTTCATAGATTCTATTTATAGAAAATTGGTCTAGTGGAGAGTGTTTTTCTGACAATTTATATCCTTATTTTATGCTTAAAAAGTAATAATATGTAATTCAAAATTTTGCAAATTTTTTTGACGATTTATATGAAGTGTAAATACCTGAAATAAATCCAATAATCAAAAATAATATTATAAAAATTGGTTTTGTACTAAAAAAATAATCTAAAGTCCAACCTATAGAACCTCCTACTAAAATATTTGCAAATAATTCCGAAACAATCTTAAACGCATGAGCAAAACCAGTAAATTTTTTGTTTTTATTGTTATGCTCCTCACTAACTTTTTTTGCTTTAATATTATCTATTTTTTTAGATAAATTATTTAAAGAATCACCTAAATCATTTATTTTTTTTTGTTTGGCCATATTAAAAACTTTGAAAAATCATGATTTTTGCAAAACATAAAGTATACATTCACCACTGTCAATAATGCTAATTAAATTTAATTTTAGCAATATTTTATTCAACATTATCAAATTTTACTGCTTCTTTCAAAGACACGGAAACTAACTGTGAGACACCGGGTTCTTGCATTGTAACCCCATATAATCTGTGCATTCTAGCCATTGTTAATCTGTTATGACTAACTATTAAAAACCTAGTTTTTGATTTCTCTGAAATTGATTCGATTAGATCTAGAAATCTATCCACATTTGATTCATCTAGAGGTGCATCCACCTCGTCCAATATACATATCGGTGAAGGCTTAGAAAGAAAAACTGAAAAAATTAATGCCATTGCCGTTAAGGCTTGTTCTCCTCCAGAAAGTAAGCTCATTTGTTGTAACTTCTTACCGGGAGGAGATGCCATTAATTCTAGACCTGAATCTAAAGGATTCTCTGAATCAGTTAAAGCTAAATAAGCCTCTCCTCCTCCAAATAACTCAGTAAATAACATTTTGAAATTAGTATTTACATTTGTATATGCTTCCATAAGTCTAATTTTAGCTTCTTTATTAATTGACCTGATACTAGTTCTCAATTTACCTATAGCATTTACCAAATCTTCTTTTTCTTTTTCAATATTGTTTAATTTCTCAATTAATTTTTCTGAGTCTTCTTCTGCAACTAAGTTTACTGGCCCGATTCGTTCTCTTTGTAATAGTAATTTTTCTAAATCTAAATTTGCTTGCTCTGTGTTAGGTATATTTTCACTAATATCTATTAATTTATGAAAATTATTTGGGTCAATGTTAAGTTTGTCTGAGATTGTGGCTTTATCTTCTTTCTGTTTTTCGTAGGCTTGTTCAAGTAAAGCTTCTATTCTTGCTTTATTTTCTCGTTGATTAATTAATTCTTCATTAAAAGTTTTAAGTTCGTAATTAATTTCTTTATTATTATTTTCTTTAACTGAAAGCCGACTTTCAATTTCAGATAATTCTTTTTTATTCTTATCTATTTGCTCTAAAATATTTTTTTTACTCTTTTTTATTTGATTGGGTTTTAATTCTAAATTTTTAAGATTTTTATTTAATTCTTTTTTTCTATTTTTTAATTTTCTCAATCTTTCAGTAATATTATCTGTTTGATTTAATAGTCTATTTTTTTCATTATTAAATTGCTCTATTTGATTTTCTATATTTTCTATAAAACTTAACTCTTTTTGATAAATAGATATTTGATTAGTTAAATTTTCTCTTTTATTACTATTATTAAGAGAAATTTTTTCAATAGTATTTTTTAATAAATCCTCTTTTATCAATAACTTTTCTTGCTTTTTAATTTGATTAAGTGAGTTTACCAATATTTTATTAGTTTGATTATATTTTTCGATAGATGACTCTAAAAGAGCAACTTTTGTGTTCTCTTCACTATTATTTTCAATATAAATTGCTAAATTGTTCTGTACATGCTCTATTTTATCTCTCGCAGTTACTTTTTTATTATTTATATTTAATATGTCTGCACTATATTTATTTTTAATCTTTTCTTCATTTTTTATTTTAATTTCAAAACTTTCAATATTTTTTTTATTGTTATCAATATTATTCTGAGTTTTCTTAATTCTAGAATTAATCTCTATAAGGTTAGCCTTATTTTGTAATATTTGATTAGCTGGCGTTTCAGCTTTTTCATTATGAGTATAACCATCCCAACGCCATAACCCGCCATTCTTAGTAACTAATTGTTGTCCTGGCTTAAGTTTATTTTGAAGTTCATCACCTTCAGAAGTTGAATTCACAATCCCAGTTAATTTTAATATATTTTCAACCTCTGGAACTCCTTTAGCATATTTACTTAAACTATTTATATTTCCAGGAAGACTGAATAGTGATTTTTGTTCAATATTTCTCCATTCAATATCTGATTTTTCTAAAGACGCTTTAAGCCCATGTCCTAAACTTGCCTCTATAGCTTTCTCATATCCTATAGGAAACTTTAAGGAATTTATTACAATATTATCATTTTCACTTTCAAATAATTTAGTCAAAATATTTTTTGATGCGTTATATTGTTCAATATTTCTATAACTATTTTGTAAATTTATATTTTGCTTATTTATACTATTTTCATATTCTTTGATTTTAGCATTAACTAAATTTAATTTTTTAAAAATGGCTTGTTCTTCGTCATCTAATTTTTGTAAGTCAGTTTTTAAGTTGTTTATTTGATTTATAAATGTGTTTTTATTTTCTTTTTTAAAATTTTCTTTTTTTAAAATTTCTAATTCTTTCTTAGCCTGTTCTATAAAAGAAATATTTTCTTCTTTTTCTAATTGTAGTTTATTTATTTCATTTTTATAATTCTTTCTTTGAGATATATTAATATTTAAATCTCTCTCAGCATTTTTAAGCTCTTCTGTAATTGTATATTCCTCATTCTTTGCTTTTTCTAAGCTTAACTTAAGTTTATTGAGATTAGATTTATCGTTATTATCTTTTAATTGTTCTATTTCTTTAGATAATTGATATGATTGCAATCTAAGTTCTTTAAATATTTTATTATCATTTAAAATTTCTCTATCAATATATATAATATTTTCTTTTTGATTTTTTTGCTCTATTAATAAATTGTCTTCTTTATTTATAAGGCTATTGTATTCAACTTGAAATTTATTTAATAAATTAGAACGATTTTGTTGCTCTGACCTTAGAGCAGGTAGGTCTTCACCTAATTCATTTTTTAATAGTTCTTTTTTAGAAATATTTCTGGAAATATCATTTACCTTTTCTATGTATAAATTTAATTTCTCTTTATTTGTTTCAATAAATTCAATTAAATCATTCCAACGTTGATAAAGTATAATAGCTTCAATTTTTCTAATATTTTCAGAAATATTTTTATATCTTTTAGCTTGTTTAGTTTGTCGGGATAATTCTTTTAATCTTAATTGATCATTATATATAATTTCCTCAATTTTTTCTAAATTTGATTCAGTAGCTTTTAATTTTAATTCTGTTTCATGTTTTCTGGCATGAATACCAGAAATTCCTGCCGCTTCTTCTAGAATTTTTCTTCTTTCTTGAGGTTTAGAATTTATAATTTGACCTACTTGTCCTTGGTCTACAATAGCATTTGATCTAGAACCTATAGCTAAATCTGCAAATAAAATCTGTACATCTCGCTGTCTTACTTCTCTATTATTAATTGTATAGGTGGACCCCCCATCTTTCTCTATTTTTCTGGATACCTCTAATTCAACATTATTTTCATATGATTGTAATGAGTTATCAATATTTTCAATAGTAAGAATGACTTCAGCTGAGTTTCGAGAGGCTCTACCTTTTGTTCCAGCAAATATTAAATCATTCATCTCTCCTGCTCTAAGCCTTGAAGGACCTGCTTCGCCCATATTCCATTTAATAGCCTCAACAATATTAGATTTTCCACAGCCATTAGGCCCGACTAAACCTGTAAGACCTTGTTTGATATCTAATAAGGTAGTATCAACAAAGGATTTAAAGCCAGTTATTTTAAGTTTAGTAAATTTCATTAAGAAGCCATAAAAAAATAGAATGATACTATATACTGTATTATATTATTTTTAATATACAAAATATTCTTTTTATTTATTTAATTATTTCAAAAGTTCTTTTAATTTTTTTATATCAAATTTACCCTCTATTTTTTCTCCATTAAGAAAGAAAGTAGGGGTGGCTTCTACACCTTTAATATCAATTGCGTATTTTCTTCCTGCTAATAAGGATTTCCATCTATTTTGGTTAATTTCATTTTCTTCTAAACATGATAAGATCCTTTCTTTATCTAATCCAATAGGAGCTAAAATATTATTTATTGATTCCAATAGGTTATCACTCTGAGTCCACTCTATTTGTTTTTGGAAGAGAATACTTAATACAGGAAAAAACTGTTTATCATTCATACATTGTGTTATCATCGAACCTATCATAGCTCCCCTATCTAGCGGAAAATCATAAAAAATAAGTTTAGCTTTACCTGTATCTATAAATTCTTTTTTAATTTTATTTAGAGAATTGTTATGAAAACTTGCACAATGTCCACATGACATAGAAGCATATTCTTCTATTATTATTTGGGCAGACTCATTACCTAATGTTCTTCCAGGAAGGGGTTCTGCATTATCCTCAGAAAAAGCATACATAGGAAGTATTAAACTAAATAGAATTAATATATGGGTAAATATTTTCATTTTAAGCTCCTTATATATTTTCTCTAATCTATATTTGAGAAAAAAGATTTAGAAAAGTTAATTAATTTATTTTTTAAATTTTTATTTTTTATTTTTGATAAAATTTTTTGTAATTCCTCATTATGTTTATTAGATAGGGTATTTTTTTTTCTATTTATAGTTTTATTTTTACTTATAACATTACCTTGTTTTATTCGAATATTTTTAACTGCAGCATATCCCATCATTGTAGTGATTCTTTCAATTATTTTTGGAATATGATACTGAAATTCTAGGGCATTTGAGCTTTCGCATTTTATAACAAGTAATCTACTTTTTGTTAAAGATTCTGGTAAAGTATATAAACTTATTTCTTCCCCAACAATATCTTTCCAATTAGTTATAACTTTTTGTTCCTTGAAGCCTCTTTGTTTAAAAATATCTTTTGTAATACTTTTTGAAATATAACTTATTCTTCTTGGGTTATTTATTTTTCTTGAATTCATATCTATAATTTCTAAGTAAAGTTATTTATTTGATTATGAAAGATCTCAGCTTTGGATACAAATGAAATTATTTTAAACTGGTATGATTCAGAAAAAAGAAATTTACCCTGGAGGGAGCCAGATAAAAATAAAATTGACGTTTATAAGGTTTGGATTAGCGAAATTATGTTACAACAAACAACTGTTATGGCTGTCATTCCTTATTTTAAAAAATTTATTACTAGATTTCCAAATATAAATATATTAGCTGAGTCAGATATAGAAGAAGTATTAACTTATTGGGCAGGATTGGGTTATTATTCAAGAGCAAGAAATTTACATGAGTGCTCAAAGCAAATTATCGAAAAATTTAATGGTGTATTTCCTAGGGAAGAAGAAATATTAATTAAACTTCCTGGAATTGGAGATTATACCGCCTCTGCTATTTGTGCTATCGCTTACAATCAGCATAAAGTAGCCTTAGATGTAAATGTTAAAAGAGTTATTTCTAGAATAAATAACAAACATAACTTATGCAATATATCAATTAAAAAACTTGCTATAAATATATTATCTGAAGATAGGCCAGGTGATTTTAATGAAGCAATTATGGATATTGGTTCAAAATATTGTAAGTCAAAATTTCCAAAATGTTCTATTTGCCCAATAAACAAAATTTGTAAAACTTTTAAATATAATAAAAATGCTCTAATTGAAATTAATAAGAAAAAACCAATTAAAGAAAAAATTATCAAATATGGTAATTGCTATTTAATTAAGAGAAAAGATGATAATAAGTTTCTTTTTATCAGAAGACCCAGCAAAGGATTGCTTGGAGGAATGTTATCTTTTCCATCTTCCTTATGGGTTATTGATAAAAAAAATATTCCAACTAGCAAATTATTTGATGACCTTATTACAAATGACAGTATAAAAGGTCCTATCCATCATACTTTTAGTCATTTTAACCTTATACTCAATGTATACAATATTAAAATTATTGATAGAATAGATATTGAAGGTGAGTGGATTGATCTTAATAAAGCTAAAGGGCAACTTCCTTCTTTAATGAAAAAAGTAGCTAATTTAGTCTAATTAGTATTAACTTTATTTGTTTTATTTCTTCTTATTTTTTCTCTAAGTTTATTAATAGATATGAGTTCACCATTTTTTTCAAAATACCAAAATTGCCAACCATTACAAGCATTATGTCCTTGTATTTTTGCCCCAACTGAGTGAATAGATCCCTCAACTTTCTGATCTGTTAGTAAGCTTCCATCTGCTCTCACTACAGCTTTATGTTTTTTATTAATATCATGTAGTTTGCTTCCTATTTTAAGCATCCCACTATCCAGTAAATTACCAAAAGGGACTTTAACTTCACTTTTAAGGTCTTTGGTAATAGTAATTTCTTTATCCTTTAAAACCTTTGTTTTTTCTATTCTTTTTTTAGCATATTGCATATATTCTTTATTTTGTTCTATTCCTATAAATTTTCTAGATAGCCTTTTAGCTACAACTCCAGTTGAGCCAGTTCCAAAAAATGGATCTAAAATGCAATCATTTTTTTTGGTGGAAGAAATAATAATTCTATGAAGTAATGATTCAGGTTTTTGAGTGGGATGCAGAGTTTTACCTAATTTTTTTACTCTTTCATTTCCAGAACAAATTGGTAAGGACCAGTCTGATCTCATTTGCTTATCATCATTTGCCACCTTCATAGCTTTATAGTTAAAAGTGTACTTAGAATTTTTACTTTTACTCGCCCAAATTAAAGTTTCATGTGCATTTGTAAATCTGTTGCCTTTAAAATTAGGCATAGGGTTAGTTTTGTTCCATATTACATCGTTTAAAATCCAAAAACCTAAATTTTGTATTTGGGATCCAACTCTAAATATATTATGGTAAGAGCCTATAATCCATATAGTTCCGTCATCTTTTAATACTCTTTTACATTCACTAAGCCATTCAGTTGTAAACTTGTCATAAGCATCAAAACTATTGAATTTATCCCACTCATGATTCACGCCTTCCACATTCGTTTGGTCGGGTCTTAATAATTTTTTAGATAGCTGTAAATTATATGGAGGGTCTGCAAATATCATATCTACAGACTTGTCATTCATTTTAGACATTTCTTTAACACAGTTTCCTATTATAAGTTTTTCCATATGCTGATTCTTTACTTTATATTTTTATAAACTAATTTCATTTAAATAATTTAAAAGATTTTCTATGATATTTGGTTAAACCATTTAATTTTATTGATTGATAGTGTTCTTTTGTACCATATCCAGAGTTATTTTTAAAATTATATTTTGGATATTTCTTTCCAATATCTTCCATAAGATTATCTCTATATGTTTTTGCAATAATTGAAGCAGCGGCTATTGAAAGACTTTTAGAGTCACCTTTTATTATATTAATAGTTTTACAGTTGATTTGTGGGGAATGAATGCCATCTATTAGTGCAAGCTTAATTGGAGTTGTCAAATTTTCATAAGCTCTTTTCATGGCTAATAAACTTGCATTTAATATATTTGCTTCATCAATTTCTATATTAGTGGCCTCTCCAATTGCAATATCTATTGCTTTAATTTTTAAATCTTCATTAATTAACTTTCTTTTAATTTTTGATAATTTTTTTGAATCATTTATTCCTATAGGTATTTCATTAAAGTTTAAAATTACTGCTGCAGCTACTACTGGTCCTGCTAGGCAACCTCTTCCAACCTCATCAATTCCACATATATAACCATTGATTTTATTCTCATAAGATTTCTCAATATCAATATTAGGTAAGATTTTAGACATTTTTATTAGTTTATTTTGTTTCTCTGTACCATGATAAGAAAAGAAGAATTAAACTTAGAATTAGAACTAAATACCATGGTAACAAAGAGGATTGTTGAAGACTTTTAATAAAATATTTTTCATTTTGCACTAGTTTTAAATTATTACTATTTTTAGATATTTTATTTATGGGTAAATATTTAATATTAGGTATTTCTTTATCATTATTTATCCAATTTATTGACCCAGAAGTGAGATTAACTATTGGTTTAATTAAATTATCTGTGGTTCTTACATCTATATATTCTGATGAGTTGTTGTTTCCGACTATTAGTGAGATTTTAGAGTTACCAGAAGAAAACTTCCATGTACCCTCTTCTGGAAATAAAATTTTACCTATTTGTTTTCCGTTACCAATATCTTCTAAGAAAATTTCTTTTTTAACGTTATCTGGAGATATACTTATAATTGCTTTTTTGTCTAAAGTTAGGGAGTTCTTAGTAATTAATATAGTATCATTATCTATTCTTGCAGATAACTCATTTTCTTCTAATTCTGGCTCTTTCATCAACCAATGAACTAATCTTCTTAGAAGGTCTGCTTGAGGACCCTTATTTGAGCCAGGTTTTGTCCATACCCATGATTGGTCAGAGAGTATTTGAGCTACTCTACCTTGTCCGACTCTATTAAGAACTAGCAATGGTCTTGAATCCGGTCCTTCTAGCAAAACGTCTCCATCAATTGTTAAGCCCTCTACCATTCTATACCATGATCCCCAGTTAGAATTACTATTATTATCTTTTAGGTTTGCTGTTACAGGATGTCTTTCCCCATATGATGTCATAGTTGGACTAAATTCCTGAACTATTACTTCTCCAGTGGGTTCAGTTGGTAATATATTTTGCAATGGTGATAGAGATAAACTATAAGGACCTGCATATGCAGGACCAGATACGTCTAAAAGTGCGCCTCCATTTACTACATATTCCACAATATTCTGTATATAAAATTGAGGTAAAATACCTCTAAGATGATATTGATCAAATATAATTAAATCAAAGTCATTTAAGTTTGCTTGAAATAATTCGCGAGATGGGAATGGAATAAGTGAGAGTTCTCCAACTGGAGTTAAATCTTGTTTATTGGGAGGTCTCAATATTGTGAAGTGAACTAAATCAACAGATGGGTCCGAATTAAGAAGATTTCTCCAGCTTCTTAAGCCCATATTAGGCTCTCCAGATACTAACATTACTTTTAATCTTTCGCGAATAGCATTAATTTCTACAACAGATTTATTATTTTGAAGAGTCAATTCTTCTTTTCCAGGCTCAACTTCAATATTTAGAGAGGTTATTCCTGCTCTCTCTAAAGGCATTGTTATTGTAACAATTTCACCTAGAGGTATAGATCTAGACTGTTCTATTTCATCATTCATATTTATAGTTACTAAAGCATTAGGTGTATTTGCTGATATGTCTTCTACTTTAATATCAATATTAATTTCTTCTCCTACAATGCCAAATCTAGGAGCAGATTCTATAATTAGTCTTCTATCTTTCTCTTCTTTTTCTCCTGTAAGCAAAACATTAATAGGAGCTTTAAAATTAAGATTCTCTTGATTATCTGGCACATCTATAATCTGGCCATCTGTAATTATTATAGCACCAGCTAATCTATCGTGGGGAATATCCCCAACCATCGATTTTAAGGGTTCAAATATTTTTGAACCTTTTTTTCCATTAATTGTCTTAAACCTAATATCCAAGCTATCAATTTTTTCAAGCTCATTCTTGATTGTGTTATAGGCTTTTTGAGCAATATCTTTTCTATTATTTATATCTTGACTAGGACTTAGGTCTAATAGAACTGCAACTGTATCAGGAATATTTTCTCTATTTTCAGATATAACGGTAGGATTAGCCATAGATAAGATAATAATCAATAATAATATAGTTTTGAAAATATTTCCAGGAACCTTTAATCTAAAACCAATAAATATAACAATCAAACTTATAATAAATACAGTGATTAATAAATATGTATTTATTAGCGGATAAAAATATAGACTATTCATCACATTCACTCGCTATTTTCTTGGCTATTGTTATTGAGTCTTTTTAATATAGATTTAATATGCACTTGGTCTGCTTTATAGTTACCTGTCATAGAATACATAACTAAATTTATCCCAAAGCGATAGGAAAATTCTCTTTGTTTTTCTCCTCCGGGTATAACTGTATAAATAGGTTTATTAGAACTATCTTTTGCCCAAGCTGCTGCCCAGTTATTGCCTCCTATTATTATTGAAGATACTCCATCTTTAGAATTTCTTGCCGTTGCTTCTACCCAGACACTTCCTCCTGTATATCTTCCAGGAAGCTCATTAAGTAGATAAAATGACCTTCTTAATACATGATTATCAGGAACTTCTATTAAAGCGGGTAAGTCTAGAGATTTTAATATCTCTTTTAAATATATTTGTTCCTGGCTAACTTTTTTAGTTATTATATTATTAGGACTTTGGTCTCTTGTATCAAAAACTATTAAACCGCCATTCTTCATATAAAGTTGGATTTTTTTTATTGTTTCATCTGATAAAATACTATTGTTTGGTACTATTGGCCAATAAACTATTGGATAAAAAGAGATATCATCTTGAATAATATTTATACCTATTGGGGGTCCTGCCTCAACAGACGTTCTCTCTTTTAATATTTTTGTTAGTTCCAATAAACCTAAATAAGAAGTGGCATCTATCTCTTCATTAAGTGTCATAACATATGCTAAATGTGTTTCTAGGGCAGATACCTTAGTATTAGCATCAGCAATATTTATATTGAAAGACATATGAAGAATTGATAATAAAATTACTAATTTTGATAAACTAAATATTTTATTAATATTAATTCTTCCTCTAATATTTAAGCTTATTAGATAATCTAGAAATACTAAAATTAAAAATAAAATTAATAAATATGACTTAAACTCTAATGTATCTTTAGAAGAAAAATCTTCAAGAATAGTATCTTCAGAGAAGGTAATAGTTTGAGGTGATAATGATGCTAATGAATTACCTAAATTTAGTGATCTCATATATAATTCATTTCCATAAAAACCAGGTGCGTGTCCTGAAGAAGGCTTTAGGTTTTCATTACTAAAATCAGTGGGAAGTGCATCGCTGGTTGGGTCAACTAATCTTCCAAATCCATCTAATAATTTATAAGGTGATAATGGAACTATATCGGTACTATCAATTTTTCCAGATGACATGTTAATAATTTTATCTAATATTTCAACAAAAGTTCCAGTTAAGGGCAGATTTGACCAATCTGCATTAGCAGTTATATGAAAAAAAACATTCCAACCTTTATCGTACTTTTCTCCGGTAATCAGTGGTGTTCCATCTTCAAGTGTCGCCCAAGTTTTAGAAATTAAATCTGTTGAAGGCTCTGCAATAACTTGTTTTTGAATAAGAATATCGCTATCAATATTTACTCCAAATAAAGGAGATTCTTTAGAAAATTCCTTAATATTTACTGGTTTTGACCAACTTAAAGCTCCTCCAAATGATCTAGAATCAATAGATCTTAATTTTACGGGAAGAAGATCGGTATTAGATCCCTCTAAGTTTGGTCCTGCAAACCTTATTAAAACTCCTCCATTTTTTATCCAATTCTTTAATTTTGAATTAATATCATTACTAATTGTTCCAACACCAGGTAAAATTATTACAGATAGCTCTTTTTGAATAAGTTCCTCTATTTGAGAGATTTCAACTTTATGAAATGAATTAATAGCTCTATCTAAATAATAAGCTGGAGATAATAATGGTTGTGTTCTAAACGCTTCTTTATCACCATAAATACCAACATTTCTTTTTCTCCATTTTTCATCAAATAAATATGTTGCTCCTGCGTTATTAGTATTTTCAATTGAAATAGATACTAATTCTTTTCTTAATTCATTTGGTATTAAGAGGTCTATATTGATAACTCTTTCATTTTCTTTAAAAAAAGCTTTTTTTCTATTAAGTAATTTACCATTATTACCACTTGCCCTTATAAAAATTGTTTCTTCTATTGATCCAATATTTCTTTGTACTTCAACTATTAAATTATTATTAGAGGTGTTGCTTATCTTATTTATTATCTTAATGGGAGAATTATTTAAAAAATCTATAACATTAAGATTTCCAATGTTTTCTAATTTTTTAGAAAATACTTGCGAACTATCATCATTTTCATGATCAATACCATCCCATAACCAGACAATATTATAATCATTATTATTAGTTAATTCCTCTAATTTATTATTGAGTAATTTATAATCTGAAGGCCAAGGATTGGGAGTTAAAAGTTCTACATAAGATTTAGCATCTGCAGGGTCTAGAAGTAATAATTCATCTTTTAAAGCTTCACTTTTTGGAGCAGTAGGAAGAATTATTATCGGTATTTTTTGTTGTTCAGCTCTGTCTATATGTTCTATTAAATTTTCTTTTCTTTTTTCCCAATTAATGGAAGAGGACCACCCATTATCTATAATTAAAACTAAAGGTCCATCATTTAAAAATTTTGGTTTGGCATTATATACTGGCTGTGAAAAAGCCAATACTAATATTATAACTAATAAAATTCTAAATAATAATAACCATAAAGGAGTATTTCCCGCTGTTTCTTCATCATTGTTAATGTTATTTAGAAAACTTATAGCTGGGAAATAAATTTTTTTTGGTGCTGGCGGATATATTTTTAATAATAGCCATATACCTGGTATAGACAGTAAACCCCAAAGTGCTAGTGGGCTACCAAATGACAATGCTGTTAAAAAAGTCATATTTAAGACCTTAATTCTGTTGTATTTATATTAGCCAATAAATTATATATTTTATTTAATGAAATACTTGGTTCTTGATCTGATATATCCAGGAAATATTTCCAGGAATATGAATTTGTTAATTTTTTTAATTTTTCTATATGAAATTTTATAGTTTTTTTATAATCACTCCTTACTGACTCCGCTTTTCCAATAAGAATTTCTTTTTCATCTTCTAAACCATTAAAATTTATTCTTCCTTTAAAAGGAAAATTTACCTCAGCTGGATCAAGTATATGAATAATTATACCATTTATACCTCTATTAGATAATTCTTTAACGGTTTTTTCAGTATCTTTTATATTATTTAAAAAATCTCCAATTAAAATTACATAAGAATTATTTTTTATATCATTTAGATTTGGTACGGATTTATAATTATCTATAACTTTTTCAGTAATTTGGTTTGAAATAAAGTTAATTGCCTCTTTTCCTTTAAATAATTTTGAGTTTATGCCGTTTAAAGCAATATTTTCTCCGGATTTAGATAAAATTATAGTTAATGTTAATGTAAGTAAGTTTGCTCTATAAAGTTTTGTATTAACTTTATCTAAAGAGCTAAAATTCATTGATTCGGAAGTGTCTCTCCAAATAAAAAAATTTTGAAGAGTTTGTAATTCTTTTTCTTGAATAAATGTTTCATTAGATTTTGCAGTTTTCTTCCAGTCAATCAAATGAGCGGGATCTCCATATTCATATTTTCTAAATTGCCAAAAGTTATCTCCTACACCATCTTTATTTCTATTATGGAATCCCTCCCAAATAGTATTAGCTATTCTATCAGCTTTTATATATAAAGAGGAAATTTGACTTGATAATTCTTCGGCTTTTAATTGCATTTTTATATACTAGCTTATTTTATAAGTTGAGTTAATTCATCTACAATTTTATTAAGAGAATTGCCGTCTGCTCTAGCGGAATAGTTAAGATTCATTCTATGTTTTAATATAGGTTCTGCTAAAGCTATAACATCATTAACTGAAGGAGATAGTCTTCCCTGAAGAACAGCTCTTGATCTGCAAGCAATCATCATGGCTTGACTAGACCTAGGACCAGGACCCCAAGCTAGACTATTTTTAATTGTTTTTATATTTGATGTTTCAGGCCTAGCATTTGTAACTAAAGTTAAGATGGCTTCTATGACCTGCTCTCCAACTGGAATTGATCTAATTAAATTTTGTGCTGCAATTAGCTGTTTTGCCGTCATTAACTTTTTAGGTTCCATTTCATTTACACCTGTAGTGGCAATTAGCATCTGTTTTTCTGCTTTTTTATCAGCATAAGTAATGTTAACTTGCATTAAAAATCTATCTAATTGAGCCTCTGGTAGGGGATATGTACCTTCCTGTTCTATTGGGTTCTGTGTTGCTAAAACATGGAACGGTTCTGGCAAATCATAATTTTTTCCTGCTACTGTAACTTTTCTCTCTTGCATTGCTTGAAGAAGTGCTGATTGTGTTCGAGGGCTAGCTCTATTTATTTCATCAGCAAGAAGAAATTGTGAAAAAACAGGTCCTTCTATAAACTTAAAACTTCTTTTACCTTTCAAAGATTCTTCTAGAATTTCTGATCCAAGAATATCAGTAGGCATAAGGTCAGGAGTAAATTGAATTCTTTTTCTAGTTAAACCCATTATTGTTCCTAGACTTCTAACTAATCTAGTTTTAGCTAGACCAGGAAGGCCAACTAAAAGTGTGTGTCCACCTGATAATAATGTAATAATAATTTTATCTATAACCTCATCTTGACCAAAAATAATTTCTTTTACATGGTTTCTAACTTTAGCAAGGTCGCTATTGAGTTTTTCTACGGCTTTAATTTCTTTCGGTGATTTATTTACCATTCTGTACTATCCCAATATGTATAGTTTTAAAGATCAATCATTTTATACGTTTGTTATCATAGTTTTAGATGAAATTAAATTAAAAATTATATTATAGATTTTTTATAAAGTTTTGGTTAGATATTGATTATGAATGAAGCGCCCTTTTTAATAGATCAGAATGGTGATTGGTATTATAATAAATCTAAAATTACTCGTCATTCCATGGTAAAACTATTTTCTACAATTCTTGTTCGTGATGAGGATAATACTTTTCATTTAAGAACTCCTGTAGAAGATGTTTTAATTGAGGTATTAGATGCCCCTTATTTAATCAAGGAAATGTATTTAAAACAAAAAGATAGACTTCCATATATCTATTTTAAAACAAATGTTGATTATGACTTCATGCTTAATAAAAAAAATCCTCTTTGGTTGGAAAAAAAAAATAATTCTGATGAATTAATTCCTTATGTTTTAGTAAAAAAAGGATTAATAGCAAAACTGTCTAGGGTTGTATACTATCAGTTAGTAGATTTATTAGAACTAAAAATAATTAAAAATGTTTCACATTATGGAGTATATAGTGGAAAAGATTTTTTCTTTTTAGATAAACCTAAATCTAGAAATAAATATTTATAATTGGATTATAACTTTGAATAATTTCTACTTAAAAATTGAGAAGACTCTTTTAAATAGAGAAGAATTGCTGATAGCTGATATGTCATTAACTAACAATAATATGAAAAGAATTGAAGATGATAAAAAATATAAAATTGCAGCAGTTTTATTTCCTCTAATTCAAAAAAAAGAAAAAATTAATGTAATTTTAACCACAAGGTCTGAAAATGTTGGATCACATCCTGGACAGGTTTGCTTTCCAGGAGGGAAACTTGAAAAAAATGATACAAGCTTAATAAATTGTGCAAAAAGAGAAGCTTATGAAGAAATTGGTATTGAAGACAGGCATATAAAAATTTTAGGACAAATAGATCAATGTATTACTGGAACAAATTTTAAAGTTACACCAATAATTGGTTCTATTAGCAATAATTTTATCCCTAAAATTCAAGCGTCAGAAGTTGCAGATATATTTGAGGTTCCCTTAGAATTTTTTTTTAATAAAAATAATCTAAAAAATAAAAATGCTGAGTATAAAGGAAAGAATTACTCATATTATGAATATAATTGGGAAGATAAAAGAATATGGGGTTCTACAGCAAGAATGATTGTTAATTTTTGCGAAATAATGAAAGTATACTAGAATAAAAGCATAAAGGAAAAAATTAAATGAGTGTATTTATTATCAGATTTTTACCAATAATAATATTTTTATTTTTACTTTTACTTTGGTTTTTATTTACTAGAAAAAGTAAGAAGGTTAATGATAGCCAAAAAGCTCCTTGGTTTATTTTCATTATCATTGCAATAATTGCATTTGGAATAATTTTAGTTTCATTTAGGTTTATTCAATTTGGGGAAGAACCAGGCGGTAAATATATACCTCCAAAACTTACAGAAGATGGAATAAAACCTGGTCATGTTGAGCGTTAATTTAAATACAAACCCTCCCTGGTCATCGGGAGCGCCTCTTAAAATATTAAAGATTTTAGGTGGGTCAGATAAAACTATGGTTGTAGGGGGGGCTGTTAGAGATTGGTTATGTGATGAACCAGTGGAAGATATTGATTTTGCGACAAAATTATTACCAGAAGAAGCTATGAAAATATTATTAGATTCTGGCTTTAATGTTAAACCTACGGGAATAGAGCATGGCACTATTACTGTTTATTATGACAATAAATCTTATGAAATAACTAGTTTAAGAAAAGATATTCATACCGATGGCAGGCATGCAAAAGTAATTTATGGAGGAACATGGGAAGAAGATGCATATCGTAGAGATTTTACTATTAATGCTTTGTATTCAGATGAATTTGGATCAATATTAGATTTTACAGGGAATGGTTTTAAGGATTTAGAAAATAAAAAGCTAAGGTTTATAGGCGATCCAAGTAAAAGATTAGAGGAAGATTACTTAAGGTTGCTGAGATATTTTAGATTCTTATCAAGGTTTTTAGATAATATTGATAATGACTCAATGAATGCATGTGTTAAGTTAGCAAAAAAACTTAATTTATTATCTGCTGAAAGATTATTGTTAGAATTTAATAAAATTTTAACAAGTAAAAACTCTGTTATTATTCTTAATAAAATAATAAAAAATGATGTTTTAACTAATATATTTGAACCTGTTTCAATTAATAATTATCAGTTAAATAAAAACTTATTAAAAAACGTATCAATAAAATTAAGTAAGTATAAAAATAGAATTAATTATCCTTTCATAATTTATGTTTCTTTTTTAATTTCCTTTTTACCTCAAAAAGAGACTGACAAAAATAAAATTATATCAATAGTTACTCAAAAATTTAAATTATCTAAAAATGACAAAAGACTCTTAAAAAGAAATGTTAATTGGCTTTTAAATATAAAAAATATTAATAAAACTACAATAATAAATCTTTGGATTGATAATGAAGAATTAGATGTAATGGATTTGAAGGATATTTTGTTAATAAATAATATTAATATAAAGAAAGATTTAAAGAGTGCTTTTGATAAAGCTCCTCCTAAATTTCCAATTTCTGGAAATGATTTAATAAAAAAAGGGGTAAAAGAGGGAGAAGAAGTAGGGCAATTACTTGATAAAATCAAAGACTGGTGGATTAGTAAAGATTGCAAACCATCTTACACTGAATGTTTAAATAGTATTAAAAAATTTCACTCTTAATTAAATATATAAATAGTATTTTAAGTCTATTTCCATGAAACTTGAGGAGGTAAAGACATAAATATAGCATCAATATTACCTTCAGTTTTTAGTCCAAATGCAGTTCCTCTGTCATATAGTAAGTTAAATTCCACATAACGTCCTCTTTTAATGAGTTGATCTTTTTTTTGTTTATTAGTCCAAGATAAATTAATTTTATCTGATATTATTTTAGAGTAAGTCCTTAAAAAGGTCTGTCCTATATCTTTTACAAATTCATAATCTTTATCAAAATCATCTTCAAGATAATCAAAAAATATTCCACCTAATCCTCTTTTTTCCTTCCTATGAGGTAAGTAGAAATATTCATCACACCATTTTTTATATTCAGGATAATATTTTGGATTGTAATCATCACATGTCTTTTTTAAGTTTTTATGAAAGAAATTACTGATAGATTTTGATTTATTTAGATAAGTAGGAGTAAGATCAGCTCCACCTCCAAACCAGTTTTTGGTCGTTCTAATAAATCTAGTATTAAAATGTGCTGCAGGAATTAAGGGAGAGTGCATATGAGCAACTAAGGAAATGCCTGTTGCATAAAAATTTGGATTAAATTTAGCACCAGGTATTTTATTTTTCATTTCTTCAGAGAAGGAGCCCATAACAGTAGAAATATTTACACCTACTTTCTCAAAGACTCTTCCATACATTAATGACATTACTCCGCCACCACCTGATGAAAAACCTTTATCTGGTTTTCTTTTCCAAGCTTTTTTTTTAAATTTTCCTATATTTGAATTATTATTGGAAGAATATGACAAACTATTTTCTATATTTTCAAATTCGGAACAAATTTGATTCCTTAGATTATAAAAATTTTTTTCTATAAATTTATATTTATTGTAATTACTTTTATTTTTAATCATAGCTCACATTTATATAGGTAAATTTATATCCATAATTTAATTTAAAATTTAGCTTGAAAAAAGCTTGTCTAATAATATTTTAATCTATAGTAAGTAATTAATTTAATTTAATTTTAAAAAATGTCAAAATTATAAGCGAGTGTACTTTCAGTATTATAGATAAATATCATTTTATTTTTTTTAATAGAGGTAAATAAATTGAAAAATAATCCAACTGATGAAAAAAAGACCAGAAGAGATTTTATTCATATAACTTCAGGAGTGACTGTAGCTACTGGCTTAGTAGCGGCAGGTTGGCCTTTGATAGATCAAATGAATCCTTCTGCTGATGTATTAGCATTAGCCACTGTAGAAGTTGATCTAGAACCATTACAACCTGGACAATCGATAAGTGTACTTTGGAGAGGTAAGCCATTATTTATTAGATATAGAACAGATGAAGAAATTTCTAAAGCAGAAGATATAGATGTTAATTCTTTAAAAGATCCACAGCTAGATAAAGATAGAGCGCAAAATTCAAAATATTTAGTTATGATAGGAGTGTGTACACATTTAGGTTGTGTACCTCTTGGTCAGGAAGGAGAATATGGCGGATGGTTCTGTCCATGTCATGGATCTCATTATGATACCTCGGGAAGAATTAGAAAGGGGCCAGCCCCTACAAACTTAGAAATACCTCCTTATGTTTTTTTAGATGAAACTACTATTAAAATAGGATAATTAGATGAAAGGCTTTTTTTATGAGTAATACTAAAAATGGTAAAGGTGTTATAGGTTGGATAGATTATAGATTACCTATATTTAGCACACTACAACATACTCTAGTCGATTACCCTACACCTAAAAATTTAAATTATTGGTGGAACTTTGGATCTTTAGCAGGAATATTTTTAATGATTCAAATTGTTACAGGTATTGTTCTTGCAATGCACTATACCCCAAGCGTTGAAGGAGCTTTTGCAAGTATCGAGCATATTATGCGAGATGTAAATTATGGTTGGTTGATTAGATATATTCATATGAATGGGGCGTCATTTTTCTTTATCGTTGTTTATATACATATATTTAGAGGCTTATATTATGGATCATATAAATCTCCTCGTGAAGTTTTATGGTGGTTAGGTTTAATAATACTATTACTTATGATGGCTACTGCTTTTATGGGTTATGTTTTACCTTGGGGTCAAATGAGTTTTTGGGGTGCAACAGTGATTACAAATTTATTTTCTGCTGTACCTGTGGTTGGAACAGCTGTAGTAGAATGGCTCTGGGGAGGATTTGCAGTAGATAATGCTCTTTTAAATCGTTTTTTTGCATTGCATTATCTTTTTCCATTTTTAATTGTTGGTGTCGTTATTTTACATATTGTAGCTCTTCATACGCACGGATCTAATAACCCGTTAGGCATAGACAGAAAAGGACCTCAGGATTCTATACCTTTTCATCCTTATTATACTATTAAAGATTTATTTGGACTTAGTTTTGTATTAACTATATTTGCCGCAGTTGTTTTTTATGCTCCTGATTTTTTAGGACATCCTGATAATTACATACCTGCTGATCCATTAAAAACTCCAGCGCATATTGTGCCTGAATGGTATTTCTTGCCTTTTTATGCAATTCTAAGAGCAGTTCCAGATAAATTAGGTGGTGTG
The DNA here is from genome assembly GCA_002937655.1 of Alphaproteobacteria bacterium MarineAlpha9_Bin3. Classification (GTDB taxonomy): domain Bacteria; phylum Pseudomonadota; class Alphaproteobacteria; order TMED109; family TMED109; genus TMED109. The sequence goes on along the minus strand of PTKH01000002.1, from coordinate 41,606 downwards.
ATTGCTATGATCAGTGCCATTTTAATTTTATTTGCACTTCCATGGCTAGATACTTCAAAAGTTAGATCTGCTACATTTCGTCCTATTTATAAAAAATTCTTTTGGCTATTATTTATCGATGTGATTATTTTAACATGGGTAGGAGGCAGTCCAGCAGAAGGACACTTTATTTTAATTGGACAATTAGCTACAATATACTATTTTGCGCATTTTATTATACTTATGCCTATTATAGGCATAATAGAAACTCCTAGGCCGCTCCCTAATAGTATATCTGAATCAGTATTAAATAAACCGATTAAAGGTTAAACATAGCTATGAAAAATTATTATCAAATTATTAAAATATTTTTTATATCTTTTATTTTTATTAATACATTTTTCTGTAAGGCTTTTGCTGCTGGTCCTGATGCTAAAATTACAAAAATGAATTTTTCATTTGATGGTATTTTTGGCGTCATTGATAAAGCTTCTGCAAGAAGAGGTCTACAAGTTTATAACGAAATATGTGCAGGGTGTCACAGCCTAGAACATGTTGCATATAGAAACCTATTAGATATTGGTTTTTCTAGCGATCAAGTAAAGGAATTTGCTTCACAATTTGAAGTTATGGGAGAGCCAGACTCAGATGGTGAAGTAAACATGCGCTCTGCTATTCCATCAGATAGATTTGTAAGTCCATATCTAAATGATAATCAGGCTAAGGCTTATAATAATGGTGCCATTCCTCCAGATTTATCTCTAATTATTAAGGCGAGGGCAGGAGGAGCTAGCTATTTTTATAGTCTTTTAAAAGGATACGAAGATGTTCCTGAAGATAAGGAGCCAATAAATGGTTACTATAATATAGCTTATCCAGGAAATGTAATAGCTATGCCTCAACCACTATATGGTGATGATGTAGAGTATGAGGATGGGACGGAAGCTACTATGGAACAAGAAATTATAGATTTAGTTTCATTTCTTGCATGGACTGCACAACCGGAACTTAATGATAGAAAATCTATGGGATTTAGGGTTTTTCTTTTTTTAGTTTTTATGACAAGTGTTTTATTTCTTTCTTACAGAAAAATTTGGAAGAAAATAAAAGGCTAATTAAATCTTTTTAAAATATTTTGTAATTTATTTTTTGCTTCTTCAGGCCTTGCTTCCTCAGGAGTAATTAAAGCATAATCCAAAGCACTGTATGCTGGGTCATCCCAGTTCCAATCAACTGTAGCTATTTTTTTTACGATATTTTTTACTAAATTTTTAGCATTTAAAGAATTTGTATTGAGTACTTTAATTATACTATCAACAGTAACTGCATCATGATCAGGATGCCAACAATCATAATCTGTCACCATTGCAATGGTAGCATAAGCGATCTCTGCTTCCCTTGCTAGCTTTGCCTCTGGCATATTAGTCATACCTATGACATCACAGTTCCATGATCTATACAGATTAGATTCTGCTAATGTCGAAAACTGAGGTCCCTCCATAGCGATGTATATTCCACCATTAAGAATATTTATATTATCAGGAGCTGATTCAAATATAATATTACGAAGGTTTTCGGATGTAGGCTTGGCCATTGATACATGTGCAACAATTCCATCATTAAAAAAAGTTTTACTTCTTGCAAATGTCCTATCTATAAACTGATCAATAATTACAAAGTCTCCAGGCTTAATATTTTCTTTAAGACTTCCTACAGCAGATAATGATATTATATCTGTTACTCCTAATGATTTCAAACAATCAATATTTGCTCTATAATTTATATTGGATGGAAGTAGATTATGACTTTTTCCGTGTCTAGGTAGAAATGCAATATTTATATCATTTATAATACCTGTTAGAATTTTATCAGATGGCTTTCCAAATTTTGAAGATATATTAAGCCATTTTACATTTGAGATATTATCTAAATCATATATGCCGCTTCCACCTATAATTCCTAAATAAGGTTTTTTTATTTGCATTTATTATCTTACACCTAATAAAATAATTTCAAAAATCAGCGTGGAATTGGCTGGAATTAATCCATTTCCTACAGCTCTATTACCATATCCCATTGAGGGAGGAATTACTAAACATCTCTTGCCATCTTCCTTCATTCCAATTAAACCTTCTTCCCATCCCTGAATTACCATACCTTGGCCTAAAGATAACTGAAATGGCATACCTCGCTCTACTGAAGAGTCAAATTGATTTCCTTTAGCATCACAATAATTTGTAGCTTCTTTTTTTGAATCAAACAACCAGCCAGTATAGTGAACGGCAACTTCTTTGCCTTTTACAGCTGTTCTTCCATTACCTACTTCTAAATCAGTAATTATTAGTTCTTTTGGTTCATCCATAGCATATATATTATTACATATTGTAATTAAAATTAAAGTAATAAATAAAAGTAAGTTATATGGTTTAAATATTAAATTAAGTTTCATTTGTAGCTCCTATCTATATTATTATAACGATTCTTTTAAAAATTCTATTGTCTTCATATATGCCAAATCTCTACTTTCTTTATCAAAACTCTCTCTTTTGTCGCAAAAAAATCCATGATCTACATTTTTATAATTATGTATTGTGATAGCTGGTTCTTTGTCTTTAGAAAATTTTATTATTTTATTTTGCTCATCTTTATTTATTGTAGGGTCTTTTTCAGCTAAATGAACTAAAGTAGGACATCTAGGGCTTTTATCTAAGAAACTAGAAATTTGTGATCCATAAAAACATACAGAGGCATCTAAACCGTAAGCTAAGCAGGCGGCTCTCCATGATAATGAGCCTCCATAACAAAAACCAATAGTAGCTACGTTGTAATTTACTTTAAGGTTAGCAATACAGCTTAATATATCCATGGTGGGTAATTCCCAACCTGATTTATCCTTTAGACTTTTACCTTTTTCTATATCAGCATTTGAGTATCCAAGATTAACATTATCTTCAATCCTGTAATAAATATCAGGCACCCATGTAACAAATCCTTCTTTTGAAAATATTTCTGCAACATCTTTAATATGTTCATTTACTCCAAAAATTTCTTGAATTAAAACTACTGCCCCAATCCTCTCAATAGATGGTTCATAAATATATACTGGGATATCCTTATCATCGGCAGATTTAATTTTTATTTTATTGCTCATATTATATTCCTATATTCTTTTATACGTTAAATCTAAATACAATAATATCTCCGTCTATTACAACATATTCTTTTCCCTCTGTTCTTATGAAACCATTTTCTCTAGCTTGTTGTTCTCCACCAATTGTAATATAATCTTTAAAAGAAATAGTTTCAGCAGCAATAAAACCTCTAGAAAAATCATTATGAATTTTTCCTGCAGCCTCTTTTGCAATAGTACCTTTTTTAATAGTCCATGCCCTGACTTCCTTGGGTCCGGCAGTAAAATATGTTATTAAGTCTAAAAGATTATAGCCAGCTTTTGATAATTTCTCTAAACCAGACTCATTTAAGTTCATTGCATTTAAAAACTCTTTTCTTTCTTCTTTATCAGATATTTCAGATATTTCAGATTCTAATTTAGCGGACATTGTAATTGTTTTTATTCCTTTAGAAAGACCCAATTCATTTAACTTATGAGAGTAATTATTTCCTTCAACTGATGCATTTTCATCAACATTAGCTACGAATAAAACTGGTTTTATTGTTAATAAATTTAGATTTTTAACAAGTATAGAATCTTCTTTAGCAAATTCCATTTCTCTGGTAGGAATTCCATTTTCAAGTTTTATAATAATTTTTTTCATTAATTCTATAGTTGTTATTGCTTCTTTATCTCCACCTTTAGCTTTTTTTTCTACAGAGTTTATTCTTTTATTAAGACTTTCTAAGTCGGAAAGCATCAGTTCCGTTTCTATAACTTCAATATCATGAAGAGGATCTATTCTATTATTAACATGAGTTATATCATTATCATCAAAGCATCTAATTACATGACAAATAGCATCGACTTCTCTGATATTTGCCAAAAATTGGTTGCCTAATCCTTCCCCTTTACTTGCGCCTTTCACTAGGCCTGCTATATCAACAAAGTCAACAAACGTAGGGATAATTTGTTTGGGATTATTTATTTTGGCCAATTCGTCTAATCTCTTATCAACTAAAGCCACACGTCCTATATTTGGTTCTATAGTGCAAAAAGGATAGTTTTCTGCATTTGCTGAATTTGTTTCTGTAAGGGCATTAAATAGAGTTGATTTTCCTACATTAGGCAAGCCTACTATACCACAATTGAACCCCATTTTATTTTCCTTTTCCTATAATTTCTGAGAGTGTTTGAGATAAATTATTTATATTTTCAAAAATAAAACTCAAATTTGAACTTATATTATTTATTAAAGTACTTATTATAAATAAGTCTTCTTTATTAAAATTTCCTAAAACGTAGTTATTCACTAGTTGCTTATCTCCAGGATGACCTATACCTATTCTTATTCGAATATAATCTTTACCTATATGAGAATCTATGCTTTTTAATCCTTTGTGTCCGCCAGAACTTCCTCCAATTTTTGTTCTAATATCTCCAACTTTTAAGTCCAAATCGTCATGAATTACTATAATTTGTTCATTTTTAAGCTTATAAAATTTTTTTATTAGACTTAAACTTAGACCGGATAAATTCATATAGGTTTGAGGTTTTACTAGAGTTAAAGGGTTATCATTAATATGCCCTTTAATAATATGTGATTGAAATTTATTTTTAAGTGGAGAAAAAGAATATTTTTTTATTATATTATCAATAGTCATAAATCCAACATTATGTCTATTCATACTATACTTAGTTTCTGGATTACCTAGTCCAACTAAGACTAACACTAGTTTACTTCCATTCTATAAATTAATTATTCTTCTTTTTTATCATTTTCTTCTGCAGGTTTTTCTTCACTAGAACTAGTTTCTGTTTCAGCTATATCTTCTTCACCTTCTTCTCCTTCAGCACTTTCTTCTTCTTCTTCCTCTGAAGTAAGGGCTGCTGGTGCTACGACACTTGCAATAATAAAATCTCTATCTGTAATTGTAGGAGTAACTCCCTCTGAAACATCTTTAATATTACTAAAACGAATTGAATCTCCTAATTCAAGACCTGTAAGATCTATAATAAAAAGTTCTGGAATATTTGATGCAGGACAGGAAACCTCTATATTATATCTTACTATATTTAATATTCCCCCTTTTTTTATTCCTGGGCATTCTTCTTCATTTTCGAATTTTACTGGAACTTCTATTGTAACATTGGTGTTATCACTAACTCTTAAAAAATCTATATGTTCAGTTTTATCGGTGACTGGATGTATAGAAATTTCTTGAGGTAAAACTTTTATATTTTCTTTTTCTATTTCAAGATTACACAATCTATTAAAAAAACCTTCTTTTCTTAGCTCAGCATTTAAATCTCTCTCATTTATTGAGACAGCTACTGGATCTATTTTATTACCATAAACAATAGCTGGTATTCTGCCTTCTCTTCTTAATGCTCTTGATTTACCTTTTCCTACAGATTTTCTAGTTTCTGCAGAAAGGTTAGATGTCGTTACCATTGTTTACTCCTATAATAATAAAATAAATACTTTTAATTTAAAAAATTAACATTAGTCAAATAAGCTAGAAACTGAACTATCTGAACTAATTCTCCTTATAGCTTCCGCTATCAGTGGAGCTAGGTTTAATATACGTATGTTACTCGCGTCAAGGATTAATTTACTTGGAGCAATACTATCTGTAATTACCAACTCATTTAATTTAGAATTTTTTATTCTTTCAATAGCTGGACCAGATAGAACTCCATGAGTAATATAAGCTGAAACACTCTTCGCTCCTGCATTAATTAAGGCCTCTGCTGCATTACATAATGTTCCAGCTGTATCAACAATATCATCAACTATAATACAATCTCTATTATTTATATCACCTATAATATTCATGACTTCTGATTCGTTAGCTTTATCTCTTCGTTTATCCACTATTGCGAGATCACCATTAATTCTTTTAGCAATACCTCTGGCTCTGACAACTCCTCCTACATCTGGAGAAATAACAACTAGATCTTTATTTTTGTAATTCTCTAAAATATCTTTTGTAATAACTGGTGCAGCATATAAATTATCCACAGGTATATCAAAAAAACCTTGAATTTGTCCTGCGTGTAAATCTATGGTTAAAAGTCTATCTATACCTGCAGTAGTAAGAATATCTGCAATTAATTTAGCTGATATAGGCGTTCTAGGCCCAACTTTTCTATCTTGTCTAGCATACCCAAAATATGGAATAACGGCTGTGACTGTATTAGCTGAGGCTCTTTTTAACGCATCAATTGTTATTAATAATTCCATTATATGATCATTTGCTGGCATAGATGTTGATTGAATTAAAAATATATTTTTACCTCTAATATTTTCATTTATCTCAACAAATACTTCTTGATCTGAAAACCTAGTAACAGTTACATCAATAATTTTAACTTTTAATTCATTGCTTATTTGATTTGCAAGAATTGGATTACTATTTCCTGAAATAATGTGCATATCTAAGCCTTTATAAATTTAATAATAATAAAAATATTATAAACATAAATTGGCGTAATATATATTATAATACATATTTTAAATCTATCTATTTTTATAGATTTATTAACATATTAAGCTCAGAAAGAGACATTTCAATTATTTTATTAGAAATTTCTTTCCATGCGTATTTTAAAATTGATTTTTTAATGATATTTTCTTGCCTAATAGACCCTATAAAATCTTGATTTTTATCTAATATTTGCCATTCTACATTAATCTTAATTCTCTCTTTATCAATATTTTCAAAAATAAAAATAATTTTAATAAAAGAATAATCAGTAAAGTTCTTATTAATAATATTTTCTTTATCTAATAGCTGAATAGAATTTTGAGAGTAAACTTCTTCTAATTTATTGAAAAAAACAGCCTGAAGATTTTTATAATCTTTTAAACCTTTTATTTCTAAAACTTTTAGATACTTTTTTTTATTTAATTTCAAAACTATTATCTCAATAAAATCCGCTAATTGAATTGATATTGAATTTTGGGTAGCTTTATCTTTAATATTTTTATTAGATAATTTAATTTCTAATTTATTAATAACTTTCTCTTTATTTAAAATATTAAAAATTATTTTTTTTAAATTCTCTTGTGGGTAATTAATTAGTGTTGATTTAATTATAAAGCTGTTTTTGTTAAAATATTTATAACTAGCTAAAATATTATTTTTTATTAGTTCTCTTTGAATTTTATCTTTTAAAAAGAGGTTTGTTTGATTATTAACACCAATAATATTCTCAATATAAATTACAGAATTAATTGAATCATTGGTTGGAGGTGAAGTTTTTGAATTTTGAAAAGGTTTATCAATGATTAAGCAACTAGTATTTATAAATAAACAAAATATATATACTAAATACTTCATTATTTTATCTCATTGATAGAAATAGTAGATATCATTCTGCCGCAATCTCCAATGCCTCTTTGAAAATTTCTTCTGAAACTAAAATACTTCTCTTCTTCCAAGTAAGTATCTTCTCTTAAATTAGAAATATTTTTTATATTTAAACCATTGTATAATGCTTCATCTTTAATATAGTATGGTAAGTCAAATTTATATCTATCATTATGAGTATTAATAAAATATTTTTTATTATTAATATTTTTTTTTATAAAATTATCATAAAAATCTTCTTTAACATTATAAGACTTGGGCCCTATACAAGGGCCTATAGATAATTTTATATTTGTTGTTTTTGATTTCATTTCTATAAAGCTTTTAATAGTATTGGTTAAAATATTTTTTATTGCCCCTTGCCATCCAATATGTATAGCGGCAATAATATTATTTTTGGGGTCAAATAATAAGACTGGAGCACAGTCAGCAGTTAGAATACCTAAAACTATATTTGGTTTATTAGTTATTATTGAGTCTGCTTCAATTTTAGATGTTTCATAGTTTAAATTATCAATATAAAGTACTTTGCTGCTATGTATTTGTTTAACTGTCTTTAAATTTTTAATATTTAATTTGTGATAGTTGCAAATTAATTTTCTATTATTATTTACGTTTTCTAACGAGTCATTTGAATTAAAACTACAATTTAGACTAAAATTATTATTACTTGAATAACCGCCATTTTTAGTAAAAAAACCATGTGTAATTTTTTTAAATTTTAGATTGTTGCTTAAAATTGGTTTAATTTTGTTATTATTCATTTTGAAAACCGGCAGGTTGAACTTTTTCTTCAGACGTTATTATTATAGCTTCAAATAAATTTCCCATTTCTTCATCTGATATCAATCTATAATAATCATTTAAAATTTTATCTTTTTTATTAGGATTAGTTTTAATAAGCTGCTTGCATCTGATATCAATACCTAAATTTTTTAAAAATATTTTTTGTTTTATTGGGCCATAAACATGAGCATTAAGTTCTCTTGCAATATTTTTTATAAGTGTGAAATCTACTTTTGTAGATAAATCACATTCACCTGGGAATAGAAGGGGATTTATATATTCGTGTTTTCTAACAGCTTGGAATGAACCAAATTCATCCTTTTCATTTAACGCATAATCAATAATTAAAAAAGCTCCTCTCTGTTCCAAAATTTTTTTAATTATTGAAGTAGTGATATTTATAATCGCAGGGCTAAATTCAATTATAATATTTTTTTTTAAATATTCAGGTATAATATGCTCAAACGGGCTCGATTTTGTATCATGAATAAAACATAAATTATTATTAGAATCAATATCTATAAGTCGCTCATGCCACCTATTATTAACTTTAATAAATTGATGAGTTGGTAGTGCATCAAAAAATTCATTAGCGTAAAGCATAGTAAACCCTTTTGGTATTTTATTAATATCGTTAAATGATTCAGATTTTGGAATATTAAGTTTTTGTAATTGTGATAATTTTAATGATGCCTCTATAAAAATAGGTTGGATTTTTTTAAAAAGAATTTTATCTACTTGTTTTATTGCTCTTAATGCATCTTTCATCATGGTTCCTTTACCTCCTCCAACATCAACTAATATGGGAGATACAGGTTTATTACATTGATACCAATAGTCTACAAAAGATAATCCCACAAGCTCTCCAAAGATTTGACTTATTTCTGGAGAGGTAATAAAATCTCCTTTAGTGCCAATCACATCATTTCTATTATAGTAACCTTGCTTTGGAGCTAATAAACAATCAGACATATAATCTGCAATTGTAATTGGACCTTGTAATTTTATTTTTTTTATAAAATGTTCTTTCAAGATTTATTCTTTTTTATTTTATAGTTGGTTTTTGAATACAAATAAATACCTAAAATTATTAAAGGAATAGATAATAGCATTCCCATCGTATAATTATAATATAAAGCCCCTATATGCCGATCAGGCTCTCTGTAAAATTCAATAAAAATTCTAGAGCAGCCATATAATATACAGAATAGACCTGAAATTTTACCTGGTTTATCTAATAATTTATTTTTTACTATGCAAAAATATAATATTACAAATATCAAAACTCCCTCAAAAAAGGCTTCATATAATTGACTAGGATGTCTAGTATTAGGACCTGCGCATTTAAATATTATTGCCCAAGGTAATTCTGATTTTTTGCCCCAAAGTTCTCCATTTAAAAAATTTGATATTCTACCTAAAAATATTCCTATTGGTGCGGCAGAACAAATTAGATCTGTTAGTGAAAGTAAACGTAAATTATTAATTTTTGTAAATATATATGAAGAAATTATTATTCCAATAAGACCTCCATGAAAGGACATTCCACCTTGCCAAACATATAATATTTTCATAGGGTTTAGAATATAATATGAAAAATTATAAAATATTACATAGCCTAATCTTCCACCTATAATAATTCCTAGCATTGCCCATAATAAAAAATTTTCGATATGTTTTTCACTAATCCTATTATCATTAGACTTAATTATATTTTTTATATAAATTTGGCCTAATATTAGTCCAAATATATAAGAAAGTGCGTACCACCTAATTTCTATAGAAAATAAAGAAAATCCTGATGTAAGTCCTAGAGAACAGGAGGTCTCAGTTAATCTTATAAATTCATCAATCATATTTATTTATATTTATCTTTTGATAGTAGATAATTCGTAACATAATCATAAACACCTTCTTCTAGAGTTAATGCTTTAATTTTATATCCTTTATCCTTTATTTTACTCATTTTGGCTTTTGTATAATATTGATATTGATTCTTAATATTTTCTGGCATTTCTATATATTCAATTTTGGGAGATATATTTATTGCTGTAAACATTGCCTTTACTAAATCTTCAAAAGTCCTTTCAATACCTGTACCACAATTAAAAAGGCCAGAAATTTTTTTATTGTCTATAAGCCAGTTAATTAAAGAGATGCAATCATTAATATAAATAAAATCTCTAGACTGTTGACCATCTTTAAATTGATTATTATAGGATTTAAATAATTTTACTTTACCTATTTTATTATACTGGTCTAATGCGTGTTTTACTACAGATTGCATATTTCCTTTATGGTATTCATTAGGGCCATAAACGTTAAAAAATTTTAATCCCACCCATTGTGGAGGATGTATATTCTTTTTAGCCTGATTGATAGCATATCTATCAAATAGATATTTTGACAGACCATAAATATTTAGAGGTTGATATGTTTTATCATCTGAGTCATCAAAACCTCTAGAACCGTCACCATAAGTAGCAGCTGAAGAAGCATAAATAAATCTAACATTATTTTTAGTGCACCATTTCCAGAGGTTTTTAGTAAATCTGGTATTAATATCATAGATTAGTCTAAAATTAGTTTCTGTAGTTGATGAATTCGCTCCCATATGAATGACTAGATCTATATCATTTCTTTTATTTAAGTATTCTAAAATACTTTCAGGAGTAATTAACTTTTCATAGCTAAGCTTATTTATATTATTATTTTTACTAATATGATCTAACCAGTCACAAATAATTATTTTATGTAACCCTTTTTTATTTAAAGCTGATACTATATTTGAGCCTATGAAGCCTGCTGCTCCTGTAACTAATATCATAATATTATTACCCTAGTATTATTTTATTTAAATTTTTAAATACTTAATTATATAAAGATTATATATACTACTATAAAAATATATAACTTTTTATAAAAAACTAAGGATAAAAAATGTCTAATAAAGAATTTATAAAAGAAGATATTATTAAATTAATTGGAGGAGCTACCTCGACGTTAGGAATATTTAAAGAAGAAATTGAAGAAAAAATAAAAGATAGAGTTGAAAAATTAATATATAAACTAGAGTTGATTAATAAAAAAGATTTTTTAACTGTTAAAAAAATGGTTGAAAAATCTAGATTAGAGAATGAAGAATTAAGAAAAAAAGTTAATTTATTAGAAAAAAAACTATCATTATTAACAAAAAATAATAAAAAATAATCAGTTGCTATTTACTGATTCTAACTAAATTAAAAAATAAATGATAATATAATATTTTATTTATAAATATTTTTTATTTTATCTACATATAAGTCATTGATTATATTATATAAATTTATATTTAATTTTATATTTCACGATTGATTTGCACTTTAAGTCAGCTTTTGAGAATATACTCTATATAGATGTTATTTTTTATGAGGTACTATATTTAGTATAATAAGGTTTATTAATGAGAGCTCTTTTATCAGATTTAGAAAATAATAACTTTAATCCATTAGATTTAATCGAAGATATTGTAGTCTCAAATGACTGGCCTCACAATAGAGCAGATAGTAATACTTTATATGTTGAAGTAGGAGGAGAGTGGTGTGATTATCAACTTACTCTAGCTTGGAGTAATGATCATAAATTATTACAATATACGTGGACTTATAATATTAAAGTTCCAATGAAAAAATATAATACATTATATGCTTTATTAAATAAAATAAATTTAAATATAAGCTCAGGTCATTTTGAATTATGGGTTGATGAAGGTTATCTTATGTATAGAAACTCTCTGATAAGTTTTGATTATTCGTCTATTACTCCTGAAAAAATTGAATATATTTTATCCTCTTCATTAGCGGATTGTGATAAGTATTATCCTACTTTTCAATTTTTATTATGGGGAGATAAAACTCCTAGTCAGGCAATCGAAGCTTCATTATTAGAAACCCAAGGTGAGGCTTAGTATATTCTGTGATTAATTTTCCAGTTTTATTTATAGGTTGTGGTAAAATGGGTACTTCGATCTTAGATGGTATATTATCTAAAAATATTTTAAATAATAATGATATATTTGTATTAGAACCTAACAATAATCAAAGAAAATTTTTAAAAAAAAAAGGTGTATCTGTATTTGAGAATATTGCTGAAATAAATTTTAAAAAACTAGGAATAAAAGCATTAATATTTGCAGTTAAACCTCAAATACTTGAGACGGTAGCACTAGAAATAAAAAAATATATTTATATTAAAGTTCCTATAATTTCTATAGTAGCTGGAAAGCGAATAAAATTTTATAAAAAGATTTTTGGAAAAGATTCATCTATCATTCGAGTGATGCCAAATACTCCTGCGACATATGGAATGGGTATAAGCGCTATTTATCACTGTAATAAAACAAAAAAAATACACTTTCAGAAAACTAACAAAATATTTTCAGCTGTGGGAAAAGTAATATCTGTAAAAAAGGAAAATGAAATGGATATAATTACAGCTATTTCTGGAAGCGGACCAGCTTATGTGTTTTTATTTATAGAAAATTTAATTAAGTCTGCTATTAACAATGGCTTAGATAAAAAAACAGCAATAGAGTTGGTTAAAGAAACTTTTTTAGGTTCAAGCTATATGGCATCTATCTCTAATAAATCAGCCGAAGAATTAAGGATAGATGTTACAAGTCCTGGCGGAGTAACTGAAGCTGCCCTTAAGGAATTTAATCAAAATAACATATTAAAAAATACTATTGATAAAGCAATTAATTCAGCAGTAAAGAAATCTATAATATTATCAAAATAATTTAATTATGATAGTTGACTTGATACTTTTTTATATAGAAGTATTTTATATGGTATATAATAATTAAGGTAATATTATGAATAATAATACATTAAGAAGTAAATTAGTCTCAATTGCTATAAAAGAGCTATTAGCAAATAGATGGAATGTTTTAGATATGAAAAGATTATCAAAATTATCTAAATACCCATTAGAAAAAGTTTTGTTAGAATGTAATTCTAAACATAATTTAATTGACTATTGGTCTGATAATATAAATTTTGAAATGGTAGAAAATTTATCTATGAGTGAACTAAAACTAGTTTCAAAAAAAGAAAGAGTGCTAGAATTAATGTTGTGTCGATTTGATGTAATTCAATCAAAAGCAAGAGAAGTAAAGGCCTTAATTAAAATATCAAAAAAAAGTATTGTAGATTCTTCTTTTAATTTTAATAGAGCAATAAAGGGTATGAAATTGATATTAGATTATTCTGATATATCTACTAAAGGTTCATATGGATTAATAAAAATTAAGGCTTTAACTTTAATTTGGCTTCTCACTCTAAGAGAATGGAGTAAAGGCGAATTAAAAAATGAAGAGGCTATAATGGCCGTATTAGATAAGAGGTTAGTTATGGCTGAAAAAATTAATCATCTTTTTATATAAAGTTTATATAGGTACTGATAAAGTTGCTCTTAGGCCTCCTAGATCAGATTTTTCTAATTTAATTTCTCCTCCATGGCTTCTAGCAATGTCTCTTGCGATTGTAAGTCCTAATCCTAAACCACCTGTTGATAAGTTTCTTGAACTTTCTACCCTATAAAATGCTTTAAATACTGATGAATAATCCTTTTCCTTTATACCGGGACCATCATCATCAATAATTACTAGAGCATTTTTTTCTTTTTTAATTAATGAAATTTTGACAGTTTTACTTTCTCTACTAGCATTAGAAGTTAAATTAGTTATTGCTCTTCTTAGATCGTTTATTCTAACTTTTGCGTCTACTGTCTGAATGTTTTTTGGAATAATTATATCTCCATTTCTTTTAGCATCTAAAATTATACTTCCTATAAGTTTTGAAAGATCTGATTTGACTCTAATTTCCATTTCTTTTTCTTTAATAAAAGATAAGTAAGCTTCTAACATTTGTTCCATTTGTGTAACATCCTCTTTTAAACCAGCTTTGTCTTCATTTTCTGCAAGCATTTCAATCTGAAGTCTCATTCTAGTAAGTGGAGTTCTTAAATCATGACTTACGCCTGCTAACATATTAGTCCTTTGTTCTATATGTAATCTAATTCTTTCTCTCATATCTAAAAATGCATGAGTTACATGTCTTACTTCATCTGCTCCTCTAGGTTTTAATGCAAAAAAAGTATCTCCTTTACCAAAGGCATCAGCTGCATTAGATAATTCTTTTAATGGACTAATTTGTCTTCGCAAAAAATATACAGCTAAACCTAGCAAAAATAATGATGAAAAAACCATTACAGCAATAAAAATATAAGTTGTCGAACTATACAATCTTTTCTTTGAAATTTCAGTTAGTAAAACTTTATTAGGCAATTGAACATAAATTAGTACTTTATTTAAACTTTTAATTGTATTGAACGTATGAGGAAATTTTATTCTTTCTTTTAAAGACTTTGATAATGCTCTATCTAATCTTGATTTTTTTGGATGCAGTAACTCATCTTTAGTTAGACTGTAATCAGGAATAATTTTAAGTTCAGCACCAAAATAATTTGCAGCATCTTCAAATATTTTATTCTCTAATTGGGGATTATTTTCAGCTAATATTATTTTTTCTGAAATTAACGCAATCTCGCCTGCTACAGCTAAAACTAATCTTCTACCTACGTCATCCCAATGCCTTTCAAAGAAAAAATATCCAAGAAAAATTTGTAAAAATATTAATGGTAATCCAACAATAAATAAGGATCTTCCAAATAAGCTTTTGGGCATGACGTCTCTAAGTCTCATTTAACTTCCAATAAATTTCTAGGTAAGGTATATCCTTCTCCTCTAACAGTAATTATATATGATGGGACCTTAGGGTTGTTCTCTATCTTCTTTCTTAATCTACTTATTGTTATATCAATTCCTCTTGCGCCTAATTTTAAGTTATTAATCAATATATATCTATCAATTGTTTTACCTGCACCATTAATTAGAATATTTAAAAGTTCATTTTCTTTGGAAGTTAAAGTAATTTTCTTTTTATTTTTCCAAATTATAGATGATTCTGCATCATATAGAATATTACCTAATTGAAGCAAATTATTACTATCTTTGGAAGCTAATTTATTTTCTTCGGTTCTTCTTAAAATAGCTTTTATTCTAAGAAGAAGTTCTTTTGGCTCGAATGGTTTTCCAAGATAGTCATCTGCTCCAATTTCAAAGCCAACTATTCTATTCTTAGTTTCATTCATAGCAGACAGCATAAGTACTGGGGTATTATATTCTTGTCTTATATATTTGAGAAAATCTAGGCCATTTTCTCCAGGCATCATTATATCTAGAATAATAATATCATATGAAACTACAGCAATTTTTTTTCTTGCAGATTTTGTATTTTGTGCAGTATCCACATAGTGGTTGTTATCAATAAGAAATTTTTCTAATAACTTATTGAGTCTTTTATCATCATCTACCACCAAAATATGAGCGGTAAAATTTTTATTTTTTGCTTCCATTGCATTAATTTAACTTTAATTTAAATCTTAAGTCCATAAAGTTATAATATAAATTATATTTTTTTTATGATTTGGTTGATAAATTTATTAACAAATAATAGTCTACATTTTTTTTATATGTAGTAAGCTAGTCCTTGGGAGATTTTTGTATGGATGATTTTAGTTTAAATGAAGGTTTCATATGGTTTGATGGAAAACTAGTAGATTGGAAAGAAACTAAAATTCATGTACTTACTCATGGATTACACTATGCATCTTCTGTATTTGAAGGAGAAAGATGTTATGAAGGTAAAGTATTCAGAGAATTAGAGCATACTAAGAGGCTTCATCATTCAGCAAATAGCTTAGGATTTGAAATTCCATATAGCATAGAAGAAATATTTGAGATTAGAAAAATTGTACTAGAGGCTAATAATATAAAAAATGGTTATGTCCGTCCTATTGCTTGGAGAGGAAGCGAAATGATGGGAATAAGTGCGCAAAAAAATAAAATTCATCTTGCTGTTGCTGCGTGGGAGTGGCCTAGCTACTATACTCCCGAAGCAAGGTTAAAAGGTATTAAATTACAATTAGCTAAATGGAAAAGACCATCTCCTGAAACAGCTCCAGTATCTACAAAATCTGCTGGACTTTATATGATATGTACACTTGCTAAACATGAAGCTGAAAGAAATGGGTGTGAAGATGCCTTGATGTTAGACTACAGAGGATATATTGCAGAAACAACTAGTGCTAATATATTTTTAGTAATTAACGAAGAAATACATACACCTAAAGCAGATTGTTTCCTTAACGGAATTACAAGACAAGAAGTAATAAAAATAGCTAATAAAAAAGGTATAAAGTTAGTAGAAAGACATATTAAGCTTGAGGAATTATCATTGGCTAGTGAAGTTTTTTGTACAGGTACTGCGGCAGAAATTACACCGGTAAGTAAAATTGATGATTATACTTTTACTCCTGATAAAATATGTAAATTAATGATAGAAGAATATAATAAGGTAACCGGACAATCATAAAATATTTACCATTTATTAGCAGCATCTATATCACTAGTTTTTTCTTCTACCCATATATTACCTTTATCAGATTCTTCTAGTTTCCAAAATGGAGCCTTTGTTTTCAACCAATCTATTAAAAACTCACAAGCTTTTAAAGCATTTGTTCTATGTTCAGAAAACGTAGCTACTAATACTATTTGATCACCAGGATATAGTTTTCCGTAACGATGAATTATTAAACTATCTATCAGGTTCCATCTAGTTTTTGCTTCGTTATTAATCTTTTCTAACTGTTTTTCTGTCATTATAGGGTAATGTTCTAATGTCATAGATTGTAAGTTTGAATTATTTCCTTCTCTTACATTTCCAATAAATACACCTGTACCACCAATATTTTTGTTTAATGATGTAATATTCTTAATTTCTGTGGTGACATCAAAATCCTGTTTTTGAACTTTTATCATATTTCTAACCACCAGTCATTGGAGGAAAAAATGCTATTTCATCATTATCATTAATTTTTTCGTCTAAATTAGTTACTTCCATATTAACTGCACATCTTATAATTGAAATATCTTTAAAAGCTCTATTATATTTTTCATTTTTGCTTTTCAGATGATTAATTAAGTCAATAATAGTTTCTATATTATCTTTTAGAGTAATATTTTCTGCATCAACTCCAATTTGTTCTTTAACCCATGAAAAGTATTTAATTTGCATTTTTTTCTTTCTCTATATTTTTTAAGGTAATAATACTTTTTATAACATAATTATATCCTGTACATATAGTCAAAATAGCCGAAATATATAAAATCAATGTGCCTATTTGATTGATTTTAAAAGAGTATTCTAAACTTAAAGGCATTAAAGTTAATATAAAAATAGCAATAAATTGAGATGTGGTCTTAATTTTTGATAAAAATGTTACATTTAGTATATTAGACTTGTTATAATTAGCAAGAGCTTCTCTGAAACCTGATATTACAATTTCTCTTATAATTATTATTGCAGCAATAATAAAATTGACTCTTCCATCTGAAACAAAAGTTAATAAAACTGTACAAGTGAAAATTTTATCTGCTATTGGGTCCAAAGTTTTACCAATTATCGTTTCACAATTAAATTTTCTTGCTAAAAAGCCATCTAAGTAATCACTAAATGCAGAATATATTATGATTATCAATAAACAATAATAAAAATTATAATAAAATAGTGTAAGCCATATAGGGCATAATAATAACCTACTGAAAGTGAGAAGATTTGGAATATTTTTTGTTTTTATCATAAAACATAACCTATAAGTTCTTTTAGTTTTATTCAAATAAATATATTTTAATTCTATTTTATAGATTTTAAATAGTTAAATATTTCCTTTGACAAATTAGAGCTAATACCTCTTACTCTTTGCAGCTCTATCAAAGGAGCTTCAGATATACTTTTAACTGAACCAAATTGCATCATTAAAGCTTTTCTTTTTCTTGGACCTATACCTGGTATTTCACTTAATATTGATTTTTTTACATTTGATAAATGTTTTTTTCTTTGAGAAGTTATAGCAAATCTATGTGCTTCATCTCTAAGTCTTTGTATAAAATATAGCACTGGGTTATTTTTATCTAAAATTAGAGGATTGAAATTAGGCATATTTTCAATATTTTTAGGTCTATAAGTTTCAATATTTGAAAAATATATTTTTTCTCTACCTGCATTTCTCTCTTTCCCTTTAGACACTCCAATTACAATAATGTTATTTATGTTTAATTTTTTTAATACATTACAAGCCACATTTACTTGTCCTTTTCCTCCATCTATAATTATTAAATCAGGAAAAGATAAGTATTTATTTTTTATTGAAGCATTTTCTTTAAATCTTCTATAAAAAACCTCTTCTATCATTCCATAATCATCATTACTTTTAAATAATCTAATATTATTTTTTAAATTAAATTTTCTATATTGATTTTTTTCAAAACCTAAGTTTGAGGATACAACCATAACTCCTAACATATTTGAGCCATTTAAATGAGAATTATCATATATTTCTATCCTATTTGGAATGCTTTGCATTTTTATTTCTCTTGATAGAGATTTAAGCAAATTAGAATGAGTTGTGAATTCAGACATTCTTTTTGCAAGGGCACGTTTTGCATTATCGATCCCCATATTAATTGCTTTTTTATTTTCACCTTTTTGGGGACAGATAATTTTTATTTTATTTTTATGTTCTAAGAAAAAAGCTTTTTCAATTAATTTATAATCGTTTGGTAAGTGGCTTACTAAAATCATAGAAGGGGGAGTTTGATTAACATAAAACTGAGGAATAAAACTACTTAAAATAGAGTTGATGGAGGTTTTATCCATAAATTTAATAAAATGTGTTCTATTACCAAAATTTTTTCCTGATCTAAAGAAAAATACTTGTATAGCATAATATATATCACTTTTTTTAATAAAATCTGTATTAAATTCATTCTTATCTATGGAAGTAATAGAAAATATATCAGCATCTTTAATGTTTCTAAAATCTGCTCCTTCCGCTTTTTGAATAAAATTCAGTGCCCTTATTCTATCTCTTAACATTGCCGCTTCTTCATAATTCATATTACTTGATGCTAGTTCCATTTCTTTTTCTAGCTTTGGTTGTAAATTATTATTCTTGCCTAGCAAAAATAATTTTGCATCATTTACTATTTCTAAATAATCATGCTCATTTATTAGTTTAGCACATGGTCCTGAACATCTTTTAATTTGATATTGTATACACGGTCTTTTTCTATTATTAATTTCAAAATCACTACATGTTCTTAATGGAAATGCTCTCTGCATTGCATTTAATGTTTTATGAACTGCATCAACTGATGCAAAAGGTCCAAAATAGTCTCCTTTTTTTGGTAATTTATTTCCTCTTGCTTTAATTATTTGCTGCCAGGCATGATCTTGCCTTAATAGTATATAAGGGTATGATTTATCATCTCGTAATAATATATTATATTTAGGTTTATGCTTTTTTATCATATTTGCTTCTAAAATTAGAGCAGAAGCTTCATGATCAGTAGTTAAATAATCTATTGAATCAATATGAGAGACCATTCTTTGTATTCTGACAGACATATTTACTTGTTTTGTATAAGAACTAATTCTTTTATAAAGATTTTTTGCTTTACCAATATATAATACAGTTTTATTTTTATCGTACATAAAATATACGCCTGGGGAATTTCCCACCTCAGGTAAAAACTTTTTAACAATTTCTGAACCGTATTTAAAACTAGAAGATATTTTCATAAAAAATCCTATTTCTATAAATAATATATAGTAGTAATTATAACATATAAAAAATCTTTATTTTTTATATTGACTATTTTTATTATTAAATACCAATTGTTTTTTACTTTAAACGTTGAAAAACTGCCATAAAAAAAGTATCCACCGAATCTGTGGATAACTAGGTGGATATCATACGTATTTGTATCAAAAATTGTTAGAAATTAAGGGCATTTATATAAATTGCCTATTTTTTAATCATGCTGTCAAAAATGGCGGAATACTTACATTTTTAGTAAGACTTTTGACAAAAATAATTTAATAATTAATATTTTTTCAATTAATTTTAGTAAATAATTATATTTTGTTGAAAAAAAACTTACAAATCAGTAATTTAATTTAAATATTGAAATTCAATCACCATTATTTATTTAATTTAACTTCTACACCTACCTCCGTTTTACCAGAAATAATATCTGGTTTTTTTAATGATACGTGTACAGATTTAGCTCTGTCTAGTTCAAGACATTTTATAGCAATATTTTCAGCTACGGTTTCAGCTAAATATTTATGGTTTTGTTTAGAGATATTATTAATTATTTCTATAATTTTTTCATATGATAGCACGTTTTTAATATTATCATCATGAGAATTTACATTTACTTCTAATAAGATATCAATAATAACTCTTTGTGCCTTTATTTGCTCTTTAGCGTACACCCCCAATTTCATTAATGTCTCAAAATTATTTACTTTTACCCATCTACTCATTTTAATAGCTGACATTTAATCTTCCTTAAAATTATTATTTTTATTTTGTGCCCATCCTAGATGCTGACCTCCATCTAATGCTATCATTTGTCCAGTCATAGAAGGACTATTAATTATAAGTTCTATAAAGGAAGAAATTTCATTTAAACTAGTAGGAACCTTTAGAGGCATACGTTTATATTGATCCTTAAATTGTTTCATAGATTGCATTTTACTTTTTAAAGTTGGTCCTGGACCAATGGCATTAACCCGTATATTTGGACTAAGAGATAGTGCTAAAGTCTGTGTTAAAGTCCATAACGCTGATTTAGAAAGTGTATAGGTAGTAAAATGAGGAGTTAGATTCCATACTCTTTGATCTATTATATTTATAATATTTCCTTTAAATTTTTTATGTAAATTTTTAGTAAAGCTTTGGCTTAGAAATAGTGGTGCTCTTATATTTGCATTTATGTGCTTATTCCAGCTATCTATAGATACTGTTTCGATTGAGTCATATTCAAAACTAGCGGCATTATTTATTAGACATGAGATGGGTCCTATATTATTTTTGGCTAATGGTATGATATCGTTAACCTGATTAAAGTCATTTAAATCTGCATGTATACATATAGTTTTAATCTTATATTTTCTTTTTAGCTCTTCAGATAACCGCTCCGTTTCTTTTTTTGATTTATTATAATGTAAAGCTATATTCCAGTTTTTAGAGGCAAAAGATTTTGCTATAGAAGCTCCTATTCGTTTTGCTGCTCCAGTAATAACAACATTCTTAATTTTATTATTCAATTTTTTTATACCTTTATTTAGTATTTATTTAATTCCTAATTCTTGATTCTCTATTTTTTTTATTTCATCTCTAATTTCAGCTGCTTTTTCGAATTTTAATTCAGTAGCGAAAACTAGCATTTCTTTTTTTAACTCTTTTATATGTTTATTAATATTATGTTTAGAAGTATATAATTTATTTTTATTATCTATAATTTTATCTTCGTCTTTTAAATCTATAATATTATTAATATTTTTTATAATTGATTTTGGTTTAATATTATTATCTTTATTCCATTTAATTTGTTTATTTCTTCTTCTTTCCGTTTCTTTTAAAGCGGTATCAATAGATTTGGTGATAGTATCTGCATATAATATTACTCTTCCATCAACATTTCTTGCTGCTCTTCCTATAGTTTGGATTAATGATCGATGAGACCTTAAGAAGCCTTCTTTATCTGCATCACAAATTCCTACAAATGCACACTCTGGGATATCAAGTCCTTCTCTTAATAAGTTTATACCAATTAAAATATCATAAGTGCCTTTTCTTAAATTTTGAATTATTTCTATTCTCTCTAGTGTATCAATATCAGAGTGCATATATTGAACTTTAAGTCCAAGATCATTCATATATTCAGTTAAATCTTCCGCCATTTTTTTTGTTAAAACAGTAATTAAACATCTGTAACCAGAATTAATAGTTTCTTTACATTGATATATGACGTCGTCTATTTGATTAGTAGCTGGATTAACTTTACAAATGGGATCAGTTAATCCCGTAGGTCTTATGATTTGCTCCACAAACTCACCTTGAGTTTGTTCTAATTCCCAATTACTTGGCGTCGCAGAAACAAATATAGTTTCGGGCCTCATTTTATTCCATTCTTCAAATTTTAATGGCCGATTGTCTACGCAACTAGGTAACCTAAATCCAAATTCTGATAAATTAGATTTACGACTATAATCACCTTTATACATTCCATTTATTTGAGGAATGGTAACATGACTTTCATCAACAAATAACACTGTATCATTCGGTAGATATTCAAATAAGGTGGGTGGAGCTTTTCCAGGAAGTCTGCCAGTTAAATATCTTGAATAATTTTCTATTCCAGAACATGTTCCAGATATTTCTAACATTTCTAAGTCAAAATTCGTTCTTTCTTCTATTCTTTGAGCTTCAATTAATTTATTTTCTTTTTTAAATTCTTTTATTCTTAATTTTAAGTCATTTTTTATATTTATCATTGCTTGTTCTAATGTAGGTCTATTAGTGATATAATGACTATTAGAATATATTTTTATTTGCTTATGTTCAGTTATTTTATGTCCCGTCAATGGATCAAACTCTGTTATTGATTCTATTTCATCATCAAATAAATCTATTCTCCATGCCCTATCTTCTAAATGAGATGGATAAACTTCAATAATATCTCCAATTACTCTAAAATTACCTCTATTAAAATTATGATCGTTTCTTTTATATTGAAGAGAAACTAAATTTTTAATTAAGTTTGTTCTATCGTAAATATCATTCTTACTTATATCAATTATCATTTTTGAATAATTTTCAACTGGTCCTATTCCATATATACAAGATACGCTTGCAACAATTATAACATCTTTTCTTTCAAATAAAGATCTAGTAGTGGAGTGTCTCATTCTATCTATTTGCTCATTTATTGAAGCGTCTTTTTCTATATAGGTGTTTGTCCTTGCTACATACGCTTCAGGTTGGTAATAGTCATAATAAGAAACAAAATATTCTACGGCATTATTTGGGAATAGCGTTTTCATTTCACCATATAGCTGTGCAGCTAAAGTTTTATTTGGTGCTAAAATAAGAGCAGGTCTTTGTAATTTTTCTATTGTTTTTGCCATTGTAAAAGTTTTTCCTGAGCCTGTAACGCCTAGTAAAACTTGGTTTAAATTATTATCTTCTAAACCCTTACTTAATTTTTTAATAGCTTCTGGCTGATCACCCGAAGGTTTAAAATTTGATATAATCTTAAAATTTTTAGAAATATCCATAATGCATATATATATTATCCCCAATTATTTTCTATAGCATATTCATGTATTCTATTAAGCGCTTTTAATATATTTTTTTGTGAATTTGCGTATGAAAACCTAATATAACCCTCTCCATATTCTCCAAAGCTAGTACCTGCAACAGTAGCAATTTTCAATTTTTCTAAAAGAAGTGTCTCCATTTCTTTTGAAGATAAATTAGTTTCTTTAATATTTGGCATAGTGTAAAATGCTCCTTGTGGCATTTGACAATGCATGCCAGGAATATTATTAGTTTTTTCGACTATTAAGTTTTTTCTTTTATTGAATTCATCAATCATAATTTTAACTTGGTCTTGAGGACCCCTTAAAGCTTCTATTGCTGCATATTGAGTGGCAGCATTAGTACAAGAGACAGAATTAATATTTAATCTAGTAGCTTTATCAGCTAATTTAATAGGCCATATGCCATATCCTATTCTCCATCCTGTCATAGCATAGGTTTTAGACCAACCATCTAAAATAATTAATCTGTTTAATATTGATTGATAGTTTAGCATTGAGTAAAAATCATTATCATATAATATATGAGAATATATTTCATCTGATAAAATGCTTACATTCGGAAATTCTTCTAATTTCTCTACAAGTACGTCTAATAACTCTTTTTTTATCATTCCTCCAGTTGGATTTGCAGGAGAGTTTATTATTATTAAGCTAGTATTTTTATTAATTAATGAAATGGTTTCTTCAGGGTCAAAGGAAAAATTGTTTTTCTCTATCAGTGGAATTGGTATAGCTTTAGCTCCAGAAAAATTTATTGCACTTTCATAAATAGGAAATCCCGGATTAGGGTATAATATTTCTTTGCCCTCTCCCCCAAACATTAATATACAGTTCCACATAGTTACTTTTCCACCTGGAACAATAACAACTTGATCAGGGTTAATATCTACTTTATGTCTATTGAAAATATCTGTGGCAACAGCTTCTCTAAGTTCTAATATGCCGTTACCAGGTGTATATCCATGATGACCGTCTCTTAGAGCTTTAACTGCAGCTTCAACTATATTATCCGCTGTTTTAAAGTCAGGTTGTCCAATTCCTAAGTTTATAACGTCATGGCCCTGTCTCTCAAGTTCTGCGGCTCTAGCCAGCACTACAAAAGCATTTTCTGTTCCTAAATTTAACATATTTTCGGAAATTTGATAATTAGACAAAATTTACCTCTTTCTTAAATTATTATTATATTTATTTACTTTTTAATTGAATTTAGACATATAAATATATTTATAACTTAAAATAAATTTTTATTAAACATCAATTTGCTTGAGAGAAAAATATAATGAGTAATATGAAAAATTTAATTGCTGAAAGGATGTCACTTATAAAACCTTCTCCTACTATGGCTGTAACTAAGCTAGCGTCTGAAATGAAGTCTGCAGGAAAAGATGTCATAGGTTTAGGAGCAGGGGAGCCAGATTTTGATACACCTAACCATATTAAGAATGCAGCTATTGAGGCTATTAAAAATGGCGAAACTAAATATACAGCTGTAGATGGTACGCCTGCTTTAAAAAAAGCAATAGTAAAAAAATTCTCTAAAGATAATAATATAGAATATAACATCGATGAAATAATTGTTTCAGTTGGAGGTAAGCAAGTATTATATAATGCTCTTATGTCATCAATAAATCCAGGAGATGAGGTAATTATTCCTGCGCCTTACTGGGTTTCTTATCCTGATATGGTTGCCTTAGCAGGGGGTATACCAATAATAGTAGAAGGCAAAGAAATTAATAATTTTAAAGTAATGCCTGAAGATGTTAAAAATAAAATTTCTGATAAAACTAAATGGATTATCATTAATTCACCTTCTAATCCGACGGGTTCTTCATATACTAAGAATGAGCTTAAAGACTTGGGAAATTTATTATTAAATTTTGAAAATATATTTATTATGTCAGATGATATATATGAAAAAATTATTTATGATGATTTTAAATTTTATACTCTTGCAGAGGTTGTTCCTGAACTTAAAGATAGAATTTTAACTGTAAATGGAGTTTCTAAAGCTTATGCTATGACAGGTTGGAGAATTGGATATGCTGGAGGACCTAAACCGTTAATTTCGGCAATGGCAAAATTACAGTCACAGTCTACATCAAACCCTTCTTCTATTAGTCAGGCAGCTGCTTTAGCAGCTTTAACAGGACCTGAAGAATTTTTATCGGAAAGAAATAATAAATTTAGAATTCGACGTGATATGGTAGTTGAAATGTTAAATAATTGTAATGGATTATCATGTCTTAAACCTTCAGGAGCATTTTATGTATATCCATCTTGTTCTGGAATTATAGGAAAATCTATCAGTAATGGGAAAAAAATTGAAAACTCTATAGACTTTTCTTCTTATTTGTTGGAATCTGAAGGTGTTGCAGTAGTGCCAGGTAGTGCCTTTGGTGCTGACCTTTTTTTTAGAATTTCTTATGCTACATCTGATTCTATTCTCAGGGAAGCATGTAAAAGAATTAAAAAAGCCTGCGAGCAATTAAGTTAATATTTAGTTTTTTTATAATCGTTATTGTGCATAATAATATAAGAATATTATTATACTAATTTAGTGGTTTTAAGATTGAGACAAGAAATTCAAAATAAATTATCAGTTAGTGCCTGTCCCCATGATTGTCCTAGTACTTGTGCTTTAGAAGTAACGCATGACAAGAGCAATATATTTAAAGTTAAAGGTGCCGCTAAAAATACATATACATCTGGTGTAGTATGTGCGAAAGTAAGTAGATACTCCGAAAGAACTCATCATCCTGATAGGTTAAAAAAACCTCTAATTAGAGTTGGCAATAAAGGATCTAATAGCTTTAAAGAGATAACATGGGAAAATGCTTTAGATGAAGTTGCCAATAATTTCATTACTATTACTCAAAAATATGGTTCAGAGTCAATTTGGCCTCATTATTATGCGGGTACAATGGGTTTAGTTCAAAGAGATGGCATAAATAGATTAAGACATAATTTAAAGTACTCTGGCCAACATTCTACAATATGTAATACTATCACTGATAGTGGTTTTAAAGCGGGTGTTGGAAGGTTTACTGGGCCGGATCCACGAGAAATGGCAGTTGCTGATGTAATTTTAGTGTGGGGAGGTAACCCAGCATCTACACAAGTTAATGTGATGAAGCATATACAAAAAGCTAGAAAAGAGAGGGGTGCTAAATTAATTGTCATTGACCCATATAAAAATAGAACAGCTAAAGTAGCTGATATTCATTATACTATTAAGCCTGGAACTGATGGCGCTTTAGCTTGTTCATTAATACATATTATGTTTAGAGATAGTTATGCTAATAGAAGTTATATGAAAAAATATGCTGATGACCCTAACGGTTTAGAAAAACATGTAAAAAAATTCACTCCGAAGTGGGCATCTTCTATAACTGGTTTGTCTATAGAGAATATTGAAGAGTTAGCAAAAATATATGGAACTACAAAGCGTGTTTATACAAGGCTGGGCTATGGGTTTGCTCGTCAAAGAAATGGAGCATCAGCAATGCATTCAGTAGTTTCTCTTTCTACTGTTTGCGGAAAATGGAAGTATGAAGGAGGAGGAGCATTTTATAAAAATGCTGATATTTATAACATTGATAAAACTTTAATAGAAGGTTTAGATGTTATAGATAAAAATATTAGAGTTTTAGATCAATCTAGAATAGGTAGTATATTAACTGGAGATAAAGAAGCTTTAAAAAATGGTGAAAACATATATGGCATGATTATTCAAAATACTAATCCATTAATTGTCTCTCCAGAGAGCACACTTGTTAGAAATGGATTTAGTAGAGATGATTTATTTGTTTGTGTTCATGAACAATTTATGACCGAAACGGCAAAATATGCGGATATTGTATTACCTGCTACTACATTTGTTGAACATGATGACTTATATATTGCTGGAGGTCATCAACATATCACATTTGGTCCTAAATTAATCTCTCCTGTTGGGGAATCAAAATCAAACCATTTTGTTTTAGTAGAGTTAGCAAAAAGATTGGGTGCTGATCATAAGGGTTTTAAAATGACAGAAAGAGAAATAATTGATTTTACTTTAAAGAGTTCGAAACATGGAAGTCTATTAGATTTAGAGGAGAACGGTTGGAAAGATGTACAACCTGACTTTAATAGTTCTCATTTTATAAATGGTTTTGGTCATGATGATAAAAAGTTTCACTTTAAACCTAATTGGGAAAAGATTGGACCATACCATAGTCAAATGCCAAAATACCCAGACTACCAAAATACTACAGAGAGTATTTCTGAAAAATGTCCTTTTCGATTGGTAACAGCACCTGCTCATAATTATTTAAATAGTTCATTTACAGAAACTTTTTCATCAAAAGATAAAGAAACAAAACCTAGAGCAAAGATACATCCATTAGATTTAGAAAAATTAAATTTATTAGATAATGATGAAGTAATATTAGGTAATGACAGAGGTAAAGTTATATTACATGCTGAAGCATTTGAAGGTTTGCAGCAAGGTGTAGTTGTGGTAGAGGGAATATGGCCAAGTGAAGCCTTTATAGGTAATGAAGGTATTAATACTCTGGTAGGTTCGGATCCTGTTCCTCCAAACGGAGGGGCAGCTTTTCATGATACAGCAGTTTGGATAAAAAGTAATACTAAAATAATTCATTAGAGAGAAATATGTTATTAAAAAAAAATAAAGAATGGGAAATTTATAAAAATATTACTCCGGAAAGAGTATTTATTAATAGAAGATCTGTATTAAAAAATCTTGGTTTTGCTGCTCTTTCTACAAATCTATTAATGCGAACTGCTCAGGCAGCTCAAAATCTATATAGGAATAATTTATATCCAGTTAAAGAGAATAAAAAATACTTTATTCAAGAGAATGATATTAAAGGAGGTATTAGAAAATTAACTGATGAATATAAAGTAACAAATTATAATAATTATTATGAATTTGGTACTACAAAAAATATAAAAAGACGTGCAAGTAAACTGTTAACAAGTCCCTGGACAATTTCTTTTACTGGAATGATAGATAAAGAATTTGAAATAGACATAGACGATTTAACAAAGAGGGTAGCATTAGAAGAGAGAATATATAAGCTTAGGTGTGTTGAAGCTTGGTCAATGGTTGTTCCTTGGAGTGGTTTTGCCTTAAAAGAAATTTTAAAAATTGTACAACCTCAACCAAAAGCAAAATATTTAGTTATGAAAACATTTTTTGATCCTGATAATGTTTCTTCGCAAAGACAAGATTGGTATCCATGGCCTTACACTGAAGTTCTTACAATAGAAGAAGCAAGAAATGAACTTTCTTTCATAGCAACAGGAGTATATGGAAAGCCTTTACCTAATCAAAATGGATCACCATTAAGGTTAATAGTTCCTTGGAAATATGGATTTAAATCTATAAAATCTATTGTTTCATTTGATTTTGTTGAGGAACGACCTAAAACATTTTGGGAAGCTATTCAGCCAAAAGAATATGGATTTTGGGCTAATGTTAATCCAGAAGTTGCACATCCTCGCTGGAGCCAAGCCAGAGATAAGGATATAGGTACTAATAAAATGTATGATACAAAAATTTATAATGGTTATGAAGAATGGGTAAGCTATTTATATAAAAGTATGGATGCTTCCGATTCTTTATACAGATAATTATTTAGAAATCGAAATTTTTTACTTTTTCTAAAATAAAATCTCTAAAAACAGTCACCCTTCTAGTAGCTCTCAGTTCAGCTGGATATACAAAAAATGCTTCTACAGGAGGGCCTTCTATATCTTGTAAAATTTGGGTACAAGAACTTATTTCTCTAACCATTGCAGTTGGAAGAGCTGCTATTCCAATTCCACTTTCTACTGCTCGAATCATTCCAACTATATTATTTATTGAAAATACAGGCTGAAAATTAATATCTAATTTTGCTAACATATCTGTTAGCCAATTAGTTCCTGGAAAAGGCATATTAATGGTGTCTCCATAACTAACTATTTTATGATTCAAAAGATCTTTAACAGAAGTAGGTGTTCCATTTTTTTGAATATATTTATTAGAAGCAAATATTCCTACGTGTGCAGTAAAAAGATGTCTTTGGATTAAATCAGGTTGTCTCGGAGGTGATAATCTAATGGCTATATCAGCTTCTCTCATACCTAAATCTAATTCTTTATCCCCCACCATTAAGGTAAGAGAAATTTCAGGATATTTTTCTAAAAACTCATCTATATATTGAGTTAACCACACTGAGCCAAATGTTATAGTAGTAGACACTCTAAGTGACCCTTCAGGTTTTTCTTTATTAATTGTTAAGGAATTTTCAGCAGAGGTTATTTTATCAAATACTTCATTAACATATTTTAGCAGTGTTTCCCCTTGTTCTGTTAATAAAAGACCTCTTGCATGTCTATGGAAAAGCATCACTCCAATATCTTCTTCTAATTTTTTAATTTGTCTGCTTGCTGCTGATTGACTTAAATTAAGCTTAATACCCGCGTGAGTAAAACTTTGTTCTTGTGCAACAAATCTAAATATTTTTAATTTTTCCCAATCCATATTTATATACTATAAAGATTTATCTTTTAAAGAAAGATATTTCTCTGCTTCTAAAGCTGCCATGCAACCGTGGCCAGCTGCCGTTACAGCTTGTCTGTAAATCTTATCTTGAACATCTCCAGCTGCATAAACTCCTTCTATATTAGTTTTTGTACTATCATTTGCAGTTATAATATAGTTTTCCTCATCCATATTTAATTGATTAACAAATAATTTAGTATTAGGGTCATGTCCTATTGCAATAAATATTCCACTAATATCTATTTCCATATTTTTATCATTTTTTGTAGAT
The DNA here is from genome assembly GCA_002937655.1 of Alphaproteobacteria bacterium MarineAlpha9_Bin3. GTDB lineage: Bacteria > Pseudomonadota > Alphaproteobacteria > TMED109 > TMED109 > TMED109. The sequence goes on along the minus strand of PTKH01000002.1, from coordinate 11,191 downwards.
TTTAAGATTGCTTTATTAACAACTAATGGTGAATCAGTTCCTAAAACTTCTTCTAAAACATGATCCCAGATAATACTGATTTTTTCATTTTTGAATAACCTTTCTTGTAAAATTTTTTCCGCCCTCAGCTCGGATCTTCTATGAACTAATGTAACTTTAGATGCAAAGTTAGTTAAAAATAAAGCCTCTTCTACAGCTGTATTTCCTCCGCCTACTACCATTACTTCTTTATTTCTATAAAAGAACCCATCACAGGTAGCACATGCGCTTACACCAAAACCTCTATATTTTGTTTCAGAAGGAATATTTAGCCAACGTGCTGAAGCGCCAGTTGCTATAATGCATGAATCAGCAAAGTAATTTTCCCCATTATCTAACTCTAACATTATAGGATTTTTAGTGAGATCACATTTTATAACCGTACCACTTATTAATTGAGTTCCTACAGAAAGAGCTTGTTTTTCCATTTGCTCCATTAACCAAGGGCCTTGTATTGTATTCTCATATCCAGGATAGTTGTCTACGTCTGTTGTTATAGTAAGCTGTCCACCAGGTTCTAAACCACGAATTAATAATGGTTTTAACCCGGCTCTTGCTGCATATATTGCTGCTGTGCATCCTGCTGGACCTGATCCTAAAATTATAAGTTTATGATGGTTTTTAGTCATAATTTTGTCCTTTAAATTTATTTATTTAAATATTTATTTTTAATAATACGCGCTATGTTTTCTGATTCGTAAATAGGCTTATAATTAAAATTTTTTAAATCTTTTATTTTGAAATTTTCTAAATATTTTGCAATACCCTTTTTTATTAATAATTTATGAAATTTATTATGCTTTTTTATAGTTATATCTTTAGGAGCAAATATTAATAGAGGTTTTCCTGTTGAACAAACTTCTGAACAAATAGATACTGAATCTCCTGTTACTATTACTAAATCACCATGGGCTAAAAAACCGTGGTATGGATTTGGCGTATTGTCATTTACATTCCAAAGTATAGTTTTAAATTTAAGTTTTTTAATTTCTTTTTTTATTTGTATAAGACTTTCTTTGGAGGTTCTTCTACTAGAAGATATCATAATAGATCCTTTATCATTTAAAATATTATTAATATTTTTAAATAAATCTCTTATATGATTAATTTTTAATTTATGCTTTTTTGTATCTCCACCAATAATAACAGAAATTTTTGGTGCAATTAAAGATCCAAATTTATTATTCCATTTATTATAAGATTCAAAAGTAAATTTTTTATTAATAATGTTAGGTGATGTCTGGATTTCAATTACATTATCTTTGTTTTTAATTTCATCGTGTAAAGGAGTAAAAATAAGGTCGATATTTTTATAGGGATAAGATGGCCACATTATTTGGATATATTTAGAATAGTTATTACTTTGTTTTTTAATCCATAGTCCGATTGGTGCAGATTTTCTTCCACATCCAATTATTATCTTAGGCCAAGGAGCTTTAAATTGTTTCCTATCTGAAAACTTAATATGTCTTATAGAGTTTTGTAAAAATATATTTGGAAGTTTCGACAGTGAATTATATTGAATTTTTTTTTTACTACATTTTAAATTCAAAGCTTTTTCAATTCCTAGAACTTGGGAACAATTACCAGCTCTATCATCCAAAAGAAGCCAAATGGTATTTTCTTTATTTTTATTGTTCATATTAAAATATTATTTATATTCAATTTTTAAAATTTCATACACAGTTTTTCCACCTGGTGTATTAACTTCAGCAACTTCTCCCACACTTTTACCCATTAAAGATCTTGCAACGGGAGAACTAACTGAAATCAATCCTTTTTCAACATTAGTTTCATCTACGCCAACTATTTTAAAAGTAATTTCTGAGTTACTATTTTCATCAAATAAATCAATTGTTGCTCCAAAAATTATTTTATCTGATTTTATTAAACTTGGGTCAATAACTTCTGCTCTTCTAAGTTTATCCTCTATTTCTAATATTCTTCCTTCAATAAATGATTGCTGTTCTTTAGCTGCATGATACTCAGCGTTTTCAGATAAATCTCCATGTTCTCTTGCTTCAGCAATAGCTTTAATTACGTTTGGCCTATCTTCAGATTTTAGAGTTTTTAGCTCTTCCTCAAGTAAATTATAGCTGTTATTTGTCATTGGAACTTTATCCATTAGCTTTACCCTTTATTTGATATATTATTTACTCACAAATTTATTATAATATTAAAATCAATAAGATTGTATAGGTTTAACTGTCAATTCATCTTTATTTATAGAAATTATAGCTTCTGTTGCTGCTTTACTGCCAGCTAAAGTAGTATAATAAGGTATATTAGCAGATAGTGCAGCTCTCCTTAATGAAAAACTTTCTTTAATTGATTGTTCTCCTTCAGTTGTATTAAATATTATATTAACTAATCCATCTTTAATTGCATCTACTAAATGAGGTCTTCCTTGACTTACTTTATTAATTCTGATTACTTTTATATTATTTTCTTCTAAATATTTTGATGTACCTTTAGTAGCAATTATTTTAAAGCCTAAACCTAGTAACTTTTTACATAAGGGTAAAATTTTTATTTTATCTGAGTCCTTTACAGAAATAAATAATGTACCAGATTTGGGTAGATTTGAACCAACTGCCATTTGAGATTTAGCAAATGCTTGTCCAAAATTTTTTGCTAAACCCATAGCCTCACCTGTTGATTTCATTTCTGGCCCTAAAAGTGTATCTACTCCTGGAAACCTTCCGAATGGAAATACCGCTTCTTTTACCGATATTTTATTTGTCTTATACCATGGCGTAATTTTAAAAGAAGATAGTTTTTCACCTGCCATCACTCTAGCTGCAATTCCTGCAAATTGGTTATCTGTAGCTTTCGCAACAAAAGGAACCGTTCGGCTAGCTCTAGGGTTTACTTCTAATATATATATTTTTGGTTTACCTAACTCTATATCTTTTATAGCAAATTGAATATTCATTAATCCTATTACTTTTAAAGCTTTTGCAAGTGTATTAGATTGTTTTTCAATTTCATTAATAGTGGATTTAGGTAAACTATGTGGAGGAATTGTACATGCTGAATCACCAGAATGCACTCCTGCCTCTTCTATATGCTCCATAATTCCTGCTACTATAGATAAGTTTTTATCAGCGATAACATCAACATCTACTTCAATAGCATCTGATAAAAATCTATCAATTAAAATTGGGTTTTTTCCAAAAGTCGAAATTATACTATTAATATATTGATTTAATGACTGTTCATTATGAATAATTTCCATCGCTCTTCCGCCTAATACATATGATGGTCTTACTAGAACCGGGTAACCAATTTTTTTAGCTATATTTACTGCTTCACTCGCTGAATTACATATCCCGTTTGGAGGCTGTTTTAGTTTTAATTTTTTTAAAAGTTTTTGAAATCTATCTCTATCTTCTGCTAAATCTATCATGTCCGGAGATGTACCTATAATTGGAATATTAGCCTTTGAAAGAGCTTTAGCTAGTTTAAGAGGCGTTTGACCTCCATATTGAACTATACATCCTTTTAAATTGCCCTTTAAACTTTCATTCTCTATAATTTCAAGAACATCTTCTTCAGTTAAAGGTTCAAAATAAAGTCTATCAGATGTGTCATAATCAGTAGAAACTGTTTCGGGATTACAATTGATCATAATAGTTTCGTATCCCTTAGAAGATAATGAATACGCAGCATGAACACAGCAATAATCAAATTCTATACCTTGTCCTATTCTATTTGGGCCACCGCCTAAAATGATAACTTTTTTTCTATCTGTTACCTCAGATTCATTAGAATATATCTTACTATTAGTGTCTTCATATGTTGAATATAGATAAGGAGTTTTAGAATTAAATTCGCCTGCACAGCTGTCTATTCTTTTGAAAATTGGTTTCACTTTATATTTATATCTTAAAGATTTTATTTTTTTTGTTTTGGTTTTTGCAAGAGTTGCTATTCTTTTATCAGAAAAACCTTTTGATTTTATAAAATGAAGTTCATCAAAATTTTTTGGTAATCCATTAAGTTCAATAGCTTTTTCAATTTCTACGATCTCCTTAATTTGCCCTAAAAACCAAGGGTCTATTTTGCTACAATCAAAAATTTCATCAAGATTGAAACCTTCTCTGAACGCTTGAGCAATATAAAGTATTCTCTCTGGTGTAGGTCTGGATAAAGCTGCTGATATTGAGGATTTATCACCACCATTTTCATAGCCTGGAATTTTAATATTATTAAATCCATCAAGGTCTGTCTCTATAGACCTTAAAGCTTTTTGAAAAGATTCTTGGAAAGTTCTTCCTATTGCCATTGTTTCTCCTACAGACTTCATGGCAGAAGTTAGCGTATCTTGGGCTCCTTTAAATTTTTCAAATGCAAATCTGGGTATTTTTGTAACAACATAATCTAAAGCAGGTTCAAATGATGCTGGTGTACTCTTAGTAATATCATTTTGTATTTCATCTAAAGTATATCCAACGGACAAACGAGCTGCAACTTTTGCGATAGGAAATCCTGTTGCTTTTGATGCTAGGGCAGATGAACGAGAAACTCTAGGATTCATTTCTATAACTACCATTCTTCCATCTTCTGGATTTATAGCAAATTGAACGTTTGATCCTCCAGTTTCAACTCCTATCTCTCTTAATATTGATATAGATGCATTTCTCATCATTTGATATTCTTTATCGGTAAGGGTTAATGCAGGAGCTACTGTTATAGAATCACCGGTATGAATACCCATTGGATCAATATTTTCTATTGAACAAATTATTATGACGTTATCTGCTTTATCTCTTACCACCTCCATTTCATATTCTTTCCAACCAATTATGGATTCTTCAATCAAAACAGAATTAACTGGCGAAGCATCTAAACCTCCAGTTATAATTTTATCAAATTCATCTTTATTGTAAGCGATACCTCCTCCGGTTCCACCTAAAGTAAATGAAGGTCGAATAATTAATGGAAGTCCTATTTCTTTAAGAGCATTATCTGCTTCTTTTTTATTTTCTGCTAAAATACCTTTAGGAGTTGTTAGACCTATTTTTTTCATAGCAGATTTAAATAGTTCTCTATCTTCGGCTTTTTTAATAGCTTTAAGGGAGGCTCCTATGAGTTCTACATTATATTTTTTCAGTATACCAGATTCTGCTAAACTCATTGCAGTATTTAAAGCTGTTTGTCCACCCATAGTAGGCAAGATAGCATCTGGTTTTTCAGTAATTATTATTTTAGTAACCATTTCTGGTGTTATTGGCTCTATATAAGTAGCATCTGCGAAATTTGGATCTGTCATTATGGTTGCAGGGTTTGAATTAATTAATATTATTCTGTAACCTTCTTCTCTTAATATTTTACATGCTTGTGACCCTGAATAGTCAAATTCACAGGCTTGTCCTATAACTATAGGTCCAGCTCCAATAATTAATATTGATTTAATATCACTACGTTTTGGCATTTTTTTTCTTTATTTTGTTTATGGCATTATAGAATGAATCAAAAAAACCATAAGTATCATGAGGACCAGGAGATGCTTCTGGATGGTATTGTACAGAAAAAATAGGTTTACTTTTTACCTTTATTCCTTCTACTACTCCATCAAATAAGGAAGTATAAGTTTCGGCAACATTTTTAGATAAAGTATTTCTTTTAACAACAAATCCATGATTCTGACTAGTAATTTCTACTTTATTATATTTATTATGTTTTACTGGTTGATTTGCACCTCTATGACCATTTCTCATTTTTTCTGTTTCAGCCCCAAGCGCTAATGCAATCAGCTGATGTCCCAGACATATCCCATAAATAGGAATATTAGTATTAAATAATTTTAGTAATAAATCTTTTACAATAACGCTTGTTGCTTTTGGGTCTCCTGGACCGTTAGACAAAAAGATACCATCTGGTTTTAGTTTTAAAATATTATCAAATGATGTAGTTAATGGCACTACTGTAACGTTAAAATTTCTATCAGCAAGCATTCTTAAAATATTTTGTTTAACTCCGAAGTCTATAACTATTACATTTTTTTTAATATTTGATTTAAACTTACTATTTTTAATATTAAAATAATTTTTATTAAAATAGCTCTTATTTTTCCATACATATTTTTTTTTGCACGAAACTATTGATGCTAAGTCTGCTCCTTCTAATCCTCTCCACGATTTAATTGATTTAATTGCTTTTTTTATATTTAAGTTATCTTTAACTTCATTAATAATCATGCCATTAATATAGCCATTTTCTCTAATTAAGGATGTAATAGATCTAGTATCAATACCTTGTATTCCAATAATATTTTTGTTTTTTAACCATTCATTTAAATTTAAATCAGATCTAAAATTCGATGCAACAGTTACATTGGCTTTTAAGATAACTCCTTTAGCAACAGGAAATTTAGACTCATTATCATTAATATTTGTTCCAGTATTTCCAATATGAGGAAAAGTAAAAGTAATAATTTGTTCTGCATAAGATGGGTCAGTTATAATTTCTTGGTATCCAGTCATTGAAGTATTAAAACATAACTCTCCAATTGTTTGTCCCTTTGCTCCAATACCATGACCCCAATAATAATTTCCATTTTCTAGTATTAAAATAGCATTTTTTTGTTTAATAAGATCTTTCAAGAGTTTAGGTCTGGATGATTTCATTTTTTAATAAAATTCCATATTTATTGATTTTTGTAAAAATATTATAATTATCTCTTGGAAATCCACACTAATCAAATCAAACATTTTGGTCAAGAAAAGTAATAATTATTATTTAAATTATTTAAAAATTTAATGTATTATATAATTATTATTAATTAGGAACTTTAAAAGTGTTAAGAAACAAATTTAAAAACGAATTATCAGACGCTATGAAAGCAAAGGATACTATAAGGGTATCAACAGTTAGGTTAATTTTAGCTGCTATTAAAGATAGAGACCTAGAATCAAAAAGAAAAGGTAATGGAGATCTTATTTCTGATTCTAATATTTTAGATATTTTAGCAAAAATGGTAAAGCAAAGAAATGAAACAGCTAAAGTATATGAAAAAGCTGGAAGAAACGAATTAGCAGAATCAGAATATAAAGAAATTGAAGTAATTAATGCTTTTATGCCAAAAATGCTAACGAAGTTAGAACTAGAAAAAATAATAGAGGAATCCATTAAAATAATAGATGCAAAAACACTTCGTGATTTAGGAAAAGTTATATCAAAAATTAAAGAAGATTATACTGGTAGGTGTGATTTTGCAGATGTTAGTCAAATGGTTAGAGAGCGCTTAGAAGGGTAATAAAGTTTTTATATGGCCTTTTCGGATAACTTAGTAAATACAATTCATGATAAAATAATATTGTCTGAGTATATAGGAAGGACGGTAAATCTATCAAAAAAAGGGAACGACTTTATTGGTTTATGTCCGTTTCATAATGAGAAAACTCCATCATTTACAGTTAGTAACGATAAAGGTTTTTATCATTGTTTTGGCTGTGGAGCACATGGAGATATTATCTCATTTGTGATGCAAAAAGAGTCAATAGATTTTAAAGAAACACTTCAAATTTTAGCTTCAGAGATAGGAGTTAATATAGAAAATTATTCGTTGAAAGATAAAAAAATTAGTGAAGACGAGAAAAACTTTAAAAATATATATGAATTTTCTAAAGTTTTTTTTAATAATAATTTTAATAATGAATCTGCAAATCAGGTAAAAATCTACCTAAAAAATAGAAAAATTTCTTCAGAGGCAAGTAAATATTTTGAATTAGGATATATAAAAAATAATCCAGATAACTTAATAAGTTTTTTAGAGAGTAAAGGTTTCTCTATAAATAAAATTATTGAGTCAGGATTAGCAAGAAAATCTAAAAAGAATGATAAATATTATGATTTTTTTAGAAATAGACTTATTTTTCCTATTCATAACTCTAAAGGTGAAGTCGTGGCTTTTGGAGGAAGGTCATTAAACTCTTCAGAACCTAAATACCTTAATTCTCCCGATACTATTCTATTTAAAAAACGAAAGTTATTGTTCAATTTTCATAGAGCAAAAAAATATGTTCAGAAACATAAAATACCTTTTATAGTAGTTGAGGGTTATATGGATGTTATTGCTTTATACCATATAGGGTTATACGGAGCTGTAGCTCCTTTAGGAACTGCACTATCAGAAGAACAGTTGCTTTTATTATGGAAGATTTCAGATGAACCTATTATATGTATGGATGGTGACCAAGCTGGATATAGGTCTGCTATAAGGACGCTCAATATAGCAATGAAAATATTGAAGCCTGGAAAATCTCTAAAATTTACTTTTTTAAGTGATGGAGATGATCCTGATAACTTAGTGTTTAAAAGTGAAAAGCAAAAATTAATTGATATGATCAAAAATGCAAGTCCTATGTTTAATGTATTTTGGGATAGTGAAACTGTAAACTTAGATTTAACTACTCCAGAAAAAAGGGCTGCTTTTAGATTGAATATGGAAAAAAAAATATCTTTAATAGAAGATAGTATTGTACAAAAAGAATATAAAAAATCATTTTATTCTAATTATAATAGTTTATTTCCAAATAACTATTCTAATTATAAAAAAACAAATTTTAAAACTAATAATAACGAAATAGATAAACTACCCGCTGGTAGAATAAAAAATAATTCTTCTGCAAATCTTAGAGAAAAAAACCTTATAGAAACTATATTTAATAATCCGAGTATTTTAACAAAAGTAGAAGAAGAATTTGCTATATTAGCTTTTTCAAATAAAAAGATAGAGACTTTGAGGTTAGCTATATTAAGTATATATAAACAAAGTGGGGAGCTAACAGACTTAAATATAAGTGAAATAAAAAAAGATTCTAAATATGATTCTATTATTGAAGAAATATTTAAATCAAGAGATTGGGCAGCATCAAGATTTATTCCTGATTATGTTAAGAAAAATGAAGATTTGAATTATGTTATAGATTGCTGGAAAGATGCGGCAAATTTACAAAAAAAGTGGTATAAAAAAGAAAATATATAATATATTTAGTATAAGTTATTACTTGATAATTGCTTAAACAAAATATAGTTAGTAATATAATATTTCTAATTAAATTTAAATAGAAACTAGATTATGGCTAAAAAAAGTAAAATAATTACTAATAGTTCCGATAATTCTTCGGTTGCAGATGAACAAAGTTCTGATATCAGCGAAGTAGAAGTTAAAAAACTTATTTCTAAAGGTAAAGAAAAAGGATATTTAACGTATGATGAATTAGCAAAAGTTTTATCTCCAGAGAAGTTTTCTTCAGAAAAAATCGAAGATATACAAGCTATGATATCAGACTTAGGAATAAGTTTAGTAGACTCAGATGATGATTTAAATGATGTTGAACTAGATAATAAAAATCAATTAGTAAAGGAGGAAAATCCTAAGGATAATGAATTAGGAAGAACAGATGACCCTGTAAGAATGTATTTAAGAGAAATGGGAAATGTAGAGCTTCTATCTAGGGATGGAGAAATTGCTATTGCTAAGAGAATAGAGGCAGGTAGAGACCTAATGTTTAGGGGAATTAGCAGAAACCCGTTAACCTTAAGAAACATATCTAAATGGAATATAGAATTAAAAAAAGAATTAATTACTTTGAGGGATGTTATAGATTTAGAAGCAACTTACGGTTCAGGGCCAGATGGTGCTACAGTTAATAACCCTTTAGCTACTGCAAAGGTTGCTGCAACAATTCAATCTAATGAAATTAATGAAGATATAGAGTCTGAGGAATCAGAAAGTTCTAATATTGAAAGTTTTAATAGTGAAGAAGAAAATGATAGTCATGATGGAATGCCATCAATTTCTGCTTTAGAAGAGATATTACAACCACAAATTCTATTGGCTTTTAAACAACTGTCTAAATATTCAAAATCTATGGATAAATATTGGCAACAAAATATTACTAATTTAATTTCTGGTAAAGAAACTAAAGATACAGATAAAAATAAATTTTATAAAAGTCAGCATGAAGTTTCCAATATTATGCGAGGTTTGCGTTTAGATACTAATAGGGTAGAAGAGTTAATTGATGAATTATATGGAAAGAATAAGAGGCTGTCCTCTTTAGAAGGAAGGTTAATTAGGCTAGCTGTAAAAAATAAAATTAAAAAAGATAAATTTTTAGAATTGTATACAGGAAAAGAGATACAAAAGGATTTATTAAGAAAGCTGTCACTGAATAAAGAAAAAAGTATCAAAGAATTTGTAAAAAAGGAAAGGTCTCAAATTAAAGATATATTATCAGAAATAAAAGAAATATCGGAATATTGTAGTTTGGGTATCACAGAGTTTAAAATATTAGTTAGAGCTATTGAGCGAGGAGAAAGAGAATCAGAACAAGCAAAGAAAGAAATGATAGAAGCTAATTTAAGATTAGTAATTTCAATTGCAAAAAAATATACAAATCGAGGTTTGCAATTTTTAGATTTAATACAAGAAGGTAATATAGGCTTGATGAAAGCAGTAGATAAATTTGAGTATAGAAGAGGGTATAAATTTTCTACGTATGCTACTTGGTGGATAAGACAAGCTATAACAAGGTCTATAGCTGATCAAGCTAGAACTATTCGTATTCCAGTTCATATGATAGAAACTATTAATAAACTTGTTCGAACATCAAGACAAATCTTACATGAAATTGGCAGAGAGGCTACTCCTGAGGAATTGGCAGAGAAGTTAGCCATGCCTTTAGACAAAGTCAGAAAAGTAATGAAGATTGCTAAAGAACCTATAAGTTTAGAAACTCCTGTTGGTGATGAAGAGGATAGTCATTTAGGTGATTTTATTCATGATACAAATGCAATTATTCCTTTAGATGCAGCAATACATGAAAATTTAAAAGAGCAAACTACGCAAATATTAGCATCTCTTACGCCAAGAGAAGAAAGAGTTTTGAGAATGCGTTTTGGTATAGGTATGAACACAGACCATACATTAGAGGAAGTTGGTCAACAATTTTCAGTTACTAGAGAAAGAATTAGACAAATTGAAGCAAAAGCATTACGTAAACTAAAGCATCCATCTAGATCAAGAAAATTAAAAAGCTTTTTAGATGAAAAATAATTAATTCTTGGGGCCCGTAGCTCAGTTGGTTAGAGCAAACCGCTCATAACGGTTTGGCCGTAGGTTCGAGTCCTACCGGGCCCA
>PTKH01000019.1 GCA_002937655.1 Alphaproteobacteria bacterium MarineAlpha9_Bin3 | reverse complement strand
GTTTAAGTCCGTTGATATTCAATACAGCCATATTACCTCCACTGTGTGAACGTTAATTTATAGGAATTAGAAAAAAATTTGGATGTAAACCTGACTTTTAAGAATACCTTCAAATAATCTTATAAAGTCATTCCTCCCTAATACTCCCTCTTAGACAAAAAGTTAGCGCATCACAGTAGCAAGGGCAAGTACTTTTTTATTTAATTCAATACGTTATATATGCTTTAATATTACGAGAATCTCTAAACACAACGACCTCCGTCAACCTCTAACAAAACTCCAGTAATAAAATCTGCCTCATCCGAAGCGAGATAGAGAGCGGCATTTGCCATATCTCTTGGTTTACATAAACGACCTAAAGGAACTGTAGATACAAATTTACTATATGATTCGTCTTTTGGTCCGTCGCCTAAAAAACCATCTAACATAGCTGTATCTCCTGCAACTGGACACAAACCGTTAACTCTAATATTATCTGGAGCTAACTCCAAGGATAAACCCTTAGTCATTGTTACCAAAGAACCTTTTGTTGCGTTGTAGGCTGTTAAACCAGGTCTAGGTCTTATTGCTGCTGTAGAAACGGTATTAATTATAACTCCTGGAGACCTCTGTTTCCGGAAAATAGGAACCGAATGCACTGCTCCTAAATATACCGACTTAACATTAATATTGAAAAGTGTGTCAAATTCCTCTTCAGAAGTTTCAACTAATGGGGTTGGTCTCATACCTATTGCTGCATTTTGAACTAAAATATCTAATTTTCCAAAAGCTTCACAACTTCGGTCAATCATATTTTTTGTCTGCTTACTATCTGAAACATCGACACCGAAAGCAATAGCATTTCCTCCATTATCATTAATTTCCATAGTAACTTTTTCTGCTCCTTCTAAATTAATATCAGCTACTATCACCTGAGCCCCTTCTTTTGCGAATCTTTTTACTATGCCTTCTCCAAAACCTGAAGCACCTCCAGTTACAATTGCTACTTTATTTTTCAATCTCATGCCTAATCCCCTTTTACTATAATTATTTATTTTTATTTATTGTTTTTATATAGTAAAAGTATTATTCCGATACAAATTATTTAAAGATTTAAATGAAAAGCTATGAGATGTTGAAAATTATTAAATTATTAATATGCGTATTTATTGTCTTTTCTATTAACAAGATTTCTTTTGCTAACAATTTAGAATGCTCTAATAAAGAAAAAGATATTAAATGTAATAACATAATAAGTATTCAAAAAAATAATGCCTCAGACTTAGGTTCATACAATTTAAATATTAATATCATTAAAGTAAAAGAATTATCTGGAATTTTTAATGCAAATATGAATATCAGTGCAGGTTTGTGTTCAGAAAATTTAGAAATAAGGATGGAAGAAATAATTCAGATTCCTCAAGCCTTAAAATATAAATCATATAATTTTCCACTTTATTTGCATAGGAAAAAAATAGAAGCAGATTTTTGTGTAGAATTATTAATAAATAATTGTATTGACACATGTGGAGACGTAATTAAGTTGGAAGCAATTCTTTCGCCCATCATGCAAATGCAACAAAGATAAAAATTTAAATATGGAGAATTCAAATGAAGAGAATCGGCAAATACTCTAGAAGAAAAATTTTAAAAACCACATCAGCTGCTGCTGCAGCTCTAACCTTAAATTCAAGTTTTCCAGCAATATTAAGAGCAGATAATAATATTAAAATAGGTGTACCCACTATTTTGTCCGGAAGAGTAGCTCAATTAGGAATTTCTGTAAGCAATGCTCTAAAAATGGCCGTAAATAATTTTAATGACGAAGGCGGGTTAGATGGAAGGAATATTGAATTAATTGTGAGAGATAGTAGAGCGAAGCCTGATGAAGCCGCAAGAGTATGTAGAAATTTTATCAATTCAGATAACGTGGATGCTATAATCAATGCGGAAGCTTCTGGCGCATCCTTTGCTGTTCAAGAAGTAGTTAGGGAAAGTGGAACACTATGTCTTCATACAGTTTCAGAAACTTCTAGATTAACTGCTGATCCATCCATAAGAACATGGAATGCATTTAGATTTTCCAGACAAGGTATTCATGATGCCGTGGGAAGCGCAAGATATGCAGCATCTGTTATTAAAGAAAAAGGATTAAAAAAATGGATGTCAGTTAACCCAGATTATGCATACGGAAGAGATAGTGATGATACTTTTTTTTGGGCTTTAGAGAGATTTGCTCCAGGTTTTGAGATACTTGGAAAAGGTTGGCCTAAAATATTCCAGCCTGATTATACTGAAGTCATTACTCAAATCGCTAGAGAAAAACCAGATGCAATATACACCAGTTTATGGGGAGGAGATTTAGTTTCATTCATAGATCAAGCTTCATTATATGGGATATTTAAAAATACACAGCTTTTCGCAATTAATTTAGCTGACTACACAACTATGAGTGCTGTTAAAAATTTACCTAAAGGATTACATTCAGCTACTAGATATGTAGCAGCATGGCCCAATACCGAAAGTAATAGAAATTATGATCAATCTTATACAAATTTATATGGTGATCATCCAACTAATTGGTCTTGGGAGGCATCGGTCGGAATAGACTATTTAATAAGTGCTATTAAAGAGATAGGCAATACAGATAATAATAAAATTGCGGAATATATAAAAGGGAAACAAAAAGAATCATTTATGGGAGTTGGAGAAGGTAATACCGTAACAATCAGAGAGAATGATCAAACTATTGTAGATTACTCTATAGGATGGGGTACTACTTTACCAAAAGAACCCTATATGGATAATATTCAAGCAGCAGACTGGAATACCATAGCAGAACTTGAAAAGGAATGGTTAGCTGACAAAGGTTGGTTATAAAAATTAAATAAATTATAAAAATATAAAGGCTTTAAAATGGAAATCTTTGCTCTCTTTGATTGCATAATTACCCCGGCTTGTTTAATTTCTCAAACGGCAGGAGGCCTAAAAATAGGAATGCTATTATTTTTAGTAGCGTCAGGCCTAACTTTAGTATTTGGTGTGCTAGGTGTAATTAATTTTGCACATGGTGCTTTATATATGTTAGGAGCATATTTTTCATGGCAAGTTATGTCCATAACAAGTCATTTTGGATTAGCTGTCATAAGTGGAGCAATTGGTGTAGGCATTTTTGGACTGCTATTTGAGAGACTCCTGATCAATAAAGTATATAATGCCGATCTACTTGTTCAAATACTGCTATGCTACTCTGTAATATTGATACTAGATGATTTAGTTATGATAATATGGGGAGATGAATTTTTATCAGGAATAGGAGTACCTGAGATTTTTCAAGTTCCACCTATATTTATATTTGATGCAATTATCCCGCCTTTTCATATCGCAATTATTTTAATTAGTATGATTGTAGCTTTTTTACTTTGGATAATTATGACAAAAACTAAATTTGGAAAATTAGTAAGAGCAACTGCTATAAACCCAAAAATGCTTGAAGCATTGGGAGTTAATACTAACGTTATTAAAGCTGGTGTTTTTATGTTGGGGAGTTTTTTAGCAGGTTTAGGAGGAGCTCTTGCAGCAAGCCTTGGCAGTGTAGTCTCTGGTATGGGTAATTCAATTATAATCGAATCATTTATAGTCACAGTTATAGGAGGAATGGGTTCAATAAGCGGAGCTTTTTTAGCCTCTATTATCATTGGTATGGCAAGGTCTTTCGGCGCAGTAGCTATGCCATTATTTACAGATGGTATAATGTTTTTGATCATGGTTCTAGTCCTTGTAATCAAGCCTGAAGGTCTTATGGGAAAGAAAAAATAATGAAGTTCTTTAAAAGAGATAACTTTAAAAGAGATGCTTTTATAGGTCTAGTTGTATGGATATTTTTATTAATATTTTTCTTTATTGTGCCCTCTCCAGGCATACATGATATTATTCAAAAAGTTTTTATATTAGGTCTGTTTGCAATGTCCTTAAATATTTTAATAGGATATTTAGGTCTCGTAGCATTTGGTCATGCAGCCTTTTTTGCTGCTGGAGCATACACACTAGGTTTATTCTTGCAATCAAGTGCTATAGTTAGCTTAGGGAGCTTGTCTATCCCAGCCGCTATAATTTCTGCAATATTTATCTCAACTGTTTTAGCAGC
This sequence comes from Alphaproteobacteria bacterium MarineAlpha9_Bin3, assembly GCA_002937655.1. Classification (GTDB taxonomy): domain Bacteria; phylum Pseudomonadota; class Alphaproteobacteria; order TMED109; family TMED109; genus TMED109. The sequence goes on along the minus strand of PTKH01000019.1, from coordinate 22,789 downwards.
ATTTATTGGCGCAATTTGTATAAGACTGAAAGATATATATTTTTCATTTCTTACCTTAGCATTTCAAATGTTAATTTATAGTATTATTTTAGCTTTAGTTGATATAACTGGAGGCGATCAGGGCTTAATGGGAGGTTTTCCAAAACCCCCATTCTTAGGAATAAACCTTGGAAAACCATTTGATTTTTATGCATTTACAATTTTTATATCAATTATAACTATAGTTTTACTAAGACAATTAATAGAATCTCCGTTTGGTTATGGTTTAAGAATGATAAGAGATAATCCAGAAAGACCTGCAGCACTTGGCTTTAATAATCAAAGACATAAACTAATTGCATTTATTATTGCTGGCTCTATAGCTGGACTTGCAGGTTCACTACAAGCTTTATTAGACGTAGGAGCTTATCCAGAATGGGCTTTTTGGGCAAAGTCTGCAGAACCCTTGTTCATGATTCTTCTCGGCGGAATGCATTCCTTTTTAGGCCCTCTTATGGGAGCACTTATATTTGAAATATTAAATGATTTTGTAACAGCTAATACAAGATACTATGGATTGGTATTAGGGTTAGTTATTCTAAGTTTTGTATTAGGTTTAAGAAGAGGGCTGTTAGATTGGCTCTTAATTAAATTTTATAGAAAGTAATATATAATATGTTAAAAATACATAAAATTAATAAAAGCTTTGGAGGAATTAAAGCTACTAATAATGTTTCTATTGAACTTAAGCCGCATTCTATAAACGCTTTAATAGGTCCTAATGGTGCGGGTAAAACAACTATATTTAATTTAATTACAGGTAAAATTAGCGTTGATGAAGGTAATATATTTATTGGTGATAATAATATTACAAATTTAAAAGAAACAGAAATTACACATATAGGTATCGCTAGAGCATTCCAAATTACAAATATATTTCCAACTTTAAGCGTAAAAGAATCAATAAAAATAGCATTATTAGCTAAAATCCATGGATTAAATAATATGTGGGATAGATTTTCTTCACATTCAGTTAATGAAGAAGCAAGTAAAATTGCTGAGCTAACTGGATTAACAAAAGTTTATAATACAATTAGTTCAGAATTAAGTCATGGAGATCAAAAATTATTAGATATAGCATTAGCTTTAGCACTTAAACCAAAAGTTTTATTATTAGATGAACCAACGGCTGGAATGGGCCCTGAAGAAAGATGGGAAATGATAAAAAGAATTAAAGAACTTTGGCAAAAAACTAAAATGACAGTTCTTTTTATAGAGCATGACATGGATATAGTTTTTGACATTGCGCAAACTATTTTTGTACTTCAACAGGGTTCAATAATTGCTAAAGGAACTCCTAAAGAAATTAAGAAAAATCAAGTGGTTATTAAAGCTTATCTTGGTGGAGGAAAAAAATAATGAATTTATTAGAAACTAAAAGTATGAATGCTTTTTATGGCAATAGCCAGGTTCTTTTTGATATGAGTTTAAAAATAAAAAAAAATAATATCATAGCCTTACTTGGTAGAAATGGCGCTGGTAAGAGCTCTACTTTCAAAGCAATTACAGGCTTAATAAAAGTAAAATCAGGTTCTATAAAACTCAAAGGAGAAGAACTAATTAAAAAGCCTACTAGTAAAAGAGCGCTGTCAGGAATTGGCTATGTTCCAGAAGACAGACAAGTTTTTCCAGAGCATACAGTCGAGGAAAATATTGAACTTGGAAAAAAAGATAATTCGAATAGTTTTGATGATTGGCCAATAGATAAAATATGGGAAACTTTTCCTATATTGGTAAAATTAAAGAATAGATTAGCTGGTCAACTTTCAGGAGGAGAACAACAGATGCTGTCCATCGCCAGAACTTTAGTGGGCAACCCAGAAATTCTCTTATTAGATGAACCTTCTGAGGGTCTTGCCCCAATTATCGTTGAAGACATAGTAAAAATATTAGAAAATTTAAAAAAACTTGGCGTGACTATTCTTTTAGCCGAACAAAATATGCACTTTTGTATGGAAGTTGCTAAAGAGGCAATTATCATCGATAAAGGGAAAGCTGTTTGGACTGGTTCTTTAGATGATTTACAAAAAGATACAAAAACAAGAGATAAATATTTAGCTATTTAAAAAACTATCTAGAAAGCCTTTTCATAGCGGCTTCTATACCGCTTAGATTTAATTCATACATTCTTTCATCAAATATTTCTCTGATCATTTTATTAGAAGCAGAAGAATTCCATATTTTTTTACTTTCTGGGTTTAGCCAAGCTACTGAATCGAAATGTGAAGTAATTCTATCTAGCCACGTGGCCCCTGATTCTTCATTCCAATGTTCAATAGACCCACCTGCATATGCTACCTCATATGGGCTCATTGAGGCATCTCCTACAAATAATACTCTATAATCACTTCCATACTTTCTAATAATGTCCCAAGTAGAAACTATATCATCTGAAGAACGTGGGTTATTTTTCCATAGAATTTCATATGGGCAATTATGAAAATAAAAATGCTCTAAATCTTTAAATTCACTTTTTGATGCAGAAAATAATTCTTCACACGCTTCTATATAAGGATCCATGGACCCTCCTACATCTAAAAATAATAATAATTTGACTCTATTTTTTCTTTCCGGCATCATTTTTACATCTAAATATCCACCATTATTAGCTGTTGCGGATATTGTACCATTTAGATCAAATTCGTCAGGCGTTCCCGTTCGTGCAAAGTGTCTTAATCTTCTTACCGCAACTCTAATATCTCTGATGCCTAAAGTTTTTTTATCATCAAAATTTGTCCATAACCTTTTTTCCCAGACTTTTACGGCTCTACCTTGCCTTTGTCCTTCATTACCTATTCTTATTCCTTCTGGATTATAACCTCCTGAACCAAATGGAGAAGTTCCACCAGTACCTATCCATTTATTTCCACCTTGGTGCCTTTTCTTTTGTTCTTCTAATCGTTTTTTTAAAGTCTCTAACAATTTATCCCATCCGCCTAAGGATTCTATTTTTGCTCTTTCCTCTTCAGTCAAATTTTTTTGTAAAGCATCTTGAATCCACTCATCTGGAATACTACTTAAAAGTTCTTCGCCTTTTTTAAGAGCTCCCTCAAAAAATTCAGAAAAAGTCCGATCAAATCTGTCATAGTGTCTTTCATCTTTTACTAAAGAGGCTCTGGCAAAGTGGTAAAAAGAATTAGTATTAAGATTAATAATTCCTTTATCTAATCCAGATAAAAAGTCTAAATACTCTCTAATAGAAACTGGGACTCCTGCTTCTTTTAGCTGATGTAAGAAACCTATAAACAACAATTTTCCTATACTAATTAGATCTTTTTACTCTTTTTTCACAATCTTCAGGAAATTCCCAATTCTCAATTTCAGGAGAACATTGGCCTGATGAACCTTTAACCCTGAAGCATGCATAAGTCACTAAATCTACAGTTGTAGTTTTTTCATCAAATGAGCATACATCTTTTACTTCAATATTTTGAATTAAAGCTTCTATTTCATTTGTATTAATACATCTGCCTCTTCTAGGGTCAACCCATTGCATAGAATGACCTACTATCATAGCAATAGGATCTTTTCCAAAATTCGTAACACAAATTTCTTTTGCAAAAGCACTAGTAGATAATCCTAAATAAGCAATTATTAATATAAGAAATTTAATAAAAGAATTAGATGAAATACTAGTTTTATATTTTGTAAACATTATATTTTTCTCCTTAGTTTAATTGTTATCTCGCCTTGCCATAAATGCAAGTCTTTCAAACATGTGAACGTCAGCTTCATTCTTTAGAAGCGCTCCATAAAGTGGGGGCAAAGCATTCTTAGAGTCCTTTTCTCTTAATAATTCTGGGGGTACATCTTCAGCTAATAGTAATTTAATCCAATCCAATAGTTCAGACGTTGATGGTTTTTTCTTAATTCCAGGAACTTCTCTTACTTCAAAAAAAGATTTTAATGCAGAATCTACTAACTTCTTTTTTATCTTAGGAAAATGAACCTCAATGATTGATTTCATAGTTTCTTCATCAGGAAATCTTATGTAATGAAAAAAGCATCTTCTTAGAAAAGCATCTGGTAAGTCCTTTTCATTATTTGAAGTTATTATAACGATAGGTCTTTCTCTTGCTACGATATTTTGTTTTGTCTCATAGACATAAAACTCCATTTTATCTAACTCTAAAAGTAAATCATTTGGAAACTCTATATCTGCTTTATCTACTTCATCAATAAGAAGTACCGGCTTTTCTTTTGCCTCAAAAGCATCCCACAATACTCCCCTTTTTATATAATTATTTATATCCTCTACTCTGGCATCTCCCAACTGAGAATCTCTTAGTCTTGATACGGCATCATATTCATAAAGCCCTTGCTGAGCTTTAGTAGTAGATTTGACATGCCACCTTAGAAGAGATTTCTCAAGTGATTTAGCTACTTCCTCAGCTAGCATTGTTTTACCAGTACCTGGCTCGCCTTTAATAAGTAGGGGTCTTTCTAAAGTAATAGCAGCGTTTACTGCCAAAGCTAGTTCATCTGTTGCAACATAGTTATCTGTTCCAGAAAAAAATTCTTTCACATCCATCTCCTTAAATCTATATAGTTTCTATTATATATAGTTAATTTAAGAAGAATTAAAAGATAATTATTACATTTGAGATTGTAACCAGTTTTCTCTTCCGATTTCTTCAGATAATTGTAATTGGGTTTCTAGCCAATCATAATGCTCTTCCTCTGAGTCCAGGATTTGTCTAAAAATATCTCTGCTAACAAAATCAGATACCTTCTCACAATGCTGAATAGCTTCTTTTAAATCAGGTATAGCCTTTACCTCTATTTGAAAGTCACATTTCAAGCACTCAACCGGTTCCTCTCCAATCATTATTTTATGCATTTCTTGAACATTAGGGATACCATTCAAAAAGAGTATTCTTTCAATTATTGTGTCGGCATGTTTCATCTCATCAATAGATTCCTCATACTCCTTCTTTCCCAATTTTTCATATCCCCAATCTTTAAACATTTTAGAATGTAAAAAATATTGATTAATAGCTGTTAATTCATTTGTTAAAACTTTATTAAAATGTTTTATTACTTCTTTGTCGCCTTTCATAAGTACCTCCTTAAAAAATATTATCTTTAATATATAGTAAAATTCAAACATAAATCAATAAAAATTGTTTAAAATCAAGTACTTGCGATGCATTCTCATTCGCAATAAAATACGTGTTTAAGCATAAAATTTTATAGACTAAAATTTTATATAAACTTATTAAATAATTATTTTTTTACAAATTTGCTGGAAAAAAATTAAGGTTTTCAGGGTTACTATTATTTACAGAATCGGCATCGACTGGTTCTTTTAAAACACTATCAATTGTCTCTAAACATTTGCCACATTGCATTTTACAGCCTAACTTTTTATATACTTGTCCAGAGCGAGATACTCCTTGATCTCTTACTTTTCTGACATCTCTACATGTGAATGCGTTGCATATACAAACGTACATATTTACTCCAATCCCTCAAAACATTAAAATATAGTTGATAATGAATGTCAATCGCAATAGAAACAAATAATAAATTTATACTGAAAAAAAAATTAATTTTTGTTATATTTTTTCAATAATTTTAAGAGAAATAAAATGAATAAAAGATTAACTGTAAAAGATATAAGAAAAAGAAAACTACTAAATGACAAACAAGAACCACTCGTTGCTTTAGTTTGTTATACTGCACAAATGGCCAGATTAATTAATGATCAAGTAGATATTATTTTAGTAGGCGATAGCTTAGGAATGACAATATACGGATATAAAAATACTTTATCAGTTACATTGGATATGATGATGAACCATGGTGCTGCAGTGGTCCGCTCAACAACTAAACCACACATTGTAGTAGATATGCCATTTGGAAGCTATGAAGAATCACCTGAAAAAGCTTTTAGATCTGCTAGCAAAATAATGAGGAAAACGGGCGCTCAATCAGTAAAATTAGAGGGTGGAGAGGAATTTGCGGAAACAATATATTTTCTGAACCAAAGAGGTATTCCTGTTATGGGGCATATAGGACTTATGCCACAAAGAATTCAGACATTAGGTGGATTTTTTACGCAAGGTAAGACTGAAAAAGAATCAATTAAACTGATGAATGATGCTAAAGCTATCTCTGATGCGGGAGCTTTCTCAATGGTAGTTGAAGCTATACCAGAAGAACTAGCGACAAATATTACTAAAAATATAAAAGTACCTACTATTGGAATAGGTGGAGGTAGAAATTGTGACGGTCAAATACTAGTTATCCATGATATTTTAAATTTATACGGAGATTTTACTCCAAAATTTGTAAAAAAATATGGTAAAATAAATGATTCGATTACTAAAGCTGTTAGCAAATACTCTCAAGAGGTTAAAAATAAAAAATTTCCAACAAAAAATAATATATTTAGTATAAAAAAATAAATAATTTAGACTTACAGTCCGTCCACTATTACTGAAGAATTATTGCCAGCTGCTAACCTCATTTGCTTGATCGGAGCATATTGCTCAGAATTATAAAATTTTTCGGCAGCCTCACGATCAGGAAATTCTAATAAAACAACCCTATGTTTAAAAAAATCTCCTTCAAGTAATACAGAATCTCCTCCTCTTACAAGATATTTTCCTCCGTATTTTTCTACTATTGCAGGTACTTTTTCTCTATATTTAGCCATTAACTCAGGATTAGTAACTTCAATATGAGCTATCATATATGCTTTCATTTTCTCTCCTTAAAAAATATTCTTTTTAATATTATGAAATCATTTTACTCTTAGCAAGAGATCTTTAACCCTATTTTCAACCATTTCTACTGTTAATGTACCCATCAAGGACGGTGAAGTTCTATGATTAAAGTTTGGAATATCCATCAATTCTTCAGGACTTTTTGGAGTCCTAATAAATAAGGCATTTTTGCCGGTTGGAGAGTATAGCCTATCATCTGTAGGACCAAATAAACCTAGTGTCGGAATTCCTGTAGCTGCAGATAAATGCATTAATCCAGAATCGTTTCCAATAAAAATTTTTGATAATGAAAATATTGCAGCAGTTGGTAAAATGGGTTTACCTATTAAATTAATAGGTTTAATATCCACGAGTTTTTCACATAGTTCTTTACCAATTAATTCTTCTCCTGGTCCTCCAACTAAAATAACTTTACAATCTTTTAGTTCCTTAAAATTTAAAATTCTTCTAATTAAACTAACAAAATTATCGCTAGGCCATACTTTTGCTGGCCAATTTGCTGTTGGACCAATTGCAATAAATGGGCCAATATCTTTATATAAATATTTTTTTGCTTCCAATAAAGTTTCCTTACTTATCCAAACTAATGGGATAGGGATTTTTTCAAAAGGATTTAATTTTGCTAATCTTTTGACACGATGAATTTTATCTCCCCTCGAACCTAACACTATTCTTTTTTTAGCTTTTACAAACCATACTATAGGAGTACTTCTTAAATCGCATATGACATCCCATTTATTTAAGCGAATTTCATTCCATATTTCCAACCAATGTAAACTATATTTTTTTTTATTAATTTTGATGATTTTTTCTACAAATGGACAATCTTCAAATAATGGGGCAGCCACTTTACCGCAAACTACTGTAACTCTTGCATTATAATAATTAGCTAGATCATTCAATAAGCCCGAAGACATAACTGCATCGCCTAAACGAGTATTTCCTATAAATAATAACTTATTCATAATACTTCTTACCTAACTTTTAAATACTTGTATAAATTCTTCTGCTACTTTATTCCAGTCTCTTGTCTTCTTTAAAGTCTTACACTCTTTATTTACAGCTTTAAAATAAGTTAAATCACTCAATAATTTAATTGTATACTCTGAAAACAATTTTTCATTTTCTGCAATAAAACCTGTCTTGCCTTTATAAATTTTTTCTGGTGCTGAACCTAAAGGTCTTACTATAGCAGGTATTCCAAGAGCTTGGGTCTCTGAGAGGGAGAAAGAGGAAACTTCAAATTTATGGGATGGGTATAAATGAACTCTAAAATCTCTTATTTCTTCAATCATTAACTTATCTATTTTGGGAATGTTAACTTTTATATTATATCTTAAATTATTTTTTACTATATTTGCGATTTCCTTATAAACCTCTGGAAATTTTTCTCCTGATACCGCTTTGTAAAGGCTATGAGAATAAATATGTAACTCAGCCCATGGAAGTTTTATATGTATATATTTAATCCATATATCTATTATCCAATCTAAACCCATAAGAGGATGTGTGGTAACTAGAGCTTTAGGTGTTACGGAAGGAAATAAATCTTCATTCTCAATAAAATACTTACTTTGTCCTGAAGGAATTATACTAGCGTCCAAAGATTTCAATCCTTCAGGAATTGAATTAACGTGATTTTCACCTTGAATTATAATTGTTGGTTTATGTTTCATTGTTAGTGAAAAATTCTCTGGTCTTGCTAGCTTTAGTCCAGAACTTGTTAACCACAGTATTTTTTTTTCTTTAAAAGGAACTAAATCAAATAATTTTGGATCATTATGTACTATCCATACATCTGAATGACTTGCATCAAATTTATCTATTTGTTTCCAACTAACATTATTTATTACATTTGACTCTTCACAATTATTGTAAATTCTAACAATATGACCTATACTAGCTAGTGCCTCTGATAGAAGAATAATTGATTTTAGTGCACCATCAAGTGGTTTATTATTAATTGTTGAACCATCATATTTATGGTTATTATCTAAAAAAGTTATTAACATATTATCGGTGTACGAAGGTAATTAAATGAATGCAAGTATTTTTATGCGACCGGAGATAATAATTAAAATAAATGTTTGAAAATTTAAAAATAATAAAATTAAAAAACAGAACACTATTAAAGATAAAAGGTAAAGATAGTAAAAAATTTTTACAGTCAATAGTAACTAATAATATAGATTTAATCTCTAAAGATAGATCTATTTATTCAGCTCTATTATCTCCTCAAGGAAAATACCTTTATGATTTTTTCTTATTTCTTGAATCAAAGGAAAATTATATAATTATGGATTGCGAAAAAATTTTTCATGAAGAACTAATTCATAAATTAAATATATATAAACTTAGAAGTAATGTAGAAATAACTTTGAAAGATGAAACTGACACTTATGCCATATATGGATCAGATCTTAGTAAACTTATATCTATTTTAAAAATCAAAAATAATGAAGGGTGTACAAAAAATATTTCTGATAATTTACTATTTATAGACCCTCGAAACAGAAATTTAGGATTAAGAGTTTATTCAAATAATTTGCTAAAAGAATTTAATAGCCTATCAAAAGGTATTTTATCAGAATGGGATTATATAAGAATTAAGTATGGAATACCTCATCCGTGTTCAGACTTAGTAAAAGAAAAAAGCTTTATAATAGAAAATAATTTTGAACAGATAAACGCTATAGATTTTACAAAAGGTTGCTATGTTGGGCAAGAAAATACGGCTAGACAAAAATATAGAGGAACCGCTAAACGAAAATTAGTAGTAGCAAAGATTATTGGTAAAGATATTTCAAATGGTGAAAGAATATTTATTGATAATAAAGCAGTTGGAACAGTTCGGTCATCTAGTCTAGGCATATGCCTAGTAAGCATTAACACTGTAATATATGAGAATTTAAAAAATAATAATATTACTATCAACGTTAAAAATAGTGAATTGGAATTTATCTAAGCTACTTATTTTTTATTTTTGCCTGAGCTGCAGCTAATCTTGCAATTGGAACTCGGTAAGGTGAGCAAGATACATAATTAAGTCCTGTCTTATGGAAAAATTCTATTGATTTTGGATCTCCGCCATGTTCTCCACATATACCTAGTTTGATTTCTTGATTTGTTTTACGTCCATCTTGCACTGCATTTGAAACTAATTTACCTACTCCACTTACATCTATTGAAATAAATGGGTCATTATCTAGAATGTTATGCTCTATGTAATCAGGTAAGAATTTAGCACAATCATCTCTACTTATTCCAAGTGTAGTTTGTGTTAAATCATTTGTACCAAAACTAAAAAAATCAGCATGAGATGCTATACTTTCAGCGTTTAATGCAGCTCTCGGCAATTCAACCATAGTGCCTAAAAGATATTTTGGCGTTTTTCCATATTCCTTATTTATTGATTTAGAAGTGGCTTCTACTATATCTTTAAAAAATAAAAATTCCTTGTCACTGATAATTAAAGGTATCATAATTTCTGGAATAATTTCAATATTCATTTTTTCAGTAACTTCCATTGAAGCTTCAAAAATAGATCTTATTTGCATTTCATATATTTCAGGGAATGTTACGCCAAGTCTACAGCCACGATGACCTAACATGGGGTTTTGCTCTTCTAATTGTAAAGACCTAGAACGAATATGAGAAAGATCTTTTCCTAAAATATCTGATAATTCTTGTAATTCCTCTTCTTCTTTAGGCAAAAATTCATGTAAAGGTGGATCTAAAAGTCTGATTGTAACAGGTAATTCTCTCATAAGTTTAAATATTTCTACAAAATCATTTTTTTGCATAGGATATATTTTTTCTAAAGATTTTCTTCTATCCTTTTCACTATCTGAAAATATCATTTCTCTGACTGCCAATATTCTCTCATTATCGAAGAACATATGCTCTGTTCTACATAGCCCTATTCCCTCTGCACCAAATTCTAGCGCTGTTTTTACATCTACCGGAGTTTCAGCATTTGATCTAATATTTAGTTTTCTTACTTGATCTGCCCAGTCCATTAATTCAGAAAAATCTTCAGAAAGTTCTGGCATAATTGTAGACACTTCACCCTTGATTACTTCGCCTAAACTTCCATCTATGGTAATTATTTCACCAGAATTTATAGTAATATCTCCAACAGAAAACTTGTTATTATCATGATCAATCAAAATATCACCAGCACCTGCAACACAAGCTCTTCCCATTCCTCTTGCAACAACTGCTGCATGACTTGTCATACCACCTCTACTTGTTAGTATTCCATTGGCAGCATGCATTCCATGAATATCTTCTGGGCTCGTTTCCATTCTTACTAGAATAACTTCTTCTCCGTTTTTTGACATTTCTACAGCTTCTTCAGAATTAAACACTACTTTTCCACAAGCTGCTCCAGGCGAAGCCGGTAAACCACGAGAAATAATTTCTTTATTTGCTTTAGGATCTAAAGTGGGATGAAGTAATTGATCTAATCCCAGTGGATCTATCCTTGCAATAGCAACCTCTTTACTAATTAAACCTTCTTTTTGCATTTCTACTGCAATTTTTACTGCAGCACTAGTTGTTCTTTTTCCCGAACGTGTTTGTAATATCCATAGTTTACTCTTTTGAACAGTAAATTCTATATCTTGCATATCCAAATAATGTGATTCTAATTTTTTAAAAATACCAGCTAATTCCTGATAAATTTCCGGTATTGACTCTTCCATTGCTAAAGCATCTGATTTTTGTTCTTCTTTTTCTCTAACAGTTAGGTTCTGAGGAGTTCGTATGCCCGCAACAACATCCTCTCCCTGAGCATTAATTAAATATTCGCCATAATAATTATTTTCTCCCGTAGATGGGTTTCTAGTAAATGCAACCCCTGTACAACAATCATCACCCATATTTCCAAATACCATAGCTTGCACGTTAACAGCCGTTCCCCATGACTGAGGGATATCATTTAATTTTCTATATGTAATAGCTCTTTGGTTCATCCATGAATTAAATACAGCACTAATAGAACCCCATAACTGCTCAATAGGGTCTTGAGGAAAATCGTTTCCTGTTTTATTTTTTACTAAATCTTTAAATTTTTTAGTAATTATTTTCCATGATTGCGCAGATACTTCGGTATCTAAAGTTATATGGTCTATTTCTTTTTGATTATCTATTATTTCTTCAAATTCTAATGAGTCTATTTCTAAAACAACATCGCCATACATTTGTATAAATCTTCTATAACTATCGTAAGCAAACCTATCATCTCCACTCTCTGCAGCTAAACCTTCAACAGTAATATCATTTAACCCTAAATTTAATACTGTATCCATCATACCTGGCATAGAAGCTCGAGCCCCCGATCTTACAGAGAGTAATAAAGGTGCCTTTGAATCACCAAACTTCATTCCTGTAATTTTTTCAATATTTTTTAAAGATAAGTTTAATTGGTCATTTAATTCTTTTGGATATTCTTGGGTGTTATCATAATAATAATTACAAACTTCTGTAGTTATTGTTAGTCCCGGAGGAACAGGTATACCAATATTATTCATTTCTGCTAAATTAGCACCTTTACCACCCAAAAGATTTTTATGACTAGCATCACCCTCTGCACTTCCCGCACCAAAATTATAAACCCATTTTTTCATTAAAATATCCCTTTAATAAAGTATGAAATTATATGCTTATTTAACTTCGTTTTCTGCTTCAATCAATGAAAAATCTGCAAAATTTAAAAACGCCCCTCTAATCATAGCTAAAAGTTTTAATCTATTATTTCGTAATGCAGTATTTTTTACATTAACCTGGACATTTTCAAAAAAGTTTTCTAATTCTGATGAAACTTGTGAGAATGTCTCCATTGCCTGAATATATTCTTTATTAACTATCAAATCTTCCGTAATTTTTGAGTATTTAATGTAAGATTTAAATAGATCTTTTTCTTCATTTAGTTCAAATAATTCTTTCTCTGGCTCAGGTAAAATCGTCTTGTTATCTCTCTTTTCTTCTATGCTCACTATTCTTCTAACTCTCTTCAATATACTAAAAAATTCTTTACCTTTTTTATTCTCCATAAAATCATTTAATGCGTAAATTCTATTTACATCATCTAAAATATCCTTATATTTTGATACTCCAAATATAGCTTGAATAACTGATTGTGATAAGCCCTTATCTCTAAGAAAAACTCTTAAACGTTCATAAATAAATTCTGTAGCATATTTATTTGTTTCAAGTTTTGAAAGTTTGAGATTAATATTATATTTTTTGAATGAATCGTAGGAATCATCTATTACTTCATCTATAGAAACTCTTATTTTATTTTCAAGTAAAATTCTTATAACTCCTAAGCAAGACCTTCTTAAGCCAAATGGATCTTTAGAACCGGTTGCTTTCATATCCATTGCTATAAAACCAATTAGACTGTCTATCTTATCTGAAAATGACAGAAGACTGGCTTCTGGGATAGAAGGACATTTATCGGAAGGACCTAAAGGAGAATATTGTTCTTTTATCGCAATTGAAACCTCTTCTGGCATATTATTTTTTGTAGCATAAATACCTCCGATCTTACCTTGTAATTCAGGCATTTCATAAACTACTTCACTACACAAATCAGCCTTACATAGCATGGCAGCTTTTAAAGTTAATTTACTATCGGAATTAAAATATTTTGAATATTTTAAAATATTAGATGTCATTCTATTTATTTTATCTTCCATAGAACCAAGAGAACGATGAAATATAATATTTTTTAAATTTTCTGATAATTTAGTAAGACCTTTTTTAATATCGTTGTTAAAAAAGAAGCGAGCATCAGAAAGTCTTGCTCTTAAAACTCTTTCATTTCCTATAATAATCTGCTTATTGTTTTTTAAAGGAATATTAGAAACACCTAAAAAATTTCTACTTAAAGTACCATCATTATTATACAATGGAAAATATTTCTGCTGTTTTATCATAGTTAATTCTAATATTGGTTCAGGAAGAGATAGATACTCTTTTTCAAAAGCACCTATAAATAAAAAAGGATATTCAACTATATTACAAACCTCATCAAGCAAATGATTAGAAGGGTTAAAAGTTAACCCAATTTTATTAGTAAGTAGCTTTCCCGACTTTAAAATACTTTCTTTTCTATCTTCTGGATCAATTATAACATTAGCGTTTAATAATTTATTTATATAATCCTCCTTATTCATAATTTTGATTAATTTTGGAGAAAGATACCTATGACCATAAGTTTTAGAATTACTCTTAATATTCTCAATATTAAATTTTATGGGCTTACCATCAAAAACACATAAAATGTTATGCAGAGGCCTAATCCATTTTATATTATTAGAACCCCAGCGCATTGATTTTTTCCAAGGAAAAGAAATTATTACTTTCTTGATTGCTTCTTCAATAATTGTTTGAGCCTTTATTCCTTTCTTAAAACTTTTATAAAAATAAAATTTACCTTTTTCAGTATCTTCTATAACTAAATCAGTTTTATTAACTTTTAAACCTCTTGCAAAGCCCTCAATTGCATTATCATTTGCATCATACCTTGGGCCTCTTTTATTAATTTCTATATCTTCTGATTTAAGACCCACCTCTTCTATACTTAATGAAAGTCTCATGGGGCTCCAAAAAACTTGAGATTTTTGAAAACTTAACCCTTCTTCTTTAAAATAGTTTAAAATCATAAATTCTAAAGTATTGACGGAGGATTTCTGTAAGTTGGCTGGAATTTCTTCTGAAAATAATTCTATTAATAATTCTGGCATTTAAGTTTTTTCTTTCAAATTATCTAAATAAAGATCAGAACAAGCTTTCACCATACCTCTAACTCTTCCAATATAATCTGCTCTTTCATTTACACCAATAACTCCGCTTGCATCTATGAGATTAAATATGTGACTCGCTTTAATACACTGCTCGTAAGCGGGCAAAACTAAATTATCTTGAATTAGTTTAAAACTTAAAGATTCTAATTCTTTAAAATTTTTTATCAAGGTAGTGGGATTAGATTTTTCAAAATTGTATGTTGATTGTTCTTTTTCATTTTGTAAAAAAACATCTCCATATCTTACACCATCTGAGTTCCAAGATAGATCATAAACATTATCTATACCTTGAATATACATAGCTAACCTTTCTAAACCATATGTAAGTTCGCCTGTAATAGGAAAACAGTCAATACCTCCAACTTGTTGGAAATAAGTAAATTGAGAAACTTCCATACCATTACACCACACTTCCCATCCAAGTCCCCAAGCTCCTAAAGTAGGGCTTTCCCAATCATCTTCTACAAAACGAATATCATTTTTTTTAGAATCTATTCCAAGACAATCCAAACTTTCGAGATATAACTCTTGAATATTATCTGGTGAAGGTTTTAATACAGTTTGAAATTGGTAATAGTGTTGAAGTCTGTTTGGATTCAAGCCATACCTTCCATCAGTTGGTCTTCTACATGGCTGAACATATGCTGCTTTCCAAGGTTCTTTTCCAAGAGCCTTTAAAACTGTTGCTGGGTGAAATGTTCCCGCCCCTACCTCCATATCTAAAGGTTGAAGTATGACGCAATTATTTTTTGCCCAATACTCTTGTAAACGCATTATAAGTGACTGAAACGAATTATCAACTTTTGGCACTTTTAGTTCCTATTCATTTATTTGGATTACATTCCGTACACTCAGATCCAGGAATAAAATAATTATTACATTTAGGGCATTTCTCTAAATCTTGAATATCATCATCTTTAAATTTACTTGATTCATTTGCACTATTTACATCAGAAGAACGGCTTTTTTTCATGGACGTTCTTTTTTCTATAACTTTAAATCCATACCAAACTATTAATATTATGAAAATTAATAATAATATTTTTGGAATACTAAAACCTAACATAAAATTCCAGTCCTTTATAAATTTCTAGAGACCATACCTAGCAAAAGCAATTCTTTCTTCAATATAATCTATTACTTTATAATATCTTGACGACGATAAACCAAGTCTTTGCCCTAATTTTTTTCGTCCAGAAATTTCTTTAAAAATTACCTTATCACTTATCCGGCTTCTTAATACTTGCTTTAATTCTCCAATTGAATCAGCTAAGCCAATTTCACATGCTTTTGTCCCAGAAAAAATCTTTGCTTCAAAAATCCCCTCTTTATCGATAGTTTCTTGCTTTAATCTATTTCCTCTTCTTTTACTTACCCATTCTTTGAATTGATTATGTATTTCTTCTTGCAAATCTGTAATAACTTTTACATCGTCTGGATTTTGAGGTTGAAAAGGATCTAACATTCCCTTATTTTCTCCCTTCGAAAATACTCTTCTCTCTACTCCTATTTTTTTAATAATTTCTACAAAACCAAAACCAGCTGAAATAACTCCTATAGAACCAACTATAGAAGCAGGCATAACAAATATTTCGTCTGCAGAACATGCAAGCCAATAACCCCCTGATGCTGCAACATCCTCTACAAAAGCAAATACTGGAATATTATTTTTACTTGATAATTCAATTATTCTCTCTGAGATTAAAGCAGATTGAACAGGAGATCCACCAGGAGAATTAATAATGAGAGCAACACCAGCAATTTTTTTACCAGTAAAGGCTCTCTCAATTTGTTTCTCTAAACTTTCTAGAGATAAATTACTTGAACCAGGAAACTTCGATCCACTAGCTATTACACCATTCATTCTTATTACATTTACAACTGGTTTTTCACTTTTAAAAAGTTTAGATATCAATTTCATTAATTCAATCCTCTATTATTAACAATTCTATTAGTTAAGTTTTATAAAATTTTTATAATCTAATATATTTTCACAAGCCTTTGTATAACTTCCATCATTATTATGCAATACAAGTCCAGGTAGAATTTGTACACCTGATTTCGCATTCTTTTTTGCTTGCACAATCATTAATTTAGATTTTATGTTTTTTTTTGGCCATAAAGGATAAATTTTTATATCTCCCCACTTAGGGTATAGGTTATTTAAAACTAAATCTAAATTTTCTGTTCTAAATATAAAGTTTAAAAAACCTTTGGGCTTTAATTTTTTATATGCTGCAGTAAACCACTTATTAACATCAAATTCGTATCTAGAAGATGCTTTTGTAATATTTTTAGACATAATAACTTTTTCAGGAGAAAAATAAGGAGGGTTCATAACAATTCTATCAAAAGTATTGTTATTATTTCTTAAAAAAATATCATCACCTAAATTGCTTTGCAGAACTTCAGCGGAACTTTTAGTAATTTTATTAATTTTTAAATTATTTTTTGCTAAATTAACTAAGTCTATATTTTTTTCAATTCCTAGTATCTTTGAGCTAGGAAACCTTTTAGATAAATATACTAAAATAATTCCAGAACCACTGCCAAACTCCATACACTTTGAATATTTATTAATTGATGAAGCTAATAATATTGAATCTATTCCAACCCTGAAACCTAGTTTAGGTTGATACAATTCAATATTGCCATTCAAAATTTTATTTTTTGTTAAATCTAATGAATTATTATCCAAAAATCACCTTTACGGTTTATTCAATAAAAATTAATTTATTTATTTTATATATAAATTACATTATAGAAGAAAAATTATTAATTAAATTAAAAAAAGCGTTATATGATATATATCTTAATAAATGTATTAACTTGGAATTAGAATAAATTGAACTCAATAAATAAAATATATTTGAATATTGCTCAAATCCAAGAAATTGTGAGCAATGATTTAAAAAAAGTTAATAGTATAATAATAGAAAATATAGGAAATGAGGTTCCTATGATAAGTGAATTATCTTCACATATTCTGGCTTCAGGTGGAAAAAGAATACGACCAATGATTACTTTATTAACCTCTAAATTATGTAACTACAAAGGAGATAACCATTTACATTTAGCTGCTTGTATTGAATTTATTCATACTGCAACACTATTACATGACGATGTAATTGATGAGAGCAAATTAAGAAGAGGAGTAGCAACAGCAAATGATATTTTTGGAAATAAAACAAGTGTATTAGTTGGAGATTTTTTGTTTTCCCGATCTTTTGAATTAATGGTTGCAAATGGATCTAAAAGAATTTTAGAGGTGCTGTCATCTGCTTCTTCTACTATAGCTAAGGGTGAAGTATTACAGCTGACTACAGTAAATGATTGTAATACCTCTAGAGAGACTTACATGCGTATTATTACCAGTAAAACAGCAAGTTTATTTGCAGCAGCTTCAGAGATAAGTGGCATTCTGGCAGAAAAGGAAAATAATGTTAAAAATGCTTTATCTACTTATGGTGAAAAACTTGGAATAGCTTTTCAACTTACTGATGATGCACTTGATTATATAGGTTCTGAAAATTTAGGAAAAGAAATAGGTGATGATTTTAAAGAAGGAAAAATAACTCTACCAGTAATAATTTGTATAGAAAAATCAGATAATGAAGAAAAAATATTTTGGAAAAAAACTATTGAAGATTTAAACCAAACAGATCTGGATTTAGGCAAAGCGCTTGCCTTAATAAAAAAATATAATGCCATAGAAGAAACTATATCATTAGCCAATCAATTTGCTTCAGAAGCTATAGATGCATTAGGAACTTTTCCGCATTCCGAAGCAAAATTAGCATTAGAATCACTTGCACAAATTGCCGTAAACAGAACAAAATGAATTTAATATAAAGTTTATATAAAGTTATAAATAAAAAAAATTACTATAAATTTTTTGCAGGTAATCTCCACCAACCTAAAAACTCTATAGAACTTTCTCCTGCCGTGAAAATTTGTTCCATATGGAGCCTAGCGGTACCATTAATTCCTGAATATTTGCCTGTACCAGACATAAAATCTAACCTACCTTCACATCTAACGTCTGTCGATACTGTTGCTCCACTTGAACATTCTAATTTTGCGACAAGTGAATCTTCATCCTTATCTTTAATTATACAATAGCCAGATACATTTTCCATCTGCGCAAATCCACAACTAAAACCCCTGCCTGGTGCAGCATATGCGGTAACCTTACATTCTAATATTCCCTTATTAAGATAACCTTCGCTAGAAATAAAAGCAGAAAAATTTGCAGTTGCTATTATGGTCTCTCCAATACTAATTTCATTTACTTCAGGTTTATTAGAATAAATAGCTACTAAGGATATCTTCTCTGCATCTTCTGGGATCTCAATATTATTAGCAAAAACACTTGAAACATTTGAAAGCATAATAAAAAATATAAAGTAAAATAATTTCAAAAATGTTTCTCCACTGAGGTATTGCCACTTATAATAACATATCGCATAATGACTTATGATCAAACTTTCTGCAAATTTATCCTTTTTATTTAAAGAATTACCTTTTGAAAAAAGGTTTAATGCTGCATCAAAACTAGGTTTTAAAGCAGTTGAATTTTTATTTCCATATGATTATGAAATTAGTAATTTAAAATCTTACTTAAGTGAAGCAAATATAAAGTTAATTTTATTTAATTCTTTTCCTGGTTCGTTAGAAAAAGGTGAAAAAGGTATAGCTTGTCTAATAGGGAGAGAAAATGAATTTAAGGAAAAATTTAATTTAGCTTTAGAATATGCAGTTAAATTAAATTGTCCTTTTATACATATAATGCCTGGTATAGAGTTAAACTCTTCAAATAAAACTCAATATAGAGATATTTTTAAAAAAAATCTTTTTTACGCAGCAAATCTATCTCAAAAAAAAAATATAACTATTCTTATTGAGGCTATCAATAATAAAGACATTCCTAATTATCATCTAAATTATGTTTCAGATGCAACAGATATTATTGTAGAATTAAATCATCCGTCTATTAAACTACAATTAGATCTCTATCATGCACAAATCATGAGTGGGAATATTACAAATATTATTGAGAAAAGTATAAAATATACCAAACATATACAAATTGCAGCACCTCCTTTTAGATACGAACCTAACAAAGGAGAAATAAACTATCCCTTCATATTTAAAAAGTTAGAGAGTATAGATTATAAAGGTTATATTGGTTGCGAATATAATCCATCTATTAATACTGAAGATAGCTTAAAGTGGGCAAAAAAATTTAATATTAAAAAAAGTAATGATTAGAATTTATAAAATTACTGGAAATAGTATGTATCCAGAATACTGTGATAAGGATTATTTATTAGTTTTCACATTATTTAAAAAACAATTTATAAAAAATAACCAAAATATAGTTTTTATACATTCAAGACTTGGATTGATTATTAAAAAGATTGTATCTATAGACTACCTTAATAAAACATTTTGTGTGAAAGGTAACAATAGCCAGAGCATTTCAAGTGAAATGCTCGGTATAATAAATTTTTCTCAAATTAAAGGCGTACCTTTATTACACATAAAAAATAATTCTAATTAACAATATTATTATCGTTATGGTTTTCATGTTCGTGTGTTTTTTCTTCCTTTAATGTATGATTATCATGAGCAAAACTTAAATTAGCTATTATCATAATTAAAATTACTATAAAAATTTTCATGAATTCGTCCTTTATAATTAATATTTAGGTAAAACTATTTCTAAATTAGGCATGCAATGGTAGTTAGATCTTGCATATTCAATTTGCTTAATTTTCCAAAAAATTTCTGCAAAAGAATTTAACTTATCTACTAAATCTCGAGAAAAATCTACATTTACATTCTGTTTACACTTTGATGCTAATAGCATAATTTCATGTACTAAATTATGGATATCAGGATAATCTTTAAATTGGGGCTCTTTAAAAAAATCTCCCCAAATTATTCTTACTTCATGTTTGATTAACTCAGCTGAGCGTTCTTTTTCAGCTATCATACGGCCTATCTTGTTCTGATAATGCATATCTTTATTGTTATTATGCTCTTTAGATTCATGAGCATCAAGTTCTGAAATTGTGTCCATCATTCTAGCGACCGTCATTGCTGCTATTTGGGCAGGAATAGGATCATAAATTCCACAAGGAATATCACAATGAGCTTTCACTTCTTTAAAAGAAAATAATTTATCTATCTTAGATAATATTGAATAAAACATCTTTAACCTCATTTAATTAATTAAAAAACAAAAATATAACTAATTATAAATGAGAATGAAAGTCATTCTCAAAAAAAATTATTTAAATGAAAAATATAATTTTATTTTTTTTATATTATGTACTATTTATATAATTGGGAGGTAACTATGGTACATATTCTAACATCACTTTCAAAGACTATTTGGGCAGGAGTTGCTCTAACAGTTCTATTTATTTTTTATTATACTTCTACTGGTGGAACATTAGATATTACTTTTTGGGCCTTAATACTAAGATATGCTCACGTTTTATCAGGTATAATGTGGATAGGTTTATTATGGTATTTCAATTTTGTACAAATACCAAATATGCCAAAAATTCCTGATGAACAAAAACCTGCTATTGGTAAAGTAATAGCGCCAGCGGCTCTATTTTGGTTTAGATGGGGTGCAATGGCTACATTAATTACTGGTTTACTATTAGCACTTGTAAATGGCTATTTATTGCAAGCTATAACAATTGGTTTATTAGATGGAGTCGCAAAACATACGGCTATTGGCATCGGTATGTGGTTAGGAACTATCATGTTCATAAATGTATGGTTTGTTATATGGCCAAATCAAAAAAGAGCTCTTGGAATAGTTGAGGCTGACGCAGAAACAAAAGCAACTTCAGCAAGAACGGCTATGCTGTTTAGTAGAACAAATACTTTACTGTCTATTCCTATGCTTTTTGCTATGGCTTCAGCTCAAAATATTTGGTAGTACTTATTTTATAAATAGGAAGAAAAGATAAATTAATTCTTCCTATTTATACATTATGAATGAAACCCTTTAAGAACTCTTCCAGGAAGTTTATCAGGATTAATAAGAGTGTTATTTTTGAAAACATTCTCCCCATTAATCCAAACACTATGAATACCATGCCCGTCAATATTTAATCTACTAGAACCTCCCGGTAGGTCATTAACCCTATATGTTTCTGATACTCCCACTATATCTAAATCTATAAGCATCATATCCGCATATTGTCCAGGTACTAATCTACCTCTCTGGTCTATCCTATAAATATCAGCCTGTTTTCCCGTTAAATTATAAATGGCCTCTTCTTTGGACATTAAATTATTTTTACGTACCCAATTTTCTAACATATATAAACCATATCCAGCATCATTGAAAAAAGTTAAATGCGCTCCGGCATCAGATAAGGTAATATTAGAACGTGGATGTTTAAGTAATTTTCCAACTGCTTTTTGGTCACTATTTAATAGCATAGCAATAAACAGAGTATCCATGCCATCCTCAGTTAAAGAATGATCTAATAACCAATCTAAAGGGCTAACATTATTTTTTTCTGCTATATCCTTAATAGATAAACCTTCTAAATCTATAAACTTTTTACTTTTAACCTCTCTTACAATAATTTTATCCCAGTCCCCATTAAATAATCTAACTTGAGCATCATCCTCTATTTCGTTTAATAAATTTTTTCTAAAATTACTGTTTCCTAATACTTCTTTATATGACTCATTATTAGTACACTCCATTGCAGGCTTCCAATTACTAATTCCTTCAAATAAATATGGAGATTGCATAGTAAACTCCATAGAAAGGGGTCTACATGAAACCTGTCCCCACATCTCATCTCCACTTTCTGTAGCTTTAGTAATATCCGCTAAAATATCAAATGTTGAATTATCAGATAATGGATTATGTAAAAGGGCAGCTACCACAGCAGGCCTATTAGAACCTTTCATCCATTCTTGTATAACTTTTACAGAGGTTTTAGAACCTCTTGTTAGCATAAATACCCCTCTTCCAAAGGTTGACATAGCTTTAATTAAAGAATGCATTTCTTCATCATCTGCTAACCTAGAAGGCATAGGAACACCATTTTCACCATTATGTCCTTCAAAAGTTGAAGTAGCAAACCCTAACCCTCCTTTAATCATACCTTCTTTAATAATATTTGCCATTTCTATTATTTCATCATTATTTGCTTTTCTAGT
>PTKH01000018.1 GCA_002937655.1 Alphaproteobacteria bacterium MarineAlpha9_Bin3 | reverse complement strand
ATTGTTTTAGGAACAGTTGAGCCTCAGGCCTTTGATATTATGAGATCTTTTGAAATATTATTTATGGTAGTTATTGGCGGATTAGGTTCTGTTTCAGGCGCCTTCTTAGGAGCTGGCTTTATGATACTGCTTCCTATTTTATTAAATAATTTAGGCTCTATAATAACTGGTTCAGCTATATCTACAGAAACTATTGCGCACATAGAATTTATGATATTTGGTGCATTTATAATTTTTTTTCTAATTGTTGAGCCCAATGGTTTAGCAAGGTTGTGGCAAATAGCAAAAGAAAAGCTTAGGTTGTGGCCATTTCCATACTAGTATAAAATAATAAAAAATAAAGGGAGGTAAATCATAATGGTTTATAGAAAAATTTCGACTGTAATTTCATTTTTTGTATTGTTTTTAGTTTCAGCTTCTTTTGCTGGAGAACATTTTGTTCCAATAACCTCATATAGAACTGGCCCCTATGGAGTAAATGGTGCGCCAGCAGCAAATGGTTTTGTGGATTATTTGAAAATGATTAATGCACGAGATGGCGGAGTAGCAGGTGTTAAGTTAGCTTGGGAAGAATGCGAAACTGCATATAAGCCTGATCGCTTTATAGAATGTTATGAAAGATTAAAAAATAAAGGTGAAGCAGGAGCTACTGTTTTTCAGCCATTAAGTACTGGCTCTACCTATGCTGTATTAGATAGATTAGCTGTTGATAAAATTCCTCTTATAACTATGGGTTATGGAAGGACTGATGCTTCAGATGGTAGTGTTTTCCCATGGGTTTTCCCTTTGATGGTTAATTATTGGTCATTATCTACAGCTAAGATTAAATACATAGCTCAATTAGAAGGTGGGTTAGATAAATTAAAAGGTCTAAAAATTGCTAATGTATACCATGATTCTGCTTATGGTAAAGAGACGGGTCCAATTTTGGCTAAACAAGCAGAACTATATGGATTTGATTTAAAGGGTTTTCCAGTTGCACATCCTGGAATAGACCAAAAGGCTACTTGGTTAAATGTAAGAAGATATAAACCAGATTATGTGGTTTTAAGGGGCTGGGGAGTAATGAGTCAGACATCTATAAAAGAAGCCATGAGAGCTAGAATAGATGCTAGTAAAATGGTTGGTGTAGTGTGGTCTTGCTCTGAGCAAGACACTGTTCCACCAGGAAAAGCGTCAATCGGGTATTCATGCGCTTCTATGATAAATCCTGGAACACATTATAAAGTTTTTCAAGATATTTTAAAATATGTTCATGATGAAGGTAATGCGACTGGGCCATTAGAAGAAATGGCAAATCAACAAATGTATAGAGTTGGTGTGCTGATGGGAGTTGTGACTGTAGAGGCCATTGCTAAAGCTACAGAGAAATTTGGTAACAAGCCTATGTCTGGAGAGCAAGTTAGGTGGGGCATTGAGAATTTGGACCTAACTGATGAAAGATTAGAAAAAATGGGAATCAAAGATTTTATTCCTAATTTTAAGGTAACATGTGCAGATCATGAAGGTGGTGCGCCTGTTAAATTCCAAAGATGGAATGGAAAATCTTTTGAGCCAGCTTCGGACTGGATTGCTACAGATCAAAGTATGGTTAGGCCAATGATAGAAGCTTCAGCTTCTAAATATGCTGAAGAAAAAGGTTTATCTTCTGCTTGTAATTAGAGAGGAATATTAGTGACTAAAGATACAATAAAAAATACTAGCTCTAATAACGAAATGATGCTTCAGCTGAATAATGTGGAAGTTATTTATGACCATGTTATTTTAGTTCTTAAAGGAGTTTCTTTTGAAGTACCAGAGGGCTCAATTGTAGCACTCTTAGGTGCAAATGGAGCTGGAAAGTCAACTACTTTAAAATCTGTATCAAATTTATTACGAGCAGAAAGAGGAGAAGTTACTAAAGGTTCTATAGAATATTTAGGAGAAAGAGTAGATAAGTTGAGTTGCAATGATCTTGTAAAAAGAGGGGTAATTCAGGTTATGGAAGGAAGGCATTGTTTTGAGCATTTATCTGTTGAAGAAAATTTACTAACTGGTGCATATACTTCTAAAAAGTCTAGGTCTGCAATTACTCAGCAGCTAGAAAAAACTTATCATTATTTTCCTCGTTTGAAAACAAGACGTAAAACATCAGCAGGCTATACTTCTGGAGGAGAGCAACAAATGGTTGCTATTGGGCGAGCTTTAATGGCTAATCCTAAAATGATTTTACTTGATGAGCCTTCTATGGGGCTTGCCCCTCAATTAGTAGAAGAAATATTTTCCATTGTGAAAGATTTAAATAAAAAGGAAGCTGTAAGCTTCTTGCTTGCAGAACAAAATACTACTGTAGCCTTAAAGACGGCAGATTTTGGATATATTTTAGAGAATGGTAGAGTTGTTATGGAGGGCACAGCTGAAGAGCTTTCTAACAACGAAGATGTAAAAGAATTTTATTTAGGACTGAGCGATAAAGGAAGAAAAAGTTTTAAAGATACTAAGCACTATAGAAGAAGGAAGCGTTGGCTAACTTAATATAAGCAATGATAACATAGACTTATAAAAGCTAAAATTTGGGAGGTTTTAGTTTAATGAATATAATCATTGATAATATAAAAGTGTTTATTTTATTATTTTTTTGCTTGTTTTATTTGCACTTAGCTCATGCTCAAAGTCCTACGATGCTATCAAAATCTAAAAGTGAAGTGAAGATTTTAGGAGAAATCTCATCAGATTCTTGGATATTACCTCAATATATTGACGGGGATAAGAAAAAAGAAATAATAAGCTATGTTTTACCTGAAAATGCTAAATTTGGTAATATTATAGAAAATTCAGATGTACCTCCTTTAATTGAAATAATAAAAGAAAATAGAATTATAGGTTATGCTTTTGAAACATATGACTGGGTCGAAGGTTTAGGATATTCAAGAAAACCATATCATATTATAGCTGGAATAAATATGCAGGGTATAATAACAGGTGTCAGGTTAATGTGGCATACTGAACCGATAGCTATTCTAGGAAGAACAGATGAAGATCTGCATGAATTTTTATTACAATTAAAAGGAATTAATATTAATAAAGGTATAAGTATAGTTTTAGGCTTGTCAGATTCAGTATTAGAGGGTGAAACTGTAGCCATGAGAAGAACTGCAGGAGATACTTCTAAACTTCAGCCAGTAGATGGAATTTCAAGAACTACAACTACTTCTTTATTACTTAATGATGCCATTATGAGAGCAGCTAGAAAGGTAGCTCGGTATAAAAATATAAATTTAGATAATAAAGATTTAGGAAATATTCTGAATTTAGAAATTTTTGAAAAACAGGAATGGAATAAATTAATAGAAAATGGTTCTATTAGTTCTTTAAAGATAACAAGCGGTAATATTGTAGAAAATTTTAAATTTCTAGATAGCCATAAGGCTCCCAGAGCAGCTCGATTATCTAAAGAGGACAGAATATGGACAGAAATTTATTTTGCAATTGTAAACCCTGAGGGAATCGGAGCTAACATATTAGGAAGACGATGGTATGATCAATACGTCGTATCAGGAAGAAATGTTGACGACTTAGTAATATGGTTAGGTTTTTTAGGACCTGCATCATTTTATGATAAAAGCAAATCTTACGAAGAAAATATTCCCTATAAAAATCTAAAAATTATTCAAAATGGAAAAACTTTTGAATTAACACCCAAAATGTATAAACCTTTACCCTTTCATCATGCAACAAAAGCACCCGATTTGATTGAACAAGGATTATTTTATTTTTCTAAGATACAGGATTTAGATCCAACTAAAGAAATGGAGTTAAAATATTTAGTTAAAGGAGATAAAGAGGAAAATTATAAAAATGATAATACAATTAAATTTTTTATAAATTATAAAATTCCTGAGCAATATATAAATCAAAATACAAATAAAGATTTAAGTTACGAAAAGTATAATTGGAAAGATACATGGCAAAATAAATCATCTATTGTAACCTTGTCAGTATTGACGGTTCTTTTTGCTTCGGCTTTATTAACTTTTAAAAATATATATACAAAATATAGAAGTATACATCAGTTTATTAGGGTTATATTTTTATTATGGATATTAATATGGCTTGGCTGGATTGTGGGAGGACAAATAAGTATTATTCATTTAGCAGCATTAATACAAGCTATTTTTGACGGCAGGGGTTTTAGCTCTTTTATGGCCGAGCCAGCCATAGTCATTGTAGGAATTGGAGCAATTATTAGTATGCCAATTTGGGGAAGAGCCCTATTTTGTGGCTGGCTATGTCCATTTGGAGCTCTTCAAGAATTACTAAATAAATTAGCTCTATTTTTTGGTATTAAGCAAAAAAGACTAAGCGAAAAAAATGATACATTTGTAAAGAAAATAAAATATGGCGTATTTTTTATTCTAGGGATACTATTTTTATATTCTTTTGATTTAGGTTTAAGCGCTAGCTCAATAGAGCCTTTTAAAACTGCTATAACATTTAGATTTAACGCGCCATTATTGGCTTTAATATGGGTCAGTATTATATTATTTATAGGATTATTTGTTGAGAGAGCTTATTGTCGTATTTTATGTCCTTTAGGTGCTGCTGTAGCAATTTTTGGAAAAATTAGAATGTTTAATTTCTTACATCGCAGAATAGAGTGTGGTAACCCATGTAAAGCATGTAACGTAGAGTGCCCTACTCAAGCTATCAAACTTGATGGGAAGATTGATATGAATGAATGTTTTCAATGTTTAGATTGTCAAGTTATGTATTTTGATAAAAATATGTGCCCACCATTAGTATCAAAGTATAAAAATATAAAAACTGGACAAACTTATTGATAATTTATTGTTTTTATAATTTAGTAAAATATTCTCTTATTCGTATTCCTTATAATAAAGTTTAGAGGATAATTTAAGTCTCAAATAAATAAAAAAATATCAGATGTAGAAATAATAATTTCAATCAAAAATAAATAAGTATTTAATATTTATGGACTTTGAAAATTTCTTTAAAAATTAAAATAAATAGTTTAGAATTATTCTAAAATATAAAAATCCATTTTTAGATTTTTATAGTATAGTAAAATATGATTAATTTATGACTAAGGAGGTACAAATGTCATTATCAGAATCAAAAACATTAGAAAATCTTAAAGCAGCTTTTGCTGGAGAATCGCAAGCAAATAGGCGCTATTTATACTTTGCATCTAAAGCAGATGTTGAAGGTTTTAATGATGCATCTACAGTATTCAGGTCAACAGCTGAGGGAGAAACGGGACATGCCTTTGGGCACTTAGAGTTTATGGCGGATGTTGGAGATCCCGCTACTGGGGAACCAATTGGAGATACTGCGTCTAACTTGAAATCAGCAATTGCTGGAGAAACTCATGAATATACGGATATGTATCCGGGTATGGCTAGAACCGCTAGAGAAGAAGGCTTTGATGAAATTGCTGATTGGTTTGAAACTTTAGCCAAGGCAGAACGAAGTCATGCTGGTAGATTTCAGAAGGCTTTAGATACTTTGAGCGAATAACCAAATGCGAGCGTCTTTTTAAAAAGAGATACTCCTTATTTCTGTGTTAGGAAAAATAAATGATTAATGGCGAAGGTGGCCTTAGAGCACCAGTGCGTGATGTAGTTGCTTGGCAGGAAGATGATTATTGGAATGAAGCAAAGTTAGACAAAGAAACTCGTAGGCAGTTTGATGTGTGTCATGGCTGTAGAAGATGTTTCAATTTGTGTGATAGTTTTCCAAAACTATTTGATTTAATAGATGAAAGCAAAACTTATGAATTGGACTCAGTTGATAGTAAAGATTTTCAACCTATTGTTGATGCATGCACTCTATGTGATATGTGCTTTATGGTTACTTGTCCCTATGTGCCACCTCATGAGTTTGCAATAGATATCCCCAAACTTATGTTAAGACATAGAGCAAAAAATTTTAAAGAAGGAAACGTAGGTTTTAAAGAGAAACAAATTTCGGAAATCGATAGGAACGGAAAGTTGGGTCAAAAAACTAGAATAGTTTCTAATAAATTTGTTTCTTTAAATAATAAGCCTGCTAGATATTTAATGGAAAAGGCTTTAGATATAAGTAAAGAAGCAAAACTTCCAAAATTTTCAAAACCATTTAGTGAGGAATTTCCATTAAATACTAAAGCGCCATCTTATGGAAAAAAAGCTATTTTATTTTCTACATGTTATGGAAGTTATCATAATACAGAAATAATTTCATCTACATATAAAGTATTAAGACATAATGGTATTGATGTCTCTCTATTTTATGATGGCTGCTGCGGTATGCCTCAATTGGAACAAGGAAATATTGATAGAGTAATGAGTCAAGCTAAAAATATTTCTAAGAAATTAGTGCCTATGATTTTAGAGGGATATACTATAATATCCCCTATCCCGAGTTGTGCTTTAATGTTTAAAACGGAATGGCCTCTTTTACTGCCTGAAGATAAAAATATTTTAATTTTATCCAAAAATACAATGGATATTGATGAGTATATTATTCATATTGCTGAAAATAAAGGATTAACTTGTGGCCTTATACCATTGGAAGGAGATATTACAGTGCATATGGCTTGCCATAGCAGAGCGCAAAATATTGGACCTAAATCAGCTCAAATGTTAAAATTAATACCTAATACAAAAATAAATGTAATTGAGAGATGCTCTGGTCACGGGGGTTCTTGGGGTGTTAAAAAAGAAAATTTTAAAACTGCTTTAAAAGTTGGAAAAAATTCTGCTAAAAGTATTATGAAATACGATACCAAATATTTTGCATCAACTTGTCCTTTAGCCGGTGACCATATAGTTCAAATATCTGAGAAAGAAAATAATGAAAACTTAAAGGTAATAAATGAACCTTCTCATCCAATTGAATTAATTGCTTTAGCGTATAATATTAATAAAGAATAGAGGTAAATTATGAGTGAAAGAATTATTTGTTTAGATGATATTATTCCTAACGAAGAATACGGAAAAATAAGAAGTTTAAAAAGAAGAGAGATGATAGAACTAAAAAAATACAGAAGGTTAGATATAGGACCAGTTGCTAGCTTATATTTTGAAAGTAGAGATACCATGATTTATCAGATTCAAGAAATGGCTTATGTGGAAAAAATTACTAGGGATGCACTAGATGAAGAGCTTATCTCTTATAATCCCCTAGTGCCAAACGGTAAAGAATTAACAGCAACAATGATGATAGAAATTGATGACCCTCTGAGAAGAAAAAATTTTTTATCGCGTTTGGGTGGTGTAGAAGAAAAAGTAAAAATTATTGTAGAGGGCTCTGAAATATATGCTGATTCAGAAAAAGATGTAGATAGAACGACAGGAGATGGTAAGGCTAGTGCAGTTCATTTCTTACATTTTAAATTTTCTGATGAATTAATAGAGGCTTTTAAAGATATAAATAATACAGTTCAAATAGGAATAGATCATGATGCTTATGGTCATTTAAGCATAGTTTCAGATCAAGTAAGGGAAGAATTAGCAAAAGAATTTATTTAATATAAGCTCCCCATAAATTATCTATTTTAACGAAACCCTTAATTTTATGTTCTTTTGATTCAACTTTACACCAGTTATTTTTACAAAAATAGAGTTTTAATATTGCGTTTTTATTAACATAAGCAATAATATTTGATTCAATATTATCTCTCTCATAAAGGCTTTCTTTTTTCTTAAAAAGAACGGTTTTTTGTTTATTAGATAATAATTTTCCCCACATCCAGCCAATTGAACCATCAGGAGTTTCAACTTCATACCACTGTTCAAACTTTTTTAGAATTTTTACTGGCAATCCAGGCTTTTTAAAATTCCATAATATTTCAAATCTTTTTCCTGGCCCTACTCGCATATTTGCATTGTCACTTTTAAGGGATTTAAATTCATTATTATATTTTTTTATTTCTTGGGATAATGAGTTATTAGATATTATAAAAACTAATAATATATTTATTAATAAAATTTTAAATTTACTTTTGATAAAGTTATTAATAAAATTTTGCAATGTTTGTTACTCCTATATAATATAATTATATTATTTTTGATTAAAATCTAGTTGAAAACATCGTATTTAAAAATTTAAATTAATAGAAGGTATTAAATGACTAGCAAGCCTTTAGTAATTGTAACAAGACGTCTCCCTGAATTAGTGGAAGCACGTATGATGGAATTATTTAATACCCGACTTAGTCCCGATGATAATCCTTTAAATAAGAAAAAGTTGATTGAAGCCGTAAAAGAAGCAGATATACTGGTACCAACAGTAACTGATAAAATTGATAATGAAATAATTAGCAAAGCATCTGATAACTTAAAATTAATAGCAAATTTTGGAAATGGTATTGACCATATTGATATTGATGCGGCAATAAAAAAGAAAATAATTATTACTAATACTCCAGGAGTATTAACTGAAGATACTGCAGATATGGTTATGAGTTTATTATTAGCTGTACCTAGAAAGATTATTGAAGGTGAAAAGTTGATTAGGTCGGGATTATGGAAAGGATGGAGCCCGACTCATATGATGGGAAGAAGAATATGGGGAAAAAGGTTAGGGATCATTGGAATGGGCTCAATTGGTCAAGCTTTAGCAAGAAGAGCGAAGGGTTTCGGCTTAAATATTCATTATCATAATCGTAATAAACTTCCTGAAGTTATAGAAAATTCGGTTGACGCTACATTTTGGAAAGATTTAGATCAGATGCTGCCTAAAATGGATATTTTATCTATAAATTGTCCAAGTACTCCTGAAACATATCATTTATTATCAAGAAAGAGGTTATCAACCCTTCAATCTCATGCTTACATAATAAATACCTCAAGAGGAAAAGTTATAGACGAGGAAGCTCTTGCAGATTTATTGTCTCAATCAAAAATTGCTGGAGCAGGATTGGACGTCTTTGAAAGAGAGCCCTCCGTCAGTAAGGTCTTACTAGGGGCACCAAACACGGTACTTCTTCCTCATATGGGTTCTGCAACAGTCGAAGCAAGAATTGAAATGGGAGAAAAAGTAATTGTAAATATACAAACATTATTAAATGGCCATAGGCCCCCTGACCGTATTTTAAATGATTAAATAAATATTATTTGATCTCGAGAATTTTTTGGATTTAGTATTGAGGTTAATCCAGATATATTAAAGGAAATATCTTTTCTTAGTTCAGATTTTTTTATAATATTTTCGTGCAATGCTCCTGAACAAACAGATATTTTGGTTTTAAGTTCCATTATAGATGTAAGTAGTTCGTTGGAATTTGTATTATTTAATTTTGTTTTACTATCTTTTTCTAGAAAGCTCATAATAGCTCTACCTGTTAAAAATAATTCTGTATCTCTATTTAGTGATGCAGCTGTGGCTGTTATGCCTAATGCATAATTTATTTTATCTTCATCTTCCGAATGTAAAATTATTATTAATTTATTCTTCATGAGTAATCTTTATGATTATTTATTTTTGTAATTTTAGGCTTAGAGCCACATAATTTGCAATTATCATCTTTATTAATTTTAACTTTCCTCATTTCTGCACTCAATGTATCAAATATTATTAAATAATTATTTAAGCTTTTACCAATACCTAATATTTCTTTTAAAATTTCTATACTTTGAATAGATCCAATACTACCTGCTAAGGCTCCAAAAACTCCTGCTTCTCCACAGGATGCTATCAAACCTTTTGGAGGTGGTTCTGGCCATAGACATCTATAGCAACAGTTTGCATCTTTATGTGGAGAATAAGTTGATATTTGTCCTTCAAATCTTAAAATTGCTGCGGATACTAAAGTTTTTTTTGCAAAAAAACATACATCATTTGCTAAGAATCTTGTTCCAAAATTATCACTGCCGTCAGCAATAATTTCATAATCTTTTACTAAATTCTCAGCGTTATTTATAGAAAACTTTTCTTTATATGTAACAACATTTATATTGGGATTAATAGCTAAAATTGCTTCTTTAGCACTATCTGTTTTATAAGCATTAATGTTAGCATTAGAATGAATTATTTGCCTTTGTAAGTTTGACAACTCAACTTTATCATCATCTATAATTCCTATCGTACCTACACCTGCCGCTGCTAAATATAGTAGTAATGGTGACCCTAGGCCGCCTGCACCAATAATTAAAACTTTGGCATTCATCAACTTCCGCTGCCCTATTCCTCCAACTTGAGGTAATGTAATGTGTCTAGCATAGCGTTCTATTTCTTCTTCAGTAAAATCTAGATCACTCATTTTTTTTTCCTGTTGACCCAAAACCTCCTGAGCCTCTTTTTGTTTTATTAAGAAGATTTACTTCTACTAAATTAATTTTAGTAATATTACAAATGACCATTTGAGCTATTCTATCTTTTGGCTTAATAATAAAATTTTCTTGGCCTTGGTTTATAAGTATAACTCCAACTTCTCCTCTATAATCCGAATCAATTGTTCCAGGTGAATTTAGAACGGTTATGCCATATTTTATAGCTAATCCAGAACGCGGCCTTATTTGTGCTTCGTAATTTCTTGGTAGGGCAATTTTGAAACCAGAGGGAATTAATACTCTTTTTCCAGGATAAATTTTTATTGGTTCTTTTATGGCAGCTTCAATATCAATTCCTGCAGAGCCATTAGTAGCATATTTAGGAATTTTTTTTGGTCCATGCTCCAATAAAGAAATTTTTATATCCATACTAATTTTTTTCTATACTTTCTATAACTTTAGAAGCTAATTTTTCTGCTACTTCTTTTTTTGTAATAGTATTCCATTCTTCAATATTACTTTTTGTAATTAGAGATATAGAATTATTGTCACCTCCGAAGATTTCAGGGTTTTTTGAGACATCATTTGCTAAAATCCAATCACAATTCTTTTTATTTAATTTTTCTTGAGCATTTTTAATTAGATCTTCGGTTTCTGCAGCAAAACCAATAACTAATTTTGGCCTATTTTTTTTATTGGTAGATAAATAATAAAGAATATCAGGATTTAAAGATAAATTTATTTTAGGTTTATCAGTATCACTTTTTTTAATTTTATTCTTTGATGGGCTATCTATTTTCCAGTCTGATACGGCAGCAGCACAAACAGCTATATCAATATTTTTTATTTTTTTAATTGCTTCAAACATATCTTTAGCAGATTGAATATTAATAGTATTTATATTACTTGGAACATTTTCTTTACTTGGGCCTAATACAAGACTCACATTAGCTCCTAAATTTTGAAAAGCTTTTGCTATTTCTATACCTTGTTTACCAGAAGATTTATTTCCTAAATACCTTACGGGGTCAATTGCTTCATAGGTAGGTCCAGCTGTTACTAAAATATTAAGATTTATTTTTTTTTTATTTGTTTCCATAATATATTTTAATATTTTCTCTGGTTCAGACATTCTTCCATTACCATGTTCTCCGCAGGCTAGGCTACCTGATTCAGGTCCTATAAAATTATAATTATTTTCTTTTAAAGTCTTTATGTTTTTTTGTGTAATTGGATTATTCCACATTTCAACATTCATAGAAGGCGCAAAATAGATAGGTTTATTTGAAGCTAATAAAACTGTAGTGGCTAAATCGTATGCAATACCTGCTGCAGTATGGGCCATGATATTAGCAGATGCAGGAGCTACTAAAATTAGGTCGTTTTCTCTAGATAAACGAATATGACCCATTTCACTTTCATCTTTTAGTGAAAAAAGGTCTTGATATACTTTTTCTTCAGAAAGAGAAGCCACTGATAATGCAGTAACAAACTTTTCTCCACCTTTAGTTAAAATAACTTGTACTTTTATATTATTCTTTTTTAGAATTCTTATTAATTCTAAGCTCTTATACGCAGCTATACCGCCAGATATAATAAGAAGAATTTTTAAATTTTTATTCATATCAAACTGATTCTTTTTTATTTATTTTATATAGGAGTATATATTAACCTTTTAATAAAATAATTTAAACAAAATTAAATTCTGTTAGCAATAAATAGACAAGCTGCTCCATTCGCATATTTTTTTAAATTCACTAAATTGAACCCTTTTGCTTTAAGTAATTCACAAAAGTTTTCGGAAGAGTAAAACGTTTGTATACTTTCACTTAAGTATTGATAAGCTTCTCTATTATTTGCAATCTTATCGCCTAGAGCCGGTATTATATTTTTTAAGTAGTATTCATAAAATCTCTGAAAAGGGGCTATCACTTTTGGAGAAAATTCTAATATCAATAATTTTCCGCCTGGTTTTAAAACATTATAACAGCCTTCAATGGTTTTTTCTATTTCAGCTACATTCCTTATACCAAAAGCACAAGTTATGTTATCAAATGAATAATCCTTAAAAGGTAAATAAGCTGAATCGCCAGCTATCCATTTTAAGTCGCTGTCATAACCTAAAGCTGAGGCTTTAGATTTGCCAATTTTCATCATACCAAGAGTTAAGTCCATAATTGTAATATTATTATTTTTAAAACGTTTTTTTATATTAAAAGCTATATCACCAGTTCCGCCAGCCAGGTCTAAAATATTCTTAGAATCGTTTAGCATTTGTTCTTTACCAATGATATCTACTAGATCTTTTTTCCAAATTCTATGAGCTCCCAAACTCATAATATCATTCATTTTATCATAATTATTAGAAACTTCTTCGAACAAATTAGCAATTTTATTTCTTTTTTCTGATATTGGAATTTTTTTTAATCCGTATATTACTCTCTTTTCATTAATATCTTTTTCTTTTTTCATTATACAGTGGCTTTCTAAAATAACTTATTCTAATATTAACATATGCCAGAATTGCCTGAAGTAGAAACCGTAACAAGAGGCTTAAATTTTGCAATTAAAAACTTAATTGTAAAAAAGGTCCATGTTAATCGTTATGATTTACGTATTAAAGTATCTAAGAATATTACATCTGTTCTTAATAATTTAAAAGTAATTAAAGTAAAAAGACGAGCAAAATATGGAGTGATTGATTTAGAAAATGAGTACTCAATAATATTTCACTTAGGCATGTCAGGAAGCATAGTTATAGATAGAAATAACAAAATTTCTCTTAAAAAGCATGACCATATTGCAATAGATTTTTTCAAAAATAATAGTAAAAAATTCGGTGTGCGGTTTTTATTTAGAGATCCAAGAAGGTTTGGTTTTTTTAATATTTATAAAAGAAATAGTCCGGAGTATAATAAAATATTTAAATTTCTTGGTCCGGAACCGTTGGCTGCTAACTTTTCTGTTCAAAATTTATTTTATAACATAAATAAACGGCATTCAAATATTAAGTCTATTTTGCTAAATCAAAGTATTATTGCAGGTTTAGGAAATATTTATGTATGTGAAGCTTTATTTTTAGCAGCAATATCTCCAAAGACGATAGGTTCAAATTTAACTTATAGTAAAATAGAAGAGCTCTACGGTAAGATAAAAGAAGTTTTATTGAAGGCTATTAAAGAGGGAGGAACTTCTATTCAAGATCATAAAAATATTTCAGGTGAAATAGGTTATTTTCAAAATTATTTATCTGTCTATAATAGGGAAAGAGAAAAATGTAATAAATGTACAACACTTATTTCAAGATTTAAACAAAATGGAAGGTCAACTTATTATTGTCAAAAATGTCAAAAATAATAATAATCATTATTACTTTAATTCTGTATAGTAAAAGTACAATTGCTTTAGGATTTTTAGATTGTATTAGTGATATTCCTGTTCATAGCAAAATAATTGAAATTAAAGAGAGTTGTTTTCTTTTCGATTCAGATTCTGGAAAGATAGTTTCCGTAGAGGCTAAACACTTGTTAAGTGATAAAGAAGTTTTAGGCTTTTATAAAAATATCTTAAAACAATTTGGATGGGAGTTAAAAAGTGAGAAAGTGAACAATGCATTAATTTTTATAAGAGATAATGAAATATTGAAGATTAATATTAATGATTATAATATTATTCTATTTAATAATTTTTTAAGTTTAAAAAATAATTAGGAGTTTTTAATGGTTTTTAAAGATAATTATACAAATATAAAAATTAAAATAATTGAAAGAGTAATATTAATTACTTTAAATCGGCCTTCAGCTCTTAACGCGTTGAGTAGTGGTTTGATAGATGATTTGAATCATGCTTTAAAAGTTGCAGAAAAAAATAGTAATATTTCAGTTATAGTTATAACTGGTTCATCAAAAGCATTTGCGGCAGGTGCTGACATTAAAGAGATGATAGCGAAAAGTTTTTCCGATTTAATAGATAATGATTTTATAAAACCATGGGAAAAACTAAGTTTATGTAAAAAACCTACTATAGCTGCAGTTGATGGTTACGCACTAGGAGGAGGATGTGAACTAGCCATGATGTGTGACTTATTAATAGCTAATGAAAATACAAAATTTGGTCAACCTGAAATAAACCTTGGTGTCTTTCCTGCTGCAGGTGGTACTCAGCGATTACCTAGAGCAGTAGGTAAAGCTAAGGCAATGGACATGGTGCTAAGTGGAAGAATGATGGGAGCTGAGGAGGCAGAAAAATTAGGACTAGTTAGTAGGATTATTTCTTCAGATAATTTTATAGAAAATGTTATAGAAATAGCAAAAGAAATATCTGAAAAATCTTTACCTTCTTTAATTATGGCAAAAGATGCTATTAATTCTTCCTATGAGACTTCATTATCTCAGGGTATAATTTATGAAAGAAGATTATTTAGGTCTGCTTTTTCGCTAGAAGATCAAAAAGAAGGAATGAGTGCTTTTATCGAAAAAAGAAAAGCTAAATTTAAAAATTCTTAATATTATCTTTCAATAGTTGACCTCTTTGTAAAGATCAGTTAAGAGAAGTATCTAAATTATGAATTAATGTAGTTTTAAGGAATAATACATGGCTAATATAGCTTCTGCAAAAAAAAGAATAAGATCAACGAATCGAAAAACTATAGTAAATAAAAATAGAATAAGTAAAATCCGTACTTTTGAAAAAAAAGTAGAGGAGGCAATTACTGAAGGTAACCATGAATTAGCTATGGCAGCCCTAAAGGATGTTCAGCCAGAACTTATGGCTGGCGTTAATAAAGGCGTGATTCATAAAAGTACAATGTCTAGAAAAATTTCCAGGTATAATAATCGTATTAAACGTCTTAAATAATTTTTTTATTTTGCTGATTGCATTGATATAAATTCTTGGTATAGTTTTTTACACTACCTATTACGGTTTTTATTAAATTATAAAGGACGCAAATATGCTCTCAGGAGATAAGGCTATAGAATTGTGGGAGCAGGTAAGAGAAAAACTTAGAAATGAAGCTGGCGATACAGTTTTTGATAATTGGTTAGGCTTACTTTCACTTTCTAGCTTTTCTGAAGGAAAAATTGTTCTTGCTGTTCATAGTAAATTTCATAAAGATTGGATAGAGCCTAGATACGGGAATAGGTTAAGAACACTCTGGCAAGGCTTTAATAAAGATGTAGTAAGTGTAACTTTAATAGTAGATGAGAGGTTATCTGGAAAAACTACTAGAAAAGTTGAGGACTCTTCATCTTCAATATTAAACCTATCCTCACCATTAGATCCTAGATATACTTTTGATAAATTTATAGTAGGGCCTTCCAATAATTTTGTAGCGGCAGCAGCAGAAAGAATATCTGAGTCTAATGATGTTACATTTAATCCATTAGTAATATATGGTGGCGTAGGCCTTGGAAAAACTCACCTGATGCACGCTATAGCTTGGAAAATTAGAGAAAAAAACCCTGATCGTAAGGTGGTTTATTTATCAGCTGAAAAATTTATGTATCAATTTGTTAGAGCATTAAGACAACAAGAAACTATGACCTTTAAGGAGCAATTTAGATCAGCGGATGTATTGATGATAGATGATGTTCAATTCATTGCTGGAAAAAACTCTACTCAAGAAGAATTTTTTCATACTTTTAATGCTTTGGTTGATCAA
Source organism: Alphaproteobacteria bacterium MarineAlpha9_Bin3 (assembly GCA_002937655.1). Lineage (GTDB taxonomy): Bacteria > Pseudomonadota > Alphaproteobacteria > TMED109 > TMED109 > TMED109. Next base: position 12,436 of record PTKH01000018.1, on the reverse strand, counting down.
AATAAACAAATTATAGTTAGTTCTGATCGTTCGCCTGCAGACTTAGAAGGTATAGAGGAAAGACTTAGGTCTCGCTTAGGCTGGGGAATAGTAGGAGAAATACATCAAACAACATATGAACTTAGATTAGGAATTTTACAAGCAAAATCTGATGATTTAAATAATAGCTCAGTACCTAAAAATGTAATCGAATTTCTTGCTCATAAAATAACTTCTAACATTAGAGAATTAGAGGGAGCACTTAAAAGACTAGTTGCTCATTCTCAGTTAGTGGGTAGGCCAGTTTCACTCGAAAGCGCACAAGATGTCTTACATGATTTACTTCGCGTAAATAACAGAAGAGTTACAATTGAAGAAATCCAAAAGAAAGTTGCAGATTATTTTAATATAAGGCTAAGTGATATGTCTTCACCAAGAAGAGCAAGAGCTGTAGCTAGACCGAGACAAATAGCAATGTATTTGTCTAAACAATTAACTTCAAAATCTTTACCTGAAATTGGACGAACTTTTGGAGGAAGAGATCATACTACTGTGATGCATGCTGTTAATAGAATAGATGAACTTTGTATAGAAGATTCATTATTATCTGACGATATAGAGCTCTTAAAAAGAACTCTTGACTCATAATTAATATATTTAATGTATTAATGGCATGTAGCATGTTGATATTTATTTCTTTATAGATACAAATATATTGATCATTAATTTTTTAATATTTATGAGCTATATATCTTTATATAAATATAAAAATAAGTTATAAAGTATTTATAAATAGGGGTTTTAATATGAAGTTTTCTATAGATAGATCTGCACTTCTTTCTGCTTTGCAACATGTACACTCTGTTGTTGAAAGAAGAAATACAATACCAATTTTATCCAATGTCTTAATAGAAGCTAAAGAAGATGGTGTTTATTTAACTGCAACTGATATGGATATAGCTGTAATTGAAAAAATAGATCTAGAAAAATCAGAAGTTATGCAATTAGGTACAATCACAACTTCGGCCCAAATGCTTTATGATATAGTAAGAAAGCTCCCTGAAAATATTAAAGTTGAGCTTTTGTCAGAAAATAATGATAGGCTAGGGATTAAAGCTTCTAGTTCTTCTTTTGCTTTAAATTGCTTACCAGCTGAAGATTTCCCATCAATTTCTCAAGAAGAATTTAAGTATTCTTTTAGTTTAGATGCTAATGATTTGATAAGACTAATAGACAAAACATCTTTTGCAATGTCTTTAGAAGAAACGAGATATTATTTGAATGGTATATATTTGCATGCCGTTGATGATGCAGAAGGCAATAAATTAAGGACAGTTTCTACTGATGGGCATAGGTTGTCTAGAGTAGATATGAATATACCTGAAGGGGCAAATGAAATTCCAGGAGTTATTGTTCCTAGAAAGACCATAATGGAAATTAGAAAATTATTAGAGGACCATTCAGATAATATAAACCTCTCTTTAAGTGAAAATAAAATCAAATTATCTTTTAATAATGTTATTTTGACTTCTAAACTATTAGATGGAACTTTTCCTGACTACTCTAGAGTTATACCTGAGCAAAATGATAAAACTATAACTATTTCTAATCAATTACTTTCAGAGGCAGTTGATAGGGTATCAACTGTCTCAACAGATAAAACTAGGGCAATAAAAGTAAATATCAGTAAAAATAATCTAGTTATTTCTGCTACTAATCCAGATAAAGGGAGTGCTAGTGAAAGTTTGGAAGTCATTTATGATGGAGAAGAAGTGGAAATAGGTTTTAATTCAAAATATGTCTTAGATGTAGCTCGTCAAATTAAAGGCAATGAAATTATAATCAAGTTATCTGATTCTGTTTCTCCAACTTTAGTCTATGATAAAGATGACAAAGGTGTATTGTTTGTTTTAATGCCAATGAGAGTTTAAGAGGCTTTATTTTAATTGGCAGAAATAAAACCAGATAAGTATAAAAATTTCTCATCAGATACTTACGTTAATTATATCTCATCTCTAAAATTATCAAATTTTAGAAATTATAAGTCTTTTAAAGCTAATTTTATTCAGCAACCTATAGCTTTTATAGGAAAAAATGGAGTTGGAAAAACTAATATATTAGAGTCTATTTCTTTGATGCAGCCTGGCCGAGGAATTAGGTCTGTAAAATTAGAAGATATGTCATATAAACATAGAGGTAATTTTGCTATATATCTTAATTTAATAAAAAATATGGACTCAATTGCAATTGGCAGCTCACTAGATATAACATTAAGTAAAGTAAGAAAAGTTAAAGTGGATGGTAAATTTATATCTCCCCTATCTCTTACAGAATATTTAGGGATAATATCCTTAACTCCTCTAATGGATAAGATCTTTATTGAAGGATCAGCAATTAGAAGAAAATTTTTTGATAAAATAACTTGGATATTTGTTAGTGCTCATGCAAATAATGTAAGATCTTATGAAAAAGCTGTTAAAGAAAGAAATAACCTTTTAAAAGAAAATTCAAGTGATACAGTCTGGTTTGATAATATTGAAAAACAAATTGTTAATTTTGGAACTCAAATTTTAATTAATAGATTTAAAGTTCTGAAGTTATTAAATAAGCAGATAAAGGATAATATTATTAACTTTCCAAAAGCAATTATGTCATTGGATGGTAAAATAGAAAATATTTTTAATGAAAGTTCTACTATATACTATTTTAAAGAAGAATACATAAAGGCGCTAAAGGAAAATAGAAAAATAGATTTTTATCGAGGGTCTACAACTATTGGTGTACATAAAACAGATTTAGAGGTAATTTATAAAGAAAAAGATATGATAGCCAGTCTGTGCTCAACGGGAGAACAAAAATCACTCTTAATTTCTATAATATTTTCAGTAGCGAAATCATATAAAAATCATACTCAATTATCTCCAATTTTACTATTAGATGAGGTTTTTTCACATTTAGATAATGATAAAAAAGAGAGCTTATCAAGAGAAATAGAAAACCTGAATTCACAAACCTTTATGACTGGAATAGATAAGAGTGATTTTATGACATTTAGTAAAGATTCGTGTATAATAAATTTAGATAGTAAATAGTAGGAGAACAAATGAGTACTGATAATAATCCTGAAAAAAATGTTAATTATGATGCCGATTCAATTAAGGTTTTGAAAGGTTTAGATGCAGTTAGAAAAAGACCCGGAATGTATATTGGTGATACAGATGACGGGACGGGTCTTCATCATATGGTCTTTGAGGTGGTAGATAATTCTATTGATGAGGCTTTAGCTGGCCATTGCGATCAAATAGATATAGTTATGCATTCTGATGGTTCTATTTCAGTTGAAGATAATGGAAGAGGTATTCCAACTGGTATTCATCCGGAAGAAGGAGTTTCTGCTGCAGAAGTTATTATGACAAAACTTCATGCAGGAGGAAAATTTGATGAAAATAGTTATAAAGTTTCAGGTGGATTACATGGAGTGGGTATTAGTGTTGTAAATGCTTTATCAGAAAGGCTAGAACTAACTATATATAGAAGTAATAAAAAATATTTTATGACTTTTTTAAAGGGAGACGCTGAAGCTCCTCTGGAAGAAATTGGTTCCTCGGAAAATAAAACAGGAACTTATGTAAAATTTTATCCTTCAGCCAATGTATTTTCATCTATTGAATTTGATTTTTCTATATTAGAAAAACGTCTAAGAGAATTAGCTTTTTTAAATTCTAATTTAAGAATAAATATATCTGATAATAGAAATGTTGAATCAAAAAATGTTGAACTTTATTATGAAGGAGGAGTAAAATCCTTTGTTGAATATTTAGATAGATCTAAAGCATCAATCCAAGATAATATTATTTATTTAAAAGGAATAAAGAGTGAAATAGAAGTGGAATTAGCTTTAAATTGGAATGATAGTTACTATGAAAATGTTTTATGTTTTACAAATAATATTCCTCAAAGAGATGGAGGTGCTCACTTAGCAGGATTTAGAGCTGCTTTGACAAGAGCTATTTCAAAATATGTGCAAGCAAACCCTATAGGAAAAAAAAATAAAGTTAGTCTTAGTGGTGAAGATATGAGAGAGGGTGTTACAGCAGTTTTATCAGTTAAAGTACCAGACCCAAAATTTTCTTCGCAGACAAAAGATAAACTAGTTTCTTCGGAAGTAAGACCAGTAGTAGAAGGTTTAGTAGGTGAAAATTTGACAGCATGGCTAGAAGAAAATCCAACAGAAGCAAAAATTATTATACAAAAAATAATTGACGCTTCTTCAGCTAGAGAAGCAGCAAGAAAAGCACGAGAATTATCAAGGAGAAAAGGAGCATTAGAATTTGCAAGCCTTCCTGGTAAATTGGCAGATTGTCAGGAGCGTGACCCTTTAAAATCAGAATTATTTTTAGTGGAAGGAGATTCTGCAGGAGGGTCAGCTAAGCAAGGAAGATCCAGAGAAACTCAAGCTGTTTTGCCATTAAGAGGAAAAATATTAAATGTGGAACGTGCTGTAAGAGCTAGAGTACTTAGTTCTAATGAAATTGGAATAATGATTTCCGCTTTAGGCACTGGAATTCATGATGATTTTGATATTGAAAAATTAAGATATAATAAAATTATAATTATGACAGATGCGGATGTAGATGGATCACATATTAGAACATTAATTTTAACTTTTTTTTATAGGCATATGAAAGATTTGTTGACTGATGGACATCTATATATTGCTCAACCTCCTTTATTTAAAGTGAAAAAGGGTTCTAGTGAGGTTTACTTAAAAGATGAAGACACATTAGATAATTATTTAGTAGATCAATTAGTTACAGATACATACCTTACTAATAAGTCTGATGAAAATAGAACATCTTCAGATTTAAAAGCCTTAATTTTATCAGCAAAAAAACAATATTATGCAATTAAGTCGCTTTCTAAAAATGTTAATATTGATTTAATTGAACGTATGGCAATTAGTGGAGCCTTAGATGTAGGTTTATTAGATGATAGTGATAAAGCTAAAGTAGTTGCAGAATTTGTTGCTAAGTCATTAAATAAGTTTGCTATTGCAGGAGAAGATGGTTGGGAAGGACTGTATTTACAGGACGAAAAAAAATATATATTTAAACATGATAGAAGAGGTGTTATTTCTGAGTATATTATTGATAAAACTATATTAAACTCATCCGATGCACGCAAATTAGAAAAAGACGCTGCTGAGCTCCAAGATACTTATTTTTCTGGTGCTACATTAATGAAAGGAGATGATTCATATAATATTTCCGGACCATCAGATTTATATAAAACTTCAATTGAGATAGGCAGAAAAGGACTTGGCATTCAAAGATATAAAGGTTTAGGCGAAATGAATCCTGATCAATTATGGGAGACAACATTAGATCCAGATGCTAGAACTCTATTAAAAGTTAGTATTGATGATGGGCAAGAGGCAGATAATGTTTTTGCAACTCTTATGGGTGAGGAAGTTGAACCTAGAAGAAACTTTATACAAGAGCGTGCTTTAGATGTCGAAAACATAGATATTTAGGATATTAAAATTTTAATTTTTCGGCGTTTAATATATTATTTCTTTTACCTCTCTATTGCTTCAATATTTATAGTTTTTATATATTGTTGGCTAACTTTACCAGGTCTTGAAGATATATCTCATAATAAGAGAAATCCATCTGTAGAGGTTTATGCAGATGATCATTCTCGTATTGCAGTATATGGAGAAATGTATTCCTCATATGTTAATTATACAGAAATATCTCCAAATCTTATAAATGCTCTTATAGCTATAGAAGATAATAGATTTTATTCCCATCGCGGTATAGATTTTAGGGGCATTGCTAGGGCTTTATATGTGAATCTAATTAACTTAGGCTACAAGCAAGGTGGTTCAACTATTACGCAACAATTGGCTAAGATAATTTTTTTTAATGCCGAAAAAAGTATTATAAGAAAAATTAGAGAATTATTCATTACGTTTAAATTAGAATCTCTATTAAATAAAAAAGAAATATTATCATTATATTTAAATAGAGCGTACTTTGGTTCAGGTAATTATGGAATTAAATCTGCAGCAAATAGTAATTTTCATAAACAACCTATTGATTTAGATATTTATGAGTCTGCTCTCTTAGTTTCTGCCTTAAAGGCTCCTTCAAGATTTAATTTAATAGTTTCACCAGATTTAACAAAGAAAAGAGCTTCTTTAGTTTTAAATAAAATGTTTGATTTAGGTTTTATTTCTCAATTTCAATTTAATGAAGAGTTACAAAAACTTAAATTATTAAAATGGAAAAAGAATTTTTCAACTGAATCGCGGTATTTTTCGGATTGGATATTAAGAAGGACTTCAAAAAATTATAATAATACCTCAGATATAAAAATTAAATCTACATTAGATGTTAATATTCAAAATATAACTGAAAAGGCTGCTTTAAAAATATTAAATGATAGAAATGATTTACAAGTAGCTGTAATAGTCATGGATACTTCAGGAGCAATCAAAGCTATGTTAGGAGGCACATCATATTCTAAAAGCCAGTTTAATAGGGCGACACAATCACTCAGACAGACAGGCTCTGTATTTAAATTATTTACTTATTTAACAGCTATAGATTTAGGTTTTAATGTATATGATAAAATTGATGATTTACCTTTAGATCTAGATGGATGGAAACCTAAGAATTATAATGAAAAGTATTTAGGCTCTATTACGCTTGATAAGTCTTTTGCTATTTCTTCTAATGTTGCAACTATAAGATTGCAGGAAATGGTCGGTAGATTGAATATTATAGAGTGGGCTAAGAAATTAGGTATATCATCAAGACTTAAACCTGAGAGGTCTCTATCGCTTGGCACTCAAAGCATTTCATTAATAGAGATGACCAATGCATATGCCTCAATTGCCTCTGGCGGAAAGGTTCCATTTATTTATGGAGTAAAAGAAATAACAGATAGAAATAATAATATAATATATAAAAGGAACTCATCTGAAAGAGTAGCTTCTATAGATAAAAATGTAATTAAATCTTTAAAGCTGATATTAAAATCATCTATGGACAATGGGACTTCTATTAATGCAAAATTATCATTTTTTAATAATAAAAATATACTATATGGAGGGAAAACTGGTACTACGCAGAATTCTAAAGATGCTTGGTTTATAGGATATATGGATAATATAATAATAGGCATATGGGTAGGCAGAGATGATAATTCACAAGTAGAAAATTTATCTGGTGGCAATCAAGCAGCAAAAATATATAGAGAAATTACAAAACATTTGTTAGGTTTATAAATTATAAAGAAAGGTAATTTATGGAAAATTTACTTACTCCGTTTCATCTTGCATTCCCTGTGAAAAATTTAAAAGATACTAAAGTATTTTACACAGAAATTTTAGGTTGCTCTTTGGGAAGAACAAATCCTAAATGGATAGACTTTAATTTTTATGGACACCAAATTACAGCACATTTATCTCCTGAATCATTTATTAAAAAAGATATTATTAATCAAGTAGATGGAAAAAATGTTCCCGTCAGACATTTTGGCTTGATATTAAGCTGGACAGATTGGCATATTATTAAAGAAAATTTATTAGAGAAACAGGTAAAATTCATTATTGATCCTTATATAAGATTTCAAGGAAAAAAAGGAGAACAAGCAACCTTATTTATTGCAGACCCATCTTTTAATGGAATAGAGTTAAAATCATTTAAAGAAAAAGAGATGATTTTTTCTGCATAATTTAAGGCATTATATAAATAGGAGTATTTATAGATACATAATTGTATATTTCTTTTACATCTTCATTCGTTAAGGCTATACAACCATTTGTCCAATCTTTAATAATTTTTTTGTTTTTAATAATATTTGGTTGGCCATGTATCATTATGTAATTTCCTGCATTTTTGTTAAAAGATCTTGCATTCTTTATATCCCATTTATTAGGATAGGAAATTTGTAATGAAAGATAAAAGTCACTATTAGTAGACTTTCTGCTAATATAGTACAATCCTTCTGGGGTTCTTCCATCTCCTTTAAAATATTTATGTCCAACAGGGTCAAAACCTAAATCTATAATAAATTCTTTTATAGCTATTCCATTCTTGATTAATTTTAATTCACGTTTTGATTTTTCTACAATAATCATATCTATCAAGTTTTCGGAATAAGCGGAAGTGCTAATAGTACACACTAATAATAAAATAATAAATTTTTTCATAATATTACCTATCTATTCCAGTATCCAATTCTTCAATTATACCTTTTGGTTTTATTATTTCTATAGAATTTAGTTTATTCATATTAATATTTGATTTAGTAAACTGTTGCCATTTAATTGTATCAACATTATTACATTTGGGGCAAATAAGAGACCAATTTGTAGATATATGTGTACATGAAGTACACCCCCAAACAAAATCTAAATTTGCATTTTCAGATTTTTTAATCCAATAATTTGATTTACTAATATTGCCGTGTTCTTTTTTCTCTAAATCTGCCATCATAATATAAATATCTTTGGTCCACTCATTTTCTGGTATAATTTTTAAAGATTGTCTAGCTACATGCCATGAGCCAATAGAAATAGCTACTCTAGCTAAGGTAATATTATTTATGAAAATATTTTTGTTTAATTTAGTAAGTGATTTTATAATCTTTAATAGTTCGTTTTTTGGTTTCTTTTCATATATTTCGGTTAAAAAATTTGCTATATCTGGATGCGCAAATTTTTTCCAAGATTTTTTAATATAATTAAAACCTAAAGTATTATTTTGTTCGAATAGTAATTTAGCTTTAAATATTATAGAAGGGGCAAATGATGGATCAAATTTAAGTGATTCATTAATATATCTAAAATCTATAGTATTATTTTTCTTTTTATATTCTAATGCTTGAAATAAATATATCCGGCTTTTAATAAGTTTGATATCAGCTTTACTGACGTTAGTATATTTTTCCATATTTCTTATAGATTTTATAATATCATCCCAATTTCTTTCTAAAATATTTAGTTTCAAAGAAGTAATATAAAACCAATTAGGAGTATTTTTTGTTTTGGGTGTTTTATTAATAATTGTAATAGCTTTTTGTATTTCTCCTTTTTGAAAATAAAAATTTGATAGTTTTTTTATTCCTAGTAGCATTGTTTCGGGATGGGACAACATCTTACCAAGATCTTTGATATATATTTCCTCATTGTTATTATAATTGTTTATTTCGCTGTCTAGTAATAATTTGAGTGGGCTATTATTTAAATATTTAGCTTTTTGTGATAATTTTTCAGCTAACTCTATTTCTCCCATATTCTTTGCTGATAAAGCGCTAATTATAGTTTTATTAGCTTTATCAGTTTTATTTATTTTATAATTATTTTGAATGGCTCTAGGAATAGAGAATATTTTTTTTAAGAGACAATAGATAATAATTATAGATATAAATAAAAGAATAGTAGCGCATACTATAATAGCAAAGGATGTTTCAACTAACCATCCCTGCCATTCTATTACAATAAGTCCGGGATCATTTTTAATCCAAATAGTTATAAAACCGGTTATCGAAAGAATAATAAATAAAGATATAACTTTATACATGATTTATCCTTCAAATATTAACCATTTTATAATAATATTAATGGATTCATATAATATTTTTAAATTATTAAGATCCTGTATTATTTTATTATATTCTCCATTTATATTAATTTGCTTTAATGCATATATTGACTGTTCATAATTATGGTTATTAATAGAGTTTATAATTAAAGATTGAGAATTTCTTTGGTAGAAAACTGTATTTTTATTATTTTTTGAAATTTTTACTAAACTTTTAAATTTATCTAATAAAGTTTTTTTCATCTCAGTTTCATTTTTACCTGGATTATTAATAATGAATATTTTGTTATGAAATGCCCCTAAAATATTTTTATGACTCTTAAGTTTAACTTCACTCAATTTATTAATATTATTAAAAGCTAGAGTGGCATATTCTGGCTTAGTAGTATCTTTCAAATAATCTTTAATAAGATTAAATTGACTAAGATTAGGATCTGCAAATTTAATATCATTTTTAATATCTATTAAATATAATAAAACATAAATAGAATTTATTTGATCAGAATTTATAGTTTGATTTTGTTTTAATAAAATATTTGATAATTCCGGTTCTATTTTATTTACTAAATCTTTAATTTGCTCATTTGTAGTATATAAATCATTTATTTTTGAACTATTTTTTTTTATAAGATTATTTTGTTCTATATTTGTTACGCTTAAGAAATCTATTTCTTTTTTATAATCAGAAGAGGATATAGTAGATATTGTTTTTTCTATGTTTATTATTTTTTGTTCTAGCTTATTAATATTATTTATATTGAAAAAAATATGTATTATAAAAAATAAAGAAATAATAATAAGTAAATATAATGCTATATTTTTACGGATGATACTTTCCGTATTGATATTTTTATTGGAACTTATTTCATTTTTCTTATTATTAATTTCTTTTTTTCCTAAAAAAGCGTCATCCATTAATTTAATATTATTATTAGATGATAGCTCTTTAATATCTGCTCTATATCTATAAGGAATGCCATTTTTTTTCCATTTATAAATTGACTCTATTGTAATATTTTTATTTTTCGACAAGAGATGCTTATATATTTTTTGGGCACCACCAAGGGATTTGATGAGATTTTCTGTTCTAATATTTTCTATAGACTCTTTTTTTTGTTGAGATGTTTTTTTAATCATAAATATCCAAAATAAATTTTATTTATATGATACTCTTTATAATTTTATTCGGAAAGCTTTTTAATTCTCTACTATTTATAACCTGAATTTTTTTCCAATTATATTTTTCTAAAACTTTTTTAGTTTTTCTTCCTAAGCAAGTTATGCTTATATTTTTATATTCATAATCACTACTTAAATTTAAAAATATTTTAGCAGTTTCTGGAGAATAAACTACTACATTAAAAATCTTATCATTTTTTAACAAGTCCTGGCATTTGCAACTTAGTTTTGAAAAAGGAATTTTCTTATATACATTTAATCTTTCTAACATTAAGTTATACTTATTAAATATTTTTTTTGGATCATAGGCTATAACGTCTGCCCCTATTAATAATATTTTTTTATTATTATCTGATGAGTGTCTGATTACATTTTTTGCTAGAGTTGATCCAGAATAAGTATTTGTTTTAATACAATTAAACCCCGCCTCTAACGCATATTCTTCTGTAATTTTTCCTACACAGTAAGTTTTAATATCATTATATTCTTTATATCGAAATTTTTCAGAAAGAACTTTTATTGTATTAACACTTGTTAACATTAAAGCTTGGTATTCTGAGAAATTAATATTTTTGAATTTTATAGCCTGAATTTTATACAGTGGTTCTACTAATACATTCAAATTATTCTTTTCTAGACTATTTTTTAAAATACTTGCCCTGTCTATATCTCTCAGTATTAATATATATGGTTTTGAGTTATTATTTATCATAATTTAAGTAGACTAAGAGCCCCCATTCTTATTAAGTTCCTTCCTATTTCATTGCCTAAAGTCTCTGCATTTTTGATAATATCAGTTTTGCTGTCCTCAATCATTCGCTTGCCATCTAAAGTAAAAATTCTAGCAAAAATTGTAATTTTATTTTTTTCTATAGAAGAAGTCACTGCAATAGGTGAATGACAATCTCCATTTATTGCAAGAAGAACAGCCCTTTCTCCTAAGGCTTGGTAATTAGTTTCTTGATTTAAGAGTTTATCTAAGATTTCTTTAATTTTAAAATTTTTTTTTAAATAAGTAATCCCTATTATACCTTGTGAGGCTGCGGGCATACACTCAGCATAGTTTAAAATAGAATAAGTTGTATTAACATTAAGCCTTTTTATTCCTGCTAAAGCTAATATTGTAGCAAATACTTCTTTGTTTTTAACTTTTTTCAATCTAGTATTTATATTACCTCTAATTGGAAATATTTTTATATCAGGTCTTATTCTCTTGATTTGTGCATGCCTTCTTGGGCTGGAAGTGCCAATAGTTGAGTTTAGAGGTAATGAATTTATATTTTTTGCATTATTATTTGAAATAAGAACATCTTCTGCCTCTCCTCTAGGCAGAATGCAAGTTAAATTAAATTTATCTGGAATTATAGTAGGTACGTCCTTTAAGGAATGAACGGCTATATCAATATTTTCATTAATTAACTCTTTATCAATTTCCTTTGTAAAAAGCCCTTTTCCGCCAATAGACGATAGCGGTTTATTAGTAATTTTATCCCCTGTTGTTTTAATTTTAATTATTTTTACATTATTTAATAATTTTTTGACCTCATAAGCTTGCCATAGTGCAAGGGGGCTTCCTCTCGTTCCAACTTTTAATATATTATTATCTGACATGAATTAATTTTATAACATTTTATACTATTTAAAAACATATATAATAATATATA
>PTKH01000017.1 GCA_002937655.1 Alphaproteobacteria bacterium MarineAlpha9_Bin3 | reverse complement strand
TGATATTTACTTGAAGTTGAATATAGATATAATGTTCTATTACTGTCAAAGTTAGGATCTAAAACAACACCAAGCATACCTTCTTGTGCACCATATGAAAAAAGGTCATTTGCAGTCTGCGCATAGCCAGATGAACCTTTCATACCAAGAATTTTATGCACTTTACCACCCATTAAAACTGAAAGACCATCAAGTTTTTCAGTAAAAAACATAGCTGAACCATCAGCAGTCCAAGCCATATCCCAAGGGTTTTTTAATCCGTCAAGTACGGTAGTCACTTCAATTTTAGGAACATTCATTCCTGCTCCATGCCCATCTGAATAACCAACTTTAGTTAAACCGAATGACAAAGAGAAAATAATTGCTACTAAAATAGAAAATTTAGATTTAATATTCATTTCTCTATCCTTTCAATTAATTAATATTTGATAAATAAGCCGCTAAAATGTCTATTTCTCTATCAGTTAGTTTTCTAGCCATAGAGATCATAAGACCTGAATTAGAACCTATTTTTTCACCAGATCGATATCTATTTAATCTATCAATGATGTATTCAGGCTCTAAACCAGCTACTTTTGGATAACTTGCAACGCCCATACCTGCTTTCCCATGACAATTATGACAATTTTTATGAAAACGTTCGTTTCCCTCATCAATATCATTAGAAAATGAAATTGACGCAAAAAATAAACAAAAGGCACAAACTAGTTGAAAAATTTTCAACAACTTCTCCCCATTTAGCAGCATTATCTCGATACAAATATAATAAATAAAAAATATAATCAAAATTTACATATATATTTGTTTATTTAATGTAGGTGAATGATATATTAAATCAACTACTTTATTAGGAAATGTATATGATTTTAGGTCTCGCTGGTTGGAGTGGAAGTGGAAAAACTACTTTGTTAAAGAATCTGCTACCTGAACTAAGAAAAATTAATATATCTGTATCTACTCTAAAACACGCTCACGAAGGTTTTGAAATAGATAAACCTGGGAAAGATTCATACATACATAGAGAATCAGGCGCACAAGAAGTTTTAATTTCTTCAAATAAAAGATTCGCATTGATGTCTGAATACGCAGACAAGGAACTTAGCTTAGATAAACTGATTGAAAAATTAACACCTGTAGATCTAATAATAGTTGAAGGCTGGAAAAAAGAAAAAATTAAAAAGATTGAGGTTTTTAGAAGTGAAGTAAATAAGCCTTTATTAGCTGAAAAAGATAAAAATATTATTGCAATTGCAACAACTGATAAAAACATTAAAATAAAAAATACAGTATTATTAGATTTAAATAATTATAAAAATATTGCTAAGTTTATAAAAAATTTAATTGAACAAGAAAATATTATATGACACAGCTAACTAAAGATATTGAGGTTTTTGGTAATAAATTAATAAAATTAGATTCTGCTATAAATAAAATTAAAAATAATATTAAATGCCATCAACGTATAGAATCAATTAATATTAAATATTCACTTAATCGTATAATAGCATCACAGATAAAATCTACAATTAACGTTCCTGCTTACTCAAATTCTGCAGTAGATGGTTATGCTATCAACTATAAAGAATATTCTAAGGGAATTAGAAAATTTAATATAATTGGAAAATCCTCAGCCGGGCACCCTTTTGAAGATAAAGTTAAAAAATTCTCTTCTGTAAGAGTATTAACTGGAGCAATGCTGCCGTCTAGATTAGATACTATTTTAATGGAAGAAGATTGTGTGATAAAAGATAATACTTTAATTACACCTAATAAAGTTAAAAAAGGTATTAATTATAGGTATTTAGGAGAAGATATTAAGAAAAACACGATAGTATTTAAACAAGGTCATAAGATTAGACCTCAGGATATTGGTGTACTTTCCTCCTTAGGTATAAAAAATATAAAAACATATAAACCGCTCAAATTAGCTATCTTTTCTAGTGGAGATGAACTTACTGATATTGGAAATCCTCTTAAAAAAGGGCATATCTACGACTCAAACCGTGAAATGATTAAAGGTTTTTTAATAAAACTAGGATATCAAGTTAACGATTTAGGTATCTTAAAAGATAATATTAAAGTTATTGAAAAAAAATTATCTAAAGCATCTATGGATAATGATTTAATTATAACTAGCGGAGGAATGTCATTAGGCGATGAAGACCATATAAAAAAAATAATAGAAAAAAAAGGTAAAATCCATGCTTGGAGATTATCTATTAAGCCAGGCAGACCAGTTGGCTATGGAATATATAATAAATGCCCCATAATTGGTTTACCAGGTAATCCAGGAGCTGCATTTGTTACATTTTTAATGGTAGCCCTACCAATTTTAAAGAAGATGTCAGGCCAATTATTAAATAAATATAATATAGTACCAATTATTAGTGATTTTAATTACTCTAAGAAAAAGGGCAGAAAAGAGTTTATAAGAGTAAAAATTATTAATAAAAATAATAAATTAACTATGTCAAAATTTCCCAAAGTTGGAGCAGGAATATTAACTTCTGCCACTTGGGCTACTGGACTCGGAATCTTAGATGAAGATATTGAAAAAATTATTCCTGGAGATAAAATTAATTATTTATCTTTCAACGAAATTATCAATTAAATATGAAAAATGTTAATTATATAATTGATCTACTAGGACTTAAATGCCCTCTTCCTATTTTAAGAGCTAATAAAATTATTAAAAATTATAAAAAAGGCGATATTATAGAGTTTCTAGTAGATGATGAAGCCGCACCAAATGATTTCAAAGCTTTTTGTGAAACAAAAAAATTTAAACTCTTGTCTATAGTTAAAAATGAAAATATAAAAATTAAAATCAAAATTTAATTAAAAACAACCGTCTTATGCTTATTTAATAAAATTCTTCTTTCAATATAATATTTTACAGCTCTAAATAAAACAATCCGTTCAACATCTCTTCCTGCTGCTATCATGTCAGATGATGATGTTATATGAGTTACTCTTGTAACATCTTGTTCAATTATTGGTCCTTCGTCTAAATCAGAAGTAACAAAATGTGCAGTAGCTCCAATGAGTTTTACCCCTCTTTTATGGGCTTGTTTATAAGGTGATGCTCCTTTAAATGAAGGCAAAAATGAGTGATGTATGTTAATAATTCTAGAGTTAAATTTATCTGACATCGCTTTACTTAATATCTGCATGTATCTGGCTAATATTATTACCTCAACATCATATTTATGTATTAAATTTTCTATCTCTACTTCAGCTTCTTGCTTATTTTCTTTTGTTACAGTTATTTTATGAAAAGGTATATTGTAACTTTTTGCAAGGCCATGAGCATCAGAATGATTAGAAATAATTGCTTGAACATCAACTTTTAACTCTCCATTTTTAACTCTATAAAGTAAATCTACTAAGCAATGATCAAACTTTGAAACTAGTATAATAATTTTTGGTGTTTCACCAGTATCAAAAATATTAAAATGCATATTTCTTTTATTTGCTATAGGCTTGAAAGAATTCTTAATAGCATCAAAATCTATATTATTATCACCAATTGATAAAGCTTTAACCCTCATAAAGAAAAAGTTAGTCTCTGAATCGCCAAATTGATTTGACTCTTTGATTGTTAAATTATTATTAGCCATGAAACTTGCAACTTCAGCAACTATTCCAGAAGTATCTGGACATGATAAAGTTAAGATTAACTCTGACTTATCTTTAATATTCATTTACAATCCTAATTATGAAATTATTATATTTATTATATCATTTCATAACGAACATTTTAATATTAAACAATAAAAATATAAGGATTTAAGATTGAATGAATGGAAAAAATTAAATTCTAGTGATAAAGAATTATACTTAAATCCAAAAAATTCTGTACCAGATCACGCTAAATACCAAAAATTAGCAACTAAATCTGCCCAAGAATTTAGAGATACGTATGATAAAAAACATATTAATATTTCATATGGGAAAAGACCTAATCAAAATTTAGATATTTTTCTACCTGAAAAAAATAATAATTGCCCTGTGCAATTATACTTCCATGGAGGATATTGGATAGGAAGAGATAAATATGATCACTCCCATTTGGCATTACCAGCTATTACGAATAATATTATACATGTATCTGTAAATTATGATCTTTCTCCAAATGTAACTATTGACATCATTGTAGAAGAAACTATTGAATGTATATTATGGGTATATAAAAATATTGATAAACATGGCGGAAATAATAAAAATATAAACTTAGTAGGCCATTCAGCTGGAGCACATTTAGTAGCAATGGCATTAACCCGAAAATATAATATTAATAATATTATTAATTCGGCAACACTTATTAGTGGAATTTATCAGCCACAAATTACAAAATATATATCCTTAAATAATATAATTAAAATAACAAAAAAAACTATTGATTTAACAGATATATTTAAACATCAAATAATTCAAAAAACAAATTTTCTACTTATTGTTGGAAATGATGAACCAAATGCTTGGAAACAATTAACTACAAACTTTTGTAAATGGTTAACAAATAAAAATATTTCATTTATCTATTATAATGCTATAAATTTAAATCATTTTTCGATTGTAAAAGAACTTGCAACTCCAAATTCTGATTTGTCAAAAAAAGTTATAAAAATGTGTGAAAAATAATGAAACAAAAAATTCATATACATCTAGACCCTATAGGAGGCATATCTGGTGATATGTTTATCTCTTCAATGCTAGATGCAGAGCCAAGGTTAAAAATTAAAGTTAAAACACTCTCGGAAAAAATTGTTAAAGATATTAAGGTTTCTATTAAAAAAAAATCAAATCAACATATATCAGGTACTAAGTTTTCTGTAGAGTTATTATCTAAAAATAATAATCAGCATAGATCATTTAATGACATAAAAAAGCTTATTGAAAAAAGTCAAATTAATATAGAAGTAAAAAAAATTGCTATAAATATTTTTCATATTCTAGCTGAAGCTGAGTCTAAAGTTCATGGAATTTCATTAGAAAAAGTATCATTTCATGAAATAGGTGCGTGGGATTCTATAATTGATAACATAGTTGCAGCGTTTATTATACATACATTTACAAAAAAATATGAGATTACTTGGTCTTGTGCCAATGTTCCAATTGGAAAAGGAATGGTTAAAACTGCCCATGGACTATTAGCTATTCCAGCTCCAGCTACAGCTATTTTACTTAAAAATATTAATGTTATTGATGATGGCATTTCAGGTGAAAGAACAACGCCTACAGGTGCGGCAATTTTATCTTTTTTAATGCCTTATCAAAATATATCATCAGCAGGAATTGGAAATTTAAAAATATATAAACAGGGAATTGGAATTGGAAGCAAAAATTTTAAAGTTATTCCTAATATTTTGAGGGTATTATTATTTAAAGAAGCAAAATCTCCTGTAAGAAATACAGTAAATGAGGTAATTTCAGAAATCACTTTTGACATAGATGACCAAAGTCCTGAAGACTTGGCTCTATCTTTAAATATTTTAAGAAAAAATAAGGGGATTATAGATATAGTCCAAAAACCTTATACAGGTAAAAAAAGTAGAATTATAATTAGTGTAATCATTCTATGTAGAGTAGAAAAAACTGAAAAATTGATTGAGAGTATTTTTAATGAAACTAGCACTTTAGGTCTAAGACATTCAATAAAAAGTAGATATGTACTAAATAGAAAAATAACTAAAATTAGCCATTTTAATATAAAAGAAACAAAAAGGCCTTCAGGCATGTTAACTAAAAAGGTTGAATCTAACGACCTAAAGAATTATTCTTATATAAATAGAAAATCTATAAAAGATAAAATAGAAAATAATTAATATGCAACACTCAGACTTAAAAACAGTAATTGAAAAAATAGTAACTAATAAAAATATTATTCCAACAGTAGCTGTAAGTGGAGGAATAGATAGTATTACATTAGCTACTTTCACAAGCATAATTTTTAAAAAAAATAAAATTAATGTTTCTCATGCAATTGGTCCCGCTGTTCCTGTAGAAGCAACTAATAGAGTTAAATTGTTAGCAAAAAAATTTAATTGGAAATTAAGTATAATTAATACTCAAGAAATATCTGACCCAAGATATTTAGCAAATCCTATAAATAGATGTTTTTTTTGTAAAGAAAATCTCTATACAACAATAAAATTATATACTGAAGGTTCCATCTTTTCTGGAGCAAATTTAGACGACTTAAATGATTATAGACCTGGATTAGATGCAGCGAAAGAGGCAAATGTAGACCATCCTTTTATATTAGCAAAATTTAGGAAAAAAAATATAAGAAAATTAGCCTATGATATAGGGCTTGGTCAATTATCAGACCTTCCTGCATCTCCTTGTTTAGCAAGTAGAGTAGAAACTGGAATAAAAATTACTCCAAATTTATTAAACAAAATTGATAATATAGAGAGATATATAAAAGAAATTTTTAAAAATGCTGACATAAGATGCCGTTGGATGACTGAGAATCTTAATATACAATTTAATGACCCCAAACTAGAAAAAATTACAGAGACTCAAAAAAAACTTATACGAAAGAAAGCTAATAAATTATTCTCTATACAAGATTCAAATATAATATTTAGTGAATATAAAAAAGGTAGTGCATTCATACCTAGAAATTCAAAAGTTAAAAAATGAATAAAGAACATTTAATTGATTTTGAAAGAAAAAAAAGAATTGGGATTCCTGAAACAATCTTTTGTTTAGATAAAGATGTTAATCAAATAAAAAATATATTAAATGATTTAGATAAGAATAAAACTACTCTTTTTACTAGGTTATCTAAAGAAAAATATTCTAATCTTCCTAAAATTATTCAAAAAAAATTAAAATATGACAGAGCTTCTAAAACCGCAATATACGGTAAAACTCCTACTTTAACAAAAAATTATAATATTGCAATAATTTGCGCAGGAACTTCAGATATGCCTATTGTCTTAGAAGCGCAGCAAACATTAATTTCATATGGGGAATATAGTAATATATTTGCAGACCTAGGCGTTGCAGGACTATGGAGAATTCAAAAACATCTTGAAGAAATTAAAAAATATAAAATAATTATTATTGTAGCCGGCATGGATGGTGCATTAGTAAGTGTTTTAGGAGGATTAGTATCGCAGCCAATTATAGCAGTGCCAACTTCAACTGGTTATGGAGTATCTAATAATGGTAATACAGCTCTTAATGCAATGCTAGCTAGTTGTTCACCAGGTATTACCTTAGTTAATATTGATAATGGTTATGGAGCTGCAAATGCAGCAATTAGGATATTAAATGCAATCTAAAAAAGTAAAATTATTGTATGGAGATAAAGGAATAGAGCTAAATTTGAAAGATAATTGGAAACCACATATTATAAGAAAGCCTGTCATGCCAATTATTAAAGATATAAAATCAGAAGTTACAAAAATTCTTAATAATCCCATAAAGTCAAGAAATATTGATGAAATTGCAAAAAACGCAAAATCTGTGTGTATATTAGTATGTGATATAACTAGGCCAGTTCCAAATAAGCTTTATTTAAAACAAATGATTAGAAGATTTATAAATGCTGGCATATCTAAAAAAGACATTTTAATTATAATTGCAACTGGATTACACAGACCCTCATCAAAAATGGAAATAAAACAAATTATAGGTTCAGATTGGGTCTTAAAAAATGTAAAAATTGTGAATCATTTTGCTAGAGATGATGATATGCACAGAATGATAGGTGTAACAAAACAAGGGAATATAATTAAGTTAGATAAAAGATTTTTAGAAGCAGATATTAAAATTGTTACTGGTCTAGTAGAACCGCATTTTATGGCTGGATATTCTGGGGGTCGAAAAGTAATAGCGCCAGGTATAGCTCACGCAGACACTATAAAAACCTTTCACAGCGCTCGGTATATGGAAAATCCGAAGGCTACAAGCTGCAACTTAAATAATAACCCGTTACATCAAGACCAAGTTGAAATTGTAAAAATGATTGGAAAAGTATATGCAATTAATTGTGTAATAGATGAAAATAGAAACTTATCCTATATAAATTTTGGTGAAGTACTAGCTAGCCATACTAAAGCGGTAAACTTTATTTCAAATTTTGCAAAAGTAAAATGTAATAATACATTTAATACTCTTGTTACTAGTGCTGCTGGAGCACCCTTAGATGGCAACTTTTATCAAACTGTAAAAGGAATGGTAACACCTCTGGAAATTCTTAAAAAAGGCGGGGATTTAATAATATTATCCGAATGTTCTCAAGGATTAGGATCCGACGAGTTTATTAAATCGCAAAAAAAGCTACTTGAAATAGGGCAAGAAAAATTTTTAAGAAATATTTTAAAAAAAGATTTTGCGGCTATAGATGAATGGCAAACAGAAATGGAAATAAAATCGTTAAAAAAAGCAAATATATATCTTTTTTCTGAAGGATTATCTAAAGAAGAAAAAAAATATACTGGCGTAAATATTATTAATGACTTAAACAAAGCTATTGATGAAAGCATTAAAAAGCATGATAACAATAACATAGCTATAATACCTGAAGGTCCATATGTTATACCAGTTATCTAATACGTTTCATAGTATACCTATTAATTTTTTTAGCCAAATCTGTCATATTTAATCTACATTTACTTAATTCAAATTTCATATTACTTTCATCACTCTTTTTTAAAATAGTTATAGAACCCTTAGATATATCTTTATTTCCATTATATACTACTAAAGCTAAGCCAATTTTTTTTCTCCTTTCTTGCTCATCATAAATCATTAAATAATCTCTAATTTTAAATTTTGCAGGAACTGGGGGTATTACTGGTTCTAGATTATTTTTACCTTTATCTAATTTGTATAAATAAATCCCATTGATCGGTTTATACTTGTAGACTGGTAATGATTTACTTATAAAAATACCATCTCTACACAAAAATCCACTTGGTAAAGACTTAATTAAATAAAATTGAGATTCTAAATGATTAACAAAATTATAACTATGATAATTATTAAAATGCTGAATTGTAATACCTTCACTAGAAATACAAAGCTTTAAATCATCTGATACAGATGATATTTTTATATTTTTTTTATTACATATATTAATTTCTTCCTTAGCAAAGGTGCTTTTACCTAAAAATATAGTAAAAGCAAAAATTATAAAAACCATATTTATTATGTATTTTATCATTATTCTTCTTTCTATTAATATATATTAACAATAATAATAATTATTCCAGTAATAGTAACCAGAACACCTAAAATTTCATTAAAAATAATTTTTTCTTTAAAATAGAATATAGATGCCATAATTGTAAATATTAGTTCTATCTGTCCTAAAGCTCTAACATAAGCAACATTTTGAACACTCATTGCATAAAACCAACAAATTGATGCCAGCGCTCCAAAAAAACCAACTATTAATCCGTCTTGTAAATTAAGATAAAGGAAATAAAATTGTTTAATATCTCTAACTATTAAGTAAAGAGTTAAAATAAATGTTTGAATTGAGATAGCAATTAAAAGCGTAAATGATGAAGTTAAGACATAATCTAAAGAATACAAACTATGCGATGCACCTCTAAATAGTACTGCAGATAATCCAAATAAAGCTCCTGAAATTAAACCATAAAACACAGAAATATTAAAAAAAGCATTCTTAAAATTTAATTTTTTAATTGATGTAATAATGATACCTAAAAGTCCTATTAAAATGCCAATCAAACCTAAAGTATTTATAGAATCATTTAATAATATAAAACCAAAGAATGCTGCTTGAATCGGTTCAGTTTTGGAGTAAGAAGTTGCAACAGCAAAATTACTAGTTTTAAATATTTTAAGAAGTAAAAATGTAGCTATTATTTGGCTTATTCCTCCAAATAAACAATATTTTAAAAAAATAATATTAATATTAGTAATTTGGAAAGTAGTATTAGAAAAATTATTTAAAAATAAGAAATATATTAATACAAAAGGCAAACCAAAAAGGAATCTTGTATAAGTAGAACTTATATTAGACATTTTATCTTGTAAATTTTTTTGATAAATTGACCTTAAATTTTGTGAAAAAGCTGCCAATATAGTGATTGGTATCCAAAGTTCAAACATTAAAAACCTTCTTGCAATAAAAATATTATTTAATAAATGATTTACACTAAATCCATTCTATCATTATATTTAATAATTAATATAATTATATATGGGAGGAAAAATGAATAAAACTGTTAATGATTGGGATTTTGTTCATAATATAGCAAAAGATGCTGAATGGAAGCCTGGGTTGAGAGAAATATTTAATTATAGAGACCTTGGTTTAAAAAAGGGAACAAATGGCGACTATGTAGCTCATATTATAAAAGCAAATGGAAAAGAGTTAAAAGATGAAGTTAAAGAATGGCATGTTCATGAATGTGAATTTCAATTTGTTTTAGTATTAAATGGCTGGGCTAAATTTGAATATGAAGGTGAAGGCATAAAAACAATTAGAAAAGGAGATGCAATTAATCAGCGTCCTAAAATAGCTCATAGAGAAATTGATTGTTCTCCTGATTTCGAAGTATTAGAGATAGTATCACCAGCAAACTTTAAAACTAGAGTTGTAAATAACCCAAATAATTCGAGTGAATAGTCAATCTAATGAAAATTATCAAAACACTTTTGTTGCTGGTATTAATTCAATTAATTAATACTCATACTTTATGTGCTAATGAAATAATTGATAGGTATCGTTATAATCTGGATGATGCGATAAGCTATTCTATTGAAACAATTTTACCTAATAAATCTAAATATATTTCTGTATCTAAATTAATAGAAATTAAAGATGGTCAAGAAATTTGGAATGTAACTAATAGTCCTTCAGCGGATAAAAGAATTTATGATAGATTAACTGGCAGTTGGATAGCCTCATTCAAAGATGGCAATGAAGTTGCAAGGGCTATACCTCACAATGGAGGATTAAAATTTCCTTTAAAAAAAGGGGATAAATGGACTCAAAGTTGGACATTTACAGCTGCAGGTGGCTTAGTATCGGGAAAATCTGAAGCTAATTTTAAAGTTAAAACGGACACCATTAAGGCTAATAATAAGAAATATAAAACCTTGAAAGTTGAGATGAAGAACCCATTATGGAATTCTGAAAAAGATAGAAATTGGAAAAAGGAAGTAAGATGGATTGAAATTAGCACAGGAAGAGTTATAAAAGTGCATTTTAAGAATATTGGTTTTAAAATGGAATATATAGCAACATTGCTAGAATAAGAAACTATACTTAGTAAACTAAAATAGCTCCCCAAAAAATTTATGAGGAGCTACTGATCTCAAGGGATAGAGAGATCATTAATTTTATAAATATTTTAATATAACTATATGTATTTTTTGTCTGCAATTCTTGCGACAATCTTGTCGAGCAAAATAAATAATAAAAATCTATTTAATAACAATTATTTAATATGTATTTATTATATTTAAATGAAATATTTTTACTAATTATTAATTATAAAACAAGAAATTAATATTTTTTATTCAAAGATTTTATTTCATCTTTTTGAGAATCAATCCAACTTTTCTCAAAAATTTCATATAAAGATAATAATTGTTTAGTACCTTGATATTGGGGAGGCTTATCCTTAATAAGCTCTATATCTCCCCTATCAACTCCCATTTTTATTATTCTTTGAATTTTTCTTTCTGATATATGTGTTAAAAGTCTAACCATAGAAACTGTAAAAAGATCTTTAGAGATATTTTCATTTATTAAATTAATTGGAATCTGTTTCATATATGATGATATAGCTAGCATTGCAATTAACCTATGCTCAGGAGAACTATTCCAATAGTAGTTACCATGAGAAACAGGATTTTTACATATATTTATCCAGAATTTAAGTCTAAACTGAATAGTTCTCCTTAGAGCTATATCAGCCAATATATCTTCATCAAACATATCACTTTGTGAATAATTATTATCTATTAATTTAGCCATATATTCCTCCCAAGAATACTATGGTTATATTTACAAATTAAGCTTTTCTAAATAACTGGGCATATCACCTGCAACTGTTGTTCTATGCATTATTCTTCTATACTTTGATTCATCATAGCCCGTACCTTTATGCAATACCCTTCGGTTATCCCATAAGACTAGCTCTCCTGTTTTCCATTTATGTTTTGCAATTTTTCCAGATTCTAAAATCCAGGCATTAATTTCTTTTATTAATTCCCTACTTTCGTCTATATCCCAACCAATAATATGGCTACAATGACTTCCTGCATAAAAAGCTGCCCTCTTTGTATAAGGATGCACCCTTATTAATTTTTGTTTTACAAAAGGCATATCTTTTTTAAATTTATCATCAAATATATCTCCAGTATTATTCTTCCTAGAGTAAACAATAGAATGCTCACAGATACAATTCTTTAAATCATCTAATGAATACTTTCTTGGTTTGTTTTCCCAGGTCTCTAAAGCATACCTTGCATCTATAAAATCAGTACCACCTCCCTCTTCAGGAACCTCTCGAGCACTTAGTATAGAAATTTTAGAAGGCGTTTCTTTAAACGAAGAATCACTATGCCAGTAATTATTTCCTCGATCAAAAATAACTTTATTATTATTAACTGGTAACATTTTATTATTAAGGTCAACATTAGAAATTCTACTTATCTCTGGCCTAATAGCATTGTTAGCTTGATAATCAGGAGCCTTAGTTTGTGTACCAATAGATATTTCTAATTTCCCAAAACGTTCTGAAAAAGATATTTGTTCATCATCATTAATATTTTGTGAATTTATTACAACTACTCCATAGGTCTCTACAGCTTTCTTAATTTCCAAGAAATCTCCATTAGATAAAGATTTTATATCCACATTAGAAATAGTTGCAAAAAACTCCTGTTCTATATATCTATTTTTTATATCCATTTAAATATATTCAAATAAAATAAAAATTAATTCAAGAATATTTTAAATATTTTACTATAATTTATTCTGTATAATAACCAACTACACAAATTAAATTAGCAACTCTAGTTACTAATTGGTTTTTTTTATATAGCTTATCATCTTTAGTTGTTAACCTAGCTATCATAAAGTCTACTTCGTTTATTGAGCCATATTTAGCTACTTTAATTATTGACTTACCAACTAATTTACCGTTTACATCTTCAAAATCCATTACATTCATTCCTACATTTGTAGGATGGGCAACTAAAAGCCCCTCATCATTTAAACAGAAAGGGTATAAATCTTTTGGATGTAAGCCGCCTTCTCCAGAAGTAAATAATTCTAATGCTCTATCTCTATTTAAATTTACGAGGGCAACAGCTCTATCTAACAAAAAAAGCGCTTCATCTTTAGTGCCAAATTCTTCTGCAAAGATACTTTTTGTCATTATAAAAGTTAAACTAATTATTATAAGTAATTTGTATATTTTATTAATAAAACCCATAATCTCTCCTTTTATTAAAATCATATAATATATTTTGTATATTATATAGTTATTGTCAATAATTAAATACATATTGTATTAAATAAAATAATTTTTACTTTTTTATGAAAAAAATATTAAAATATGATATAGTTATCAGTTTAAACTAGGAATTTATTATGAGTTTTATAGCTGCTGTAGTTCAGGATTGTTCTGTTGTTTTTGATTTAGATTCTACTATTGATAAAGTAGATAAGATAACTAAGGATGCAAGGGAAAAGAATGTAGATCTTATAGTCTTTCCTGAAGCGTTTATTTCTGCTTATCCAAAAGGTTTAGATTTTGGAGCAAGAATAGGTATGAGATCTGAAGAAGGAAGAATTATGTATTCAAAATATTATAATTCTGCCTTAGATTTTAATAGTATTCAATTTAAAAAATTATGCAATATTGCAAAAAAATATAAAATATTAACTAGCATAGGTGTAATAGAAAAAGATAATGGCACTCTTTATTGCACAGCTTTAATTATATCTAAAAAAGGTGAACTACTTGGAAAGCATAGAAAAATTATGCCCACAGCAATGGAGAGATTAATATGGGGATTTGGAGATGGATCAACACTTCCTGTAATAGATACTAATATTGGTAAAATTGGCTCCGTTATATGTTGGGAAAATTATATGCCTTTAATGAGAATGGCTATGTATTCAAAAGGAATACAATTATATTGTGCTCCTACTGCTGATGATAGAGACACTTGGATTTCATCAATGATACATACTGCACTCGAAGGAAGATGTTTTGTATTCTCATCTTGTCAATATTTATTAAGAAAAGATTGTCCTGATTACTATAATCCAATTCAGGGTGATAAAAATAGCACTGTAATTATGAAAGGAGGTTCTTGTATAATAGATCCTCTAGGTAAAGTTATTGCAGGCCCTTTAAGAGATAAAGCTGGAATACTTACAGCAAAAATTGATTTAAATGAAATCATAAAAGCACAATATGATTTTGATGTAAAAGGACACTATTCTAGACCTGATATTTTTAAACTAAATGTAAATGAAAAAGAAAACAAGCCAACTATTTATGATAAATAAAACTTATGGAAAGAGTTTTTATTTTTAACTTTGGTGAGCCCTGTAGGGATCGAACCTACGACAAGCTGATTAAAAGTCAGCTGCTCTACCAACTGAGCTAAGGGCCCCCAAAAGTTATATAGGAAATACATAATCATTAAGATAATTACAAGTATTTTTAATTATAAATTTCAATATCTCCTTTTTTATACTCATTTAATAGGAATTTAGAAGCTTCATTAAAATTGTTATTATTTATAGCCTTTCTTAATGTAGACATTAATTGGATATAATGATTTATATTGTGTATTGTTAAATACGTTGCACCAAGCATTTCTTTAGTATTAAACAAATGATATAAATAAGCCCTAGAAATATTATTTGAACATATTTTACATGAACACCCCTCCTCAATAGATCTAGGATCATTTTTGTGTCTTGAGTTTTTAATATTTAAAGTACCATTTTTTGTAAACACTTTACCAGTTCTTCCCGACCTTGTTGGTATAACACAATCAAACATATCTACACCTAAATTTACAGCTTCTATTATATCTTTTGGATATCCTACACCCATTAGATAACGTGGTTTATTTATTGGAAGATAATTTATACTGCTTTTTAAAGTATTTATCATGACTTCATGACCTTCACCAACTGCTAACCCTCCAATAGCATAGCCATCAAATCCAATATTTATTAAGTTTTCTGATGATATTTGCCTTAAATCATTAAATGTCGAGCCTTGAACGATACCAAATAAACCATAGCCATTTTTATCAATAAAATTATCTCTACATAATTTTGCCCATTTCATTGATAAGTTCATAGAATATAAGGCCAAATCTTTCTTCACAGGATAAGAAGTACATTCATCAAATACCATTGTTATAGTAGAATCTAAAGCATTTTGCATTTCAATAGAATCTTTAGGCGTTAATCTTATCAAACTTCCGTCTATGTGCGACTTGAATGTAACTCCGTCATTATCGATTTTAGCCATATTTTGTAGAGACATTACTTGGAAACCTCCTGAATCAGTTAAAATAGGACCATCCCAATTCATAAATTTTCTAAGACCTCCAATATCGCGAATTATATCTTTTCCTGGACGTTCCATTAAATGGTAAGTATTAGATAGAATTATCTCTGCCCCAATATATTTTAAGTCATCTGGTTGTATACCTTTTACAGCACCATATGTTCCCACAGGCATAAAAACTGGTGTTTTTATTTTACCATGTGCTGTTTCCAATAACCCACTTCTGGCAAAACCATCTGTATTTTTTACATTAAAAGAAATTGTCATAATATATGTGTTTTTTTAATTAAACAGGCATCACCCAATGAATAAAATCTATATTTTTTATCTATAGCATGTTGATACGCTTTGTGCATTGTCTTAATTCCAGCGTACGCACAAACTAAAATAAATAAAGTAGATTTTGGTAAGTGAAAATTTGTTAGTAAATAATCAGTTGACTTAATCTTATAACCTGGTGATATAAATATTGATGTATCTCCCTTAAAGGAATTAACATAACCATTTACATCACAAGATGATTCTAATGCTCTTAAAACAGTTGTTCCAATAGCAATTATTCGGCCGCCATTCTTTTTTGTTAAGTTAATTTTATTAGCAACTTCATCATCAATAGAGAAATATTCACTGTGCATGTTATGCTTTGAAATATCACTTACTTCAATAGGTAAAAAAGTTCCCGCACCCACATGTAAAGTAATTTCACAAATATTTATATTTTTATTTGCCAAATTAGTTTTTAAATTATTAGTAAAATGTAAGCCAGCTGTAGGGGCAGCAACTGCACCGTAATTTTTTGCAAATAACGTTTGATAATTTATTATATTATTACTTTTATCATCAAGTTTTATGTAAGGAGGTAGAGGTAATTCCCCATAATGATTTAAATAATTAATAAAGTCTGTTTTATTTAAATTTACATTAAAATAAACAATACCCCTTTCTCCCTTACTTTGAACAGATATAAGCATGTTATTTGGAAGAATAACATTATCACCTAAATTCAATTTTTTTGAACCCTTAACTAAAGCTTGCCAAATTCCTATCTCATATTCATTAAGCATAGTAATAGAAAAACTTTTATGCTCAATTTTACCAATTATTCTTGAGTTAATTACCTTTGTATTATTAGCTATTAATAAGTCACCAGGCTTAAGTATATTGGATAAGTCCAGAGTATTATAATCTCTTATTGATTTATCAGAAATATATAATAATCTAGATTTATCAGGTTGTTCTAAAGAGCTTTGAGCTATTAATTGTTTAGGTAAATTAAATTCAAAAGCATCAATATTCAATTTATAATACTTTTAATTATTTTTCATTTTCATAGATACTATTATGTCAGCTTCACCAATAATAGATCCATTATTACCTTCACCCTTTTTTATATTATCTACAAACTCCATACCATTAATCACTTGACCCCAAACTGTATATTGGCCATTTAAATGTGGGGCATCTTCTAAGCAAATGAAAAATTGGCTATCCGCACTATTAGGGTCCTGTGCTCGAGCCATAGAAAGTGTGCCTCTTAAATGTCTTTCATTATTAAATTCTGCCTTAATATTTTGCCCTGAGCCACCAGTGCCATTGCCTAATGGGTCTCCGGTTTGCGCCATAAATCCTGCGATAACTCTGTGAAATTTTATACCGTCATAAAAGCCTTGGTTAACCAACTCTTTAATTCTTTTTACATGATTTGGTGCAACTTCAGGCTTCATTTCTATAGTTACAACACCATCTTTAAGTTCTAAAAGTATAATATTTTCATTTGCATTAGCAGTCATAGAATATCCAATCATAGTAAATATTAAAAATAAAAATTTATATAAATTATTGTATTTTGCTTTCATTTCTCAATCCTAATTATTATTATTTTGTTGTATTTTCATTTCTTTAAGCACATTAGCAGAAACAAAGCTAGAAATATCTCCTCCGAAAGTAAAAATTTCTTTAACTAATCTTGAAGAAATAAATTGTTGATTTTCACTTGCCATTAAAAAAACTGTCTCAATATTGGAATCTAGCCTTGCATTCATTCCAGTCATTTGAAATTCGTACTCAAAATCAGTTACAGCTCTCAACCCTCTTACAATTAGTTTAGCATCTATTTTTTTTGCATAATTAACTAATAATCCTTCAAAAGAACGTACTTCAACAAACTCCTCTAAACCTAAATTTTTTATATCTAACGAAACTAAATTTTCTCGTTCCTCCAAACTAAATAATCCAGTTTTTCCCACATTTACAGCTATCCCTATAACTAATTTATCAACTACTTTCAAAGACCTTTTTATTATATCCATGTGTCCATTGGTAATGGGATCAAATGAACCAGGGTATAACCCAATTTTCTTAGTCATTTTATTCATTATCCTTCTCTATGTTTTCAGAAATTATCTCAGCATCATCATTAGAACTTACCTCTTCATCCATAGAAATTATTGTTACGGATACTACTTTTTCTCCTTCATCTATAGAAAATAAAGTAACTCCTTGAGTATTTCTAGACGCTATTCTTATATCATTTACCGGAGATCTAATAATTCTACCTTTATTTGTTACCATCATTACATCATCAGAATCTAAGACGGGAAAAGAAGCTACAACGTTTCCATTTCGAGCAGAAGTCTCAATATTTATAATACCTTGCCCACCTCTATTTGTAATTCTATACTCATATGCAGAAGTTCTTTTTCCAAAACCATTTTCTGATATAGTTAATATAAATTGATCATTATTATACATAGAATTAAATATTTTATCATCAAGTAAGTCCTGACTATCTTCTCTCCTTTTTGCAGCAGCAGCTTTTAAATAAATTACCTTTAATTCAGTCTCAGCTTCAATATGTTTAAGCACCGAAATTGATATAACTTCATCATTATTTTTTAATCTTATTCCTCTTACGCCAACTGAACCCCTTCCTTTAAATAATCTTACATCTCCGGACCTGAACCTCATACATTTACCATGAGAAGCTGACAAAATAATATCATCATCTTGTCTGCATGGAACAACACCTATTAAAGAGTCTCCATCTAATAGCTTCATAGCAATTTTTCCATTTGCTTTTACATTAGAAAAATCACTTAAAGCATTTCTTCTAACATTTCCCGACATTGTGGCAAACATTAAATCTGGAGGATTTTCTTCATTTTCAGGCAAAGGCATCATCGTAGTAACTCGCTCACCCTCGCTCAAAGGTAATAAATTTACTATAGGCCTACCTTTAGCTTGAGGATTACCTAAAGGTAATTTATATACTTTAAGTTCATAAACTATTCCTGTGTTCGTAAAGAATAGAACCGGGTCATGAGTATTGAGAACAAATACTTGATTCACAAAGTCTTCATCTTTAACAGACATGGCAGCCCTACCTTTACCTCCTCTTTTTTGAGCTCTATAGGTACTAAGTGTTGTTCGTTTTATATATCCGCTATTAGTCAAAGTTACCACCATATCTTCACGCTCAATTAAAGACTCTACATCTTGATTAATTTCTATATCTAAAATTTCTGTTCTTCTGGGTACTGCGAACTGTTCTTTAATAGTATTAAATTCATCCTTCATAATATTCATTAATTTTTCTCGAGACCTTAAAATTGACAGTAATTCAACTACTTTAGAAACTATTTCTTTTAGTTCCTCAACTATTTTATCTCTCTCTAATCCTGTAAGTCTCTGTAAACGTAATTCTAGGATAGCTTTTGCTTGATTATTGGATAATTTATACATTCCATTTTCATCAGCTTTATCATTAGGATCTCCAATCATATCTATCAAATCAGAAATATCTGAGGCTCTCCATTCTTTTTCTAGAAGTAATTTTTTTGCTTCATCTGAATCTTTAGAAGATTTAATTAACTTTATCACTTCATCAATATTTGACACTGCTAAAGCTAACCCAACCAATATATTTGCTCTATCTCTTGCCTTTTCTAAATCATATACAGTCCTTCTAGTAATTACTTCTTCTCTAAAAACTAAAAAAGAATCTAATATTTGCCTAGTGCTTAGTTGTTCTGGTCTACCCCCATTTAAGGCAAGCATATTTACTCCAAAATATGTTTGTAATGGCGAATGCTTGTAAATTTGATTTAATACAACTTCTGGAGTTGCATCTCTTTTTAATTCTATAACAACTCTTACACCAACTCTATCTGATTCATCTCGTAAATCAGATATACCCTCTATATTTTTATTTTTTACTGCTTCTGCAATTTGTTCAATCATTCTAGCTTTGTTTACTTGATAAGGTACTTCAGAGACGATTATAGCTTCTCTATCTTTTCTTACATTTTCAATAGAAGTTTTACCTCTCATTACTACAGAACCTCTTCCCGTTTCGAAGGCTGATTTAATGCCAGTTTTTCCAATAATTTGAGCTCCAGTTGGAAAATCTGGTCCTGGAATAATACTTAAAAGCTCTTCTGATTCTATATTTGGGTTTTCGATTACAGCTAAACAGGCATCAATAACTTCTCCTAGATTATGTGGAGGAATATTAGTTGCCATGCCCACAGCAATTCCGCCTGCACCATTTACCAATAAATTTGGGTATTTTGCAGGAAGAACACTAGGTTCTTGAGTAGAGTTATCATAATTATCCTGAAAATCTATTGTGTTCTTATCTATATCATCAATAAGCATAGTTGAAGCTTGATCCATTCTTACTTCTGTATAACGCATTGCTGCTGGTGGATCTCCATCCATAGAACCAAAATTTCCTTGCCCATCTAAAAGCTTCAAGCTCATGGAAAAGCTCTGAGCCATTCTTACCATTGCATCATAAATAGCATTATCTCCATGAGGATGATATTTACCCATAACGTCTCCAACAACCCTTGCAGACTTTCTATATGGTCTATTCCAATGATAATTACCCTCTTTCATAGCATATAAAATTCGCCTATGAACTGGTTTTAATCCATCTCTAACATCTGGAAGCGCTCTGCTGACTATTACACTCATAGCATAGTCAAGATATGACTTCCTCATTTCATCTGATATGGTAACAGGTAAGATGCCTTCTTCTAAAGGATCTGAGCTATCTTTATTGTTTTCTTCATCTGGAAAATCGGGGTCTTCAGGTTCTGCCAATTGAACATTCCTTCATATAATAAAATATAATCAATTATACTATATTTAGTATATGAGAGCAAGAGATCATCAATATTATGTATTTAAAATGGAATATCATCATCAATATCAGAATCAATACTTGGATTTTCTGTAAAACTTTGATTTAATTGACTATTTTCTTCTTGGTTTACGCTGTTGTTATTACTTTCAAGTTGATTTTCATTATTATTATTTCTGGAATCTAGAAAAGTTATTTCTCCTTTAAAATTCCTTAATACTACTTCCGTTGCGTATTTATCAATGCCAGAAGAATCTGTCCATTTTCTTGTTTCTAATTGTCCTTCAATATATAATTTGGAGCCTTTATTTACATATTTTTCTATTAAATTTACTAAGTTTTCATTAAAAACTACTACCCTATGCCATTGTGTTCTTTCTTTCTGCTCATTACTCTCTCTATCCCTCCATCTTTCACTAGTAGCAATAGATAAATTACAAACCTTACCTCCACTCTGAAAAGACCTAATTTCAGGATCCTGTCCTACATTTCCTATTAATATAACTTTGTTTATACTACCTGACATAAAAGCTCCTTTCGCAAAATTTATATATATATTATAACACAACAATCGATAAATTTATACAACTGCTTTATATTAAATATATATTATAAATTTAGGCAAGGTAATGACCAATAATAATAAAAAAAGCAACTATTATAAAACACTGAAAATTACAGGTGCGTGTGAAAATAATCTAAAAAATATTAACCTAGAAATTCCTAAAAATAAATTTATTGTATTTACTGGCGTATCAGGAAGTGGAAAATCTTCTCTTGCTTTTGATACTATTTATGCTGAAGGACAAAGAAGATATGTTGAAAGCCTATCAGCCTATGCGAGACAATTTCTAGAACTAATGCAAAAACCTAGAGTAAATTCAATTGAAGGTTTATCACCGGCTATTGCAATTAATCAAAAATCAGTATCACACAATCCTCGTTCGACAGTTTCTACTGTCACAGAAATTAACGACTATTTAAGACTTTTATTTGCAAGAGTAGGAATAGCGTATTCTCCTGCAACAGGTAAACCTATAACCAGCCAGAGTATTTCGCAAATGGTCGACTCGATAATTCAAAATAACAAAGGTAACAAAATATATTTATTAGCACCAATAGTAAGAAATAGAAAAGGTGAACATAAAAAAGAACTATTAAACCTTATTAAAAAAGGTTTTCAGAGAATAAAACTAAATAATAAATTATATTCAATAAATGAAATTCCTGAAATAGATAAGAATTCTAAAAATAATATAGAAATAGTTATAGATAGACTAAAAATAAATAATAATATTAATCAGCGTTTAGCGGAAAGCATTGAAACTTGTCTGTCTGTTTCTGATGGACTTCTATATGTAGAGGATATTACAAAAAATATAATAAATGTTTATTCTTCAAAGTTTGCATGTCCAGAGTCTGGCTTCACTATTGATGAAATTGAACCTAGATTATTTTCTTTTAATAATCCTGTAGGCGCATGTAATAACTGTGATGGCTTAGGAGAACAAAGCTTTTTCGACGAAGAGCTTATAGTTCCCTATGAAAATTTAAGTATTAATGAAGGAGCAATTAAACCTTGGTCTGGCAAAGGAAAAGATTACTATATTCAAGCTTTACAGGGACTCGCAAATAATAACGGTATGTCATTAGATGAAAAATGGAATAATTTATCAGAAGATCATAAAAAACAAATATTATTTGGTAGTAAAGATAAAGATATAATTATTGATTTTTATAATGAATATGAAAAAGTATCTATTAGAAAACCTTTTATAGGTGTCATTCCTTCTTTAGAAAAAAGATTATTAGAATCTACAGATTCTTGGTTTAGAGATGAGTATTCTAAGTATGAATCAATAAAAGAATGTCAATTATGCTTTGGAAAAAGACTAAATGAAAAAGCTTTATCTGTAAAAATTGACAAAAAAGACATAGCCGAAATATCAGAAATGACAATTTCAAATGCACAAAATTGGGCCAGTAATATTGAAAAAAAACTTTCAGCACAATCTAAGGAAATAGCAAAACCTATAATTAAAGAAATATCACTTAGATTAAAATTTTTGATAGATGTAGGATTAGATTATTTGACATTAAATAGAAAATCTAACACTTTATCTGGCGGAGAAAGTCAAAGAATAAGACTTGCTTCTCAGATTGGATCCGGACTTACAGGAATTTTATATGTTTTAGATGAACCCTCAATCGGTTTACACCAAAAAGATAATATAAAACTCATAGAAACTCTTAAAAATTTAAGAAATTTAGGAAATACTGTAATCGTAGTGGAGCATGATGAGGAAGCAATGTTAGCCTCAGATTATATAGTAGATATAGGTAAGGGAGCAGGTGTAAATGGTGGTAATATTATAGCTGAAGGAACACCTAAGCAAATATTAAGAAATACTAGTAGCCTTACAGGAAATTATTTATCTGGAAGAAGTAAAATACCAATTCCTAAAACTAGAAGAAAACAAGATAAAAATAAATATCTAGAATTAATAGGTGCAAGTACTAACAATTTAAAAAATATAAATTTACAAGTGCCTTTAAGTAACTTTGTATGTATTACTGGTGTATCAGGCAGCGGAAAATCATCCTTGATAATTGATACCCTTCTTCCTGCACTTGAAAAAGAAATAAATAATAAAAAACATTTAAATATAGGAAGACTTAAAAATTTAATAGGAGTGCAACATATTGATAAAATAGTTGAAATAAATCAAGCTCCTATTGGAAGAACACCAAGATCAAATCCTGCAACATATACAGGTGCTTTTACTCCTATAAGAGAATATTTTGCTCAAAGTACTGACTCTAAAGTAAGGGGATATAAACCAGGAAGGTTTTCATTTAATGTTAAAGGTGGAAGATGTGAAGCATGTCAAGGAGATGGAATAGTTAAAATTGAAATGCATTTTCTTCCAGACGTTTATGTTAAATGTGATGTATGTGAAGGTAAAAGGTATAATAGAGAAACTTTAGAAATATATATAAAAAACAATAATATAAATGATATACTTAATATGAGTATTGAAGAAGCTAAAATATTTTTTAAATCAATACCTAGTATACATAATAAAGTAAAAACTCTAGAAGAAGTTGGTCTAAATTATATTAAACTTGGACAAGCTGCTACAACTTTATCCGGAGGAGAGGCGCAAAGAATTAAACTTGCAAAAGAATTATCAAAAAGAGCGACAGGTAACACACTATATATCTTAGATGAACCTACTACTGGACTTCACTTTGAAGATGTCAAAAAGTTGTTATTTGTTCTAAATACTCTTGTTGATCAGGGTAATACAGTAATTGTTATTGAGCATAACCTCGATATAATAAAATCCTCTGATTTTATAATAGATTTAGGACCAGATGGTGGTGATAAAGGCGGAAATATTATTGCAATGGGTTCACCAGAAGTTATTATTAAGACCAAAGAAAGTTATACTGGTCAATTTTTAAAAAAATATTTAACTAATTAATAAAGTACCTACTTATGAGCATAAAACAAAAAATAACTATAATTGGTGGAGGCTTAGCTGGATGTGAGGCTGCTTGGCAAATTGCAAATATGGGACTAAAAGTAAATTTATACGAAATGAGACCCAAAGTTAGAACAAATGCACACCAAACTGCAAATCTAGCTGAACTTGTTTGTTCAAATTCATTTAGATCAGATGATATGCATAATAATGCCGTAGGATTATTGCATGCGGAAATGCGAGAACTAAACTCATTGATAATGGCTTCTGCAGATAAACATAAAATACCTGCAGGTGGTGCATTAGCCGTTGATAGAGAAGAATTTTCAAAGTCTGTTCATAAAAGTATAACAAATCATCCTTTAATAGAATTAATAAACCAAGAACATACTGACCTTCCAGATAGTTCTACAAAAGCTATAATTGCTACCGGGCCGCTAACTTCTATTAAACTCACTGAAAATATAATTAAATCTACTAGTAGTGAAAATTTAGCTTTTTTTGATGCTATAGCTCCCATAGTTTATAAAGATAGTATAGACATGAGTATTGCATGGTATCAATCTAGATATGATAAAATTGGAGCCTCAGGTGATAAGGCTGCTTATATAAATTGCCCATTAAATAAAAACCAATATATAGATTTTGTAAGCAAACTGAATAATGCAAATTATACAGAATTTAAAGAATGGGAAAAAAACACACCCTATTTTGAATCATGCCTTCCAATTGAAGTTATATCAAATAGAGGCCTAAACACTCTTAGATTTGGGCCTATGAAACCAATAGGACTTACAAATAAACATAATAATATAAAACCTTACGCAGTAGTTCAACTAAGACAAGATAATGCAAGTGCAACACTTTATAATATTGTTGGATTCCAAACTAAAATGAAGTATCAAGATCAAGTTGAAATATTTAGATCTATTCCAGGTCTAAAAAATGCAAGATTTGCTAGGTTAGGAGGGCTTCATAGAAATACTTTTATTAATAGTCCGCTAATTCTTGATAAACAATTAAGATTTAAAAAAAAATCTCACATTAGATTTGCTGGACAAATAACTGGTGTAGAGGGATATGTGGAAAGTGCAGCTATGGGACTTTTGGCAGGTAGGTTTTTAGGATATGAAGAGATGTATAAAAAAAATATACTAATACCTAGAGCAACGGCACTAGGCTCACTAATTGAACACGTAACAACAATTAGAGATAAAAATTTATTTCAACCAATGAATATCAATTATAGTCTGATTCCAAAGATTCCTATTAAAAAATATAAGAATAAAAAAGAAAAAAAAGAAATTAGTAGAAAAAATATAGCTATAAAATCAATGAATGAAATAAAATTATGGAGTCAAAGATTTTCTACCAATCTCTAGTAAAAAAAATAAATAATTTTTTATAAAGGTTAACCTTGGTAAAATACTTATTAGTATTTAAAAGAAATAATATTAATAAAAATTTTTTAGGTCTTTTGCATGTTATTTTTGCTTTATTATAAAACCTATTACTTAATTTTATACTGTTATGCTCAGAAAGGCTCTTAGAAATTACTAATAAATTTAATGATTTTTTTATTTTATGATCATTCGTCTTGGACTGTATTATATGAAAAACTATATTATTTTTAATTAATAAATATTTAGAATAAAATTTAATCTTTTTATTAAAAGATTTTTCGTGACTATACAAAACTAAACAATTAATTAATTTTGATAATTCTTCTTTTATATAATTATTTTTTTTGAAATATTTACTTAAAAGCCTTAAAGACGGTACTCCAAAATTTTTACCATCTATAGCTTCAGAACAAGTGATTTTCCACCAATTTAATTTGGCAATTATTATCGATTTATCTAAATTAGATCTTATAATTTTCAATAATTCTATATTTATAAAAATTATTAATAGTATTTTTTCACGATATTTATAATTTGTAAAAAATGTAGATATATAAGAATGATAAGAAATTAATTTTAATTCTTTTTTAATTATTTTTAGATCCGAAGTATAATTCAAGCTGGATCTATAATGGCAGTAATACTCCTACCATCTCCTATTAAAACAGACCATGTTCTGCATGCTGAGCCAATCTGCATAACTTCTATTGGTATATTAAATGTTTTAAGAAAAATTAACATTTCAGATTCATAACCTAGTCCTTTTAATGAACCATATATTACTAACTCCAGATTTAATTCTTTTATATTATTTGTTATAATAGTGAAATTATCCTCGTTTGAGGTTTTATTAAGCTCTATATATTTATCTGGTAAAAATAATATACTAGTATAAATTTTATTACCTAAAACTTTAATATATCCCTTACCATATCCTTCAATTTGCGGGGCATTGTTTTTTGGATATAACTCTAAGTCCATATATTATTAGCTTTCAGATTCCTTATTTCTTCTAATATTTAAGTAGACAAGTATTGTTGAAGCAATAAATATTGATGAATAAGTTCCAACAATTATTCCCCATAACATAGCAAAAGCAAAATCCGATATAATTTGCCCTCCAATTAAATATAATGCTCCTAAAGCGAGCATAGTTGTTATGGTAGTATTGATGGTTCTGGATAAAGTTTCATTTATACTTTTATCTAATAATTCTTTAAGTTCCATTTTCTTAAATTTTCTTAAATTTTCTCTTATTCTATCATAAACTACAACAGTATCGTTCATAGAGTAGCCTATAATTAATAAAATAGCCGCTACAGTAGATAAATTAAATTCGAGACCTAATATGGAAAATACACCTAAAGTAAGGATAATATCATGTAATAAAGCTGCTATTGCTCCTATAGCAAATGGTAATTCAAATCTAAACCATATATATGCTAACATGGCAATAATCGCAAAGAATATAGCCATAACTCCATCTGATATTAAATCCTTGCTAACAGTTGGCCCTACATATTCAAGCCTTCTATATTCTATATCATTATTAAATGCTTTACTAAGTACTCCTTTAAGAGCTTCTACGGCTATCTGTTGGGCGTCGTCAGAGCCCGATTGTCTTTCTACCCTTATTAAGTAG
This sequence comes from Alphaproteobacteria bacterium MarineAlpha9_Bin3, assembly GCA_002937655.1. Taxonomy (GTDB): domain Bacteria; phylum Pseudomonadota; class Alphaproteobacteria; order TMED109; family TMED109; genus TMED109. The sequence continues at coordinate 2,333 of PTKH01000017.1, read as the reverse complement.
TCAGACTTAACTCCAAAATCTTGAATTGACACTTCACCAATGTCTAAATTAGAAACTTCTCTTCTAATATCAGAAATACTAATTTTTTTATCAGTTCGTACCTCTAGAAGTATACCTCCTTTAAAATCTATACCAAAATTTAAACCAATCAATAACACAGATAATATAGCTAAAATAGAGAAAATAGCTGATAAAGAAAAAGAAAAAGTTTTTAACCTTATAAACTTTATTGTGGTATTGTCAGATATTAATCTTAACACTTGGATATTCTCCTAATTTTATATATTTAAGCTATCTGGCCTATATCTATTGTACCAAATAGTTATAATACCTCTACTTAATAATAATGAGCTAAACATTGTTGTTATAACTCCTAATGCCAGAGTAACTGCAAAGCCTTTTACTGGACCTGAGCCAAACTGAAAGAGTATAATTGCTGCTAGAAGAGTTGTTATATTTGCGTCAACAATTGTTCTAAAAGCTTCCTTAAATCCATTATCTATTGCACCAATATTTGATCTACCAGCTCTTGACTCTTCTCTAATTCTCTCAAAAATTAAAACATTAGCATCAACCGCCATTCCGATAGTCAACGCTATCCCAGCAAGACCAGGTAAAGTAAGAGTTGCATCTAAAACACCTAATAATGCTAAAACTAATAATATATTTATTATCAATGAAACATTAGCTGTAATTCCAAACCTAGCTCCATAAATTATTAACATGTAAATTATTACTAAAATAATTGCAATAATTGCAGCATACATTCCAGCATTAATTGAATCTTTACCTAAAGACGGACCTACAGAACGTTCTTCTAAAATTGTTAATGGAGCTGGTAATGCACCTGCTCTTAAAAGAACAGCTAAATCACTAGCAGTTTCAAAAGTAAAGTTACCTGATATTTGACCACTACCCCCTGTAATAGCCTCTCTTATGACTGGAGCACTAATAACTTCACCGTCTAATACAATAGCAAACCTTTTTCCTACATTTTTTGAAGTAAGATCTCCAAACTTTCTTGAGCCAGTTGAATCGAATCTTAAACTTACCACAGGTTGATTATATTGATCCATACTTGGATTAGCATCAACTAATTGATCTCCAGAAACACCAATACGTTTATAAATAATATAAGGTATAGTTTTTTCGCCAGTTCTTGGATCTAATTCAAATAGTAAATCTGAACCAGGAGGCACTCTTCCAGACATAGCTTCATCTATACTAGCTGTTTCATTTACCATTCTAAAATTCATTCTAGCAGTTTTACCGAGTAATCTCTTAATTCTCTCAGGATCATCTAGACCTGGAAGTTGTACTAATATTCTATCCTCACCTTGCCTTTGTATAATGGGCTCATTTGTTCCTACTTCATCTACTCTTCGCCTAATAATTTCAATAGACTGTAAAATTGCATAGTCTTTTATTTCTTTAATTTTATCTTCTGAAAATGATATTTTAATTGAACTATAAATTTTATCATCAATTATTAGAGAATTATCTATATTTAATATGATCTCACTAATAGCTTTTAAGTCTTTTTCTTCAATTAAGGAAAAGGTTAAATTAGTATCAGCAACAGATAAATTTGTGTAGCCAATTCTTGGATTAGCACTTCTTAAAGCGATTCTTAATTCGTCTGCTACTGAGTTTAGCCGGTCAGTTTGCAAACTATCTGAGTCTACTTCTAATAATAAATAAGACCCTCCTTGAAGATCTAAACCTAATCTAATTTCACCTGACTTTAAAAAGCTAGGTAAATTATCATTATTAACAAAGTTAGGCATTGAAAATAAGATAGCAAAAATGCTAACAAATAAAATGACTATTTTTTTCCAATTTTCAAAAATAAGCATATAAAATCCTATAAAAAAATTAATACAATATTTATTTTTTCTGAACTGATTTCTGATCAGATATTACTTCAGTTATAGTTGACCTTACAACCTTAACTTTTACATTTTCTGCTATTTGAACTGAAGCAATTCTATCGTCAATAATTTTATCTATTGTTCCCATTAAACCACCAGCAGTAATTACTTTATCTCCTTTAGTTAAAGCATCAACCATGGCTCTATGTTCTTTCATCTTTTTTTGTTGTGGCCTGATAAGTAAAAAATAAAATACTGCAAATATCAATACTAATGGAGCAATTTGAATTAAAAACCCAGATCCTCCTGATGCACCTTGTGCCATTGCCTCTGAAATAAACATGTTAACTCCTTCAATAAAAAATTATATAACCTTTAAACCATATATTGCAAAGAATATAATGAAGGTTTACCGTAATAAATATTAAAAACTATATTATTGCAACAAAAACTATTAATCTT
>PTKH01000016.1 GCA_002937655.1 Alphaproteobacteria bacterium MarineAlpha9_Bin3 | reverse complement strand
TCTCTATGAATGACACCTTTTGTATCACACATGATAATATTCTTTTTTGGCATTCCCATTGCATTTAATAATTCGGCACAAGCTATACCAGCTGCTCCCGCGCCATTTATTACCATTGTAAAATTATCAATAGTTCTATTTGTAATATCTAGAGCATTGATTAGGCCTGCCGCAGCTATAATGGCTGTACCATGTTGATCATCATGAAATACTGGAATATCTAGAAGTTCAGATAATTTTTCTTCAATAATAAAACATTCAGGAGCTTTTATGTCTTCTAAATTTATTCCTCCCCAAGTTTTACTCAAAACCTTCACACTATTAATGAATTCATCAGCATCTTCAGTATTAACCTCTAAGTCTATGCCATCAATATCTGCAAACCTTTTAAATAGTACAGCTTTTCCTTCCATAACAGGTTTAGAAGCAAGTGCGCCTATATTTCCTAAACCTAAAACAGCAGTTCCATTAGAAATAACAGCTACCATATTTCCTTTTGAGGTATAATCATACGCGCTGGAAGGTTTTTCTTCTATTTCTAGACATGGTATCGCGACACCAGGAGAATAAGCTAACGATAAATCTCTTGCTGTTGTTAAAGGCTTAGTAGGAGAAATTTCTAGCTTACCTGGTTTACCTTTCTTATGAAAGTTTAGGGCATCTTTTGGGTGTATTGATTTTGGCATTAATAATTTATCCACAATTTTTAATTTTAGATTACATATATTAATAAATAAGGTCTATCTATTTAATACAGAATAAGAATAATTATTTACTGTATAATATAGAATATTTTTTCATGAGAAAATTTATACGATATGGTATAGTACGATTCTAACTTAAATATTTTGACAGAGATATATTATGTCAGGCGATAAAAATATAGAACAACAACCTTTACCTCTATTATCAAAAGTCACAGGTGAAGCTATACTAAAAACTACCCCTATGTTTCAGCAATTTTTAAAAGTTAAAGCTGAAAATGAGGATTGCCTACTTTTTTTTAGAATGGGGGATTTCTATGAATTGTTTTTTGAGGATGCTGTTGTTGCATCTAATGAATTAGATATTGCTCTAACGAGCAGAGGGCAATATGATGGGAAACCAGTATCTATGTGCGGAGTGCCTTATCACTCTTACATGCCTTATTTAGAAAAGTTAACAAAAAAAAATTATAAAGTTGCAATTTGTGAGCAAGTTGAGAGCCCGAAAGAAGCGAGGATTAGGGGAGGTTACAAAGCCATAGTTAGAAGAGAGGTTGTAAGAATAGTTACACCTGGAACTTTAACTGAAGAATTACTCTTAGAAGCAGATAAAAACAATTTCTTACTTTGTATATATTATTTGAAAGAAAATATTGGCCTCTCATGGATAGATATATCAACTGGAGAACTTTATTCAGAAAAGTGCTCTAAGCAAAATTACTTAACATCTATTTCTAGGATAAGGCCGAGAGAAATTTTAGCAGTAAACAATAGCCTAATAGATGAAAACAACTACATAGAAATACTAAAAAATACTTTTGATTGCGTAGTTACTTCTTTTAACCAAAATATAACTAATAGCAAAAAAGCAGGAGACTTAATATGCCTTCATTATGGAGTTAAGTCTTTAGAGTCTTTTGGAAACTTTTCAGAAAATGAAATTTTATCTTGTTGGTCACTTTTAGATTATGTTTCTGTTACACAAAAAGGTAATATTCCACCAATAAGGTTTCCCAAATCTATTAAAAATAATTCAACAATGCAGATAGACAATTCTACAAGAAGAAGCTTGGAAATAAATCAAACATTGTCAGGCAATAAAAAAGGAAGTTTAATTGATTCTATTGATTTCACGCTTACAGCTGTAGGTGCAAGACAGTTGGATAAAGACATATCTGCGCCTTTAACTAATTTTGAGGAAATAAATGAACGTTTAAATGTAATAGATTATTTTGTGGCATCTGACACTACTAGATCTGGGATAAGGGCAATTTTAAAATCGGCGGCGGATATAGATAGGGCTAAAGCAAGGATAATATTATCACGGGGAGGACCTAGAGATCTTCAGTCTATAAAATTTGGAATAGAGGCAGCTCACAATCTTGCTGATATATTAGAAAATACAAATAAAAATACCCTTCCAAAATTATTAATTGAAATAATTAATAATTTAAAAAAATGTATGCCGTTATTAAATTTATTAAATGAAACACTATCAGACAACCTGCCATTATTTTCTAAAGATGGTGGTTTTATAAAAAAGGGCTATTCTAAAGAATTAGATACTGTGACATCTTTTAGAGATGAAAGCAGGCAACATATAATAGAAATGGAAGCTCACGAAAGAAAAAAAACAGGGTTAAATACTCTTAAAATAAAATATAATAATGTTTTGGGGCATTTTTTTGAAATCACTCAACTGCAAAAAAAGAAATTTATGGAGATGGAAGATGCAGAGAGGTTTATTCCTAGACAGTCTTTAAAAGGAGTTTCTCGTTTTGTTACTGATGATTTATCCAAATTGTCAGAGTCTATAAGTAATGCCGCTGAAAAAGCAATAGATATAGAATTGGAAATATTTGAAAAAATAAAAGAATCTATTTCTGACCAGCATTTTGATTTAGCAAGTATTTCATATGCTATTTCTAGATTAGATATAGCTTCATCTTTAGCTGAGATCGCAACACTGTATAATTTTGTGAGGCCATCTATTCTAAAAGGTCAAACTTTAGAAATAATAGAAGGTCGACATCCTTCTGTAGAATTATCTATGTTTAAATCAGGTGCGGATAGATTTTATAGTAATAACTGTATGTTAAATAATAAAGATAAAATATGGCTTATTACGGGGCCAAATATGGCGGGAAAATCTACTTTTTTAAGACAAAATGCCCTCATTACTATTCTTGCTCAAGCCGGATCTTTTGTGCCTGCCACAAAAGCATCAATAGGTATAGTAGATTCATTATTCAGTCGTGTTGGTTCTTCAGATGACCTTGCAAGTGGAAGGTCAACTTTTATGGTTGAAATGTTAGAAACAGCTGCAATATTAAATCAAGCAAGTAAAAATTCATTAGTCATTATGGATGAAGTAGGAAGAGGGACTTCAACTTATGATGGTTTATCATTAGCATGGGCAATCTTGGAACATCTACATAACATTAGCAATTGCAGAACACTTTTTGCGACGCATTACCATGAATTAACTAATTTATCAGATTCTTTGAATGCTTTAACATGTCATACAATGAAAGTAAAAGAATGGAAAAATAAGGTTATTTTTCAATATACAGTTGAAAAAGGAATAGCAAAAGGTTCTTATGGCATTCATGTTGCTTCTCTAGCTGGTATACCAAAATCTGTATTGATGCGAGCAAAGATTAAATTAGAGCAATATGAAAGCTCATATAAAAATTTGAAGGATATAAAAGTTAAGCAAAATAAAAAGTCAGAAGATAGTATTAGCGAAGACTTTAAAAATATTTTTGATAGTATTATTTCTGATATAAAGTCTTCAGACTTGGATGATATTTCTCCAAGAGAAGCTCTAGAAAAGTTATATGCTTATAACAAAAGTATTAAAAAATTAGATTAATAAATTAGGAAATCACTTGAGTAATAAATATCATTTTAATCGAAGAAATTTGATAGAAAAGATAGAAAGATTTTTATCTGAAAAAAATTCTAATAAATCTCTTAAACAAAATTTACTTCCAATTTTAAAAAGTTTTATAGATGAAAATTATAAAAATATAAAACAACTTTTTATTAAAGATAGAGATGGACTTTATTGTGGAATATTAAGATCAAAAACAATAGATGCAGTAATATTAAGTAGTTTTGATGCAATTAATACGCATGCATTTCCTATTGCAAATCCAACAAAAGCAGACAAATTATCAATAGTTGCAGTAGGAGGTTACGGTAGAGGAAATTTAGCGCCTGGTTCTGATATAGACATATTAATTCTAACCCCTTATAAAATTACTCCAAGAATTGAACAGATCGTAGAGACTTTACTATATATACTTTGGGATTTAAAACTTAAAGTAGGTTATGCAATTAGAAGCTTAGAAGATAATATATCTAAGGCGCAATCAGACAATACAATTTGTACAGCATTGTTAGATGCGAGATTAATATCTGGAGATCAAGACTTATGGATAAGTTTTAATTCTGCATTTAAGTTAGAAGTTTTAAATAAATTAAAAGAGAAATATTTTTATGAAAAAATAAAGGAGAGAGACTCTAGGCATAAAAAAATGGGAGATTCTAGATATCTTTTGGAGCCTAATATAAAAGAGGGCAAGGGTGGATTACGTGATTTAAATACAATAAGATGGATAATTTTATTTTTATATCAAAGTAATAACTCTAGAGATTATTTATCTCTTGGTGTGATGTCTAAAAAAGAAGTTGCATTTTATGAAAAAGCAGAAAAATATTTTACAACTTTGAGATCCATGATGCATTATAATAGTAAGAATAATTCTGATAGACTTACATTTGACTTACAATTAAGTATTGCGGAAAAATTAGGCTATAAATTACATGCTGGTTCTACCCCTATAGAACGCCTAATGAAGCACTATTATATTTTTGCTAAAGAAGTTGGATATCTAACGAAAAGCGTATTAGAGACTATAGAAAATAATCAGTTTAAGACAGATAAATCTTTTCTAAAGACAATTGTATTTAATCTTAAAAAAAATAAAAATGGTATATTTGAATTTTATGGAAATAATATTCACATAGCAAAAAGTGAAAAAAATATTAAGCCATTAGATATATTTAGGGCTTATGATTTTTCAGCAAAATATGACCTAAGTTTAAGTAATGAACTTATCAGTATTATAAAATTAAATATTAGAACAGTAGATGATTTAAGAAATGATAAGAAAGCAAATGCTTTTTTTATCAATATACTTACCAATATAAATAATTCAGAAAAAGTTTTAAGAAGTATGAATGAGATAGGTGTATTAGGACGTTTTATTCCTGATTTTCAAAAAGTTGTAGCTAGAGTACAACATGATATGTATCACACTTATACTGTAGATGAGCATACTATAAATGCGATAGGAATTTTGCGTAAAATTAATAACGGAGAGCTAAAAAGTAAATTTGATTTAGCTTCAAAAGTTATAAAAAAAATAGTATCAAAAAAAGTTTTATATATAGCATTATTTTTGCATGATATTGCTAAAGGACGAGGCGGAGATCATTCTATCTTAGGTGGAGAAGTAGCACAAAATCTTTGCCCTAGATTTGGATTAGATGCGGATGATACAGAAACAGTGGTTTGGCTAGTAGAAAACCATCTTTTAATGTCTCATATAGCTTTCAAAAGAGATCTTCAAGACCCTAATACAATAATTGATTTTAAGAAACGAGTTCAATCAGCTGAATTATTGAGACTTTTATATGTTTTAACTGTTGCAGATATAACTGCAGTTGGGCCCGAAATTTGGAATAGTTGGAAGGATAATTTATTAAAAATAGTTTATAATGAGACTTTGATGGAAATTAATGGCGGAGGGGATATAAAATCTCGCGTATTTATAGAAGATAAGGCAAAAACTAAATTAAGGAAATCTCTAGCAGATTGGTCAGATGAAAAGTTTTCAAATTATATTAATAGATTTTTTTCATACTACTGGACAAATATAAATTTTGATGTTCATTTGCATCACGCAAAATTAATTACAGAAGCTGATTCTAAAGATTTAAAAATAAAAATTGATGTGGAGACGCTTGATGATCAAGGTGTAACAAAAGTATCAATTTATACACAAGATCATTTAGGACTTTTTGCTAGAACATGCGCTGGACTTGCTCTTGCTGGAACTTCTGTACAAGATGCAAGAATTGTAACTACTAAAGATGGAATGACTGTAAATACATTTTTAATAAGGCCAACTAACTCTATCTCATTGATGGAAGACAAAACTAGATTATCCACACTTGTTAATACAATTAGTAAAACAATTTCAGAAGAAAGAAATCCTAAAGTATTAATGAATGAATTTAAAGATATACAAATTCCTTCAAGAAAAGACTCTTTTATAATTGAACCTCGCGTCTTAATAGATAATTTATCTTCTAAATCTCATACCTTAATAGAGATAAATTCAAAAGATAAAATTGGTTTATTGCATACATTAGCAAGCGAATTATTTTTAATGGGTTTACATATTTCAACAGCAAGAATAAGTACATATGGCGTTAGAGCGGTAGATGTTTTCTATATTAAAAACATGACGGGTGGAAAAATTATAGAAAAAGATAAAATAGATATTATTAAGTCACGATTAATGAAAGCAATTAATGATAATAAAGAGCAAAAAAGAAAAATTTTAGAAGAAACTAAATGATAAGTACAAATAAAATATCGAATATCTATAAATCTAGTGCTGTAGTAGGTGTATGGACATTATTAAGTCGAATAATGGGTTTCATAAGAGATATATTATTTGCTTCTATATTAGGTTCGGGGGCAATAGCAGATGCTTTTCTCTTAGCTTTTAGGATTCCTAATTTATTTAGAAAATTTTTTGCTGAAGGAGCTTTTTCTGCTGCGTTTATACCTTTATTAGCAGAGAAAAATGAAAAATTTGGACCAAAATCAGGTGTAGCCTTTACATCTAATATAGCTGCTCTACTATTGCTTATTATTATTCCTCTTATACTTTTATCAGAACTTTTTATGCCAAGTATAGTTCGTTTTATAGCGCCTGGATTTATAAATGATATTGAGAGATTAGAACTAGCTATTCCTTATGCTAGAATAGTTTTTCCATATTTAATTTTTATAATATTTACGGCTCTATTTGCTTCAGCGCTTAATACTAATGGGAGATTTTGGTCCGGTGCAGCTGCACCAGTTATTTTAAATATATTTTTAATTATAGGCTTAATAGTATCTATTTATATTGAAGGAGATACAGGGATAATTATATGTTGGGCAGTACTTATATCTGGCGTATTTCAAATGCTTTTATTAGCTTGGGCAAACTTTAAGAATGGTTTATCTTTTAGTATTTTTTTTCCAGAGATAAATGAGGATGTAAAATTATTTTTTAAAAAGTTTGTGCCGGGCGCATTAGGTTCAGGAGTTACGCAAATTAACTTACTGATCGCGTCTATATTTGCTAGTCAGATACCGGGGGCAATTTCTTGGTTATATTATTCAGATAGAGTAGCGCAATTACCATTAGGAATAATTGGAGTTGCATTAGGGACTGCTCTGTTACCTGATCTTGCAAAAAAAATAAACCTAGGACAAAATCAAGAGCAAAATCTGATCCAAGAAAAAGCTATACTTTTGTCACTATTTTTTGCATTTCCCTCTGCTATTGGTCTTTTTTATTTATCAGAACTAATCATAGCTTCATTATTTGGCTATGGAGTTTTCGTTCAATCTGATATTTTTGCTACTTCTAAAGCTTTAGAAGTATATGCAATAGCTATTCCTGCTTTTATGATGATTAAAGTTCTATCTCCTAATTTTTTCGCTAGAAAAGATACTAAGACCCCTGTTTTAATTGGCGCCTTTTGTGCTTTTCTAAATATCATACTTACATGGTATTTAATGAATAAATACGGTTTTATAGGGATTGCAATTTCTCTTTGTATTGCAGGGTATTTAAATACTATTTTATTATTTATTATTTTGATTAAAAGAAATTTTTTTAATTGTACAAGAACATTTTTTTTGATTTTAATTAAAATTATATTGGTAACTTTCTTAATGTATTTAACTTTATTAATTTTGGAAAAAGTATTGTTTAATTTTTTTCTAATCTCATCTTCACATACAGGTTTGTTTAAATTGATATTATTTATCTTAATAGGATTTATATCTTATATATTATTTAACTATTTATTAGGTATAAAAAAATATTTTAGTACTAATAGTTCTATATAAATAGTATTAGTTTATACTTAAATAAAACAAAAATTATAGAGGTCTGAAATGAAAAGAGTTTTTTCTGGCGTCCAGCCAACAGGTAACTTACATTTAGGAAATTATTTAGGAGCTATAAAAAATTTTGTATCATTACAAAACGATCATGAATGTATTTATTGTGTCGTTGACATGCATGCTATTACTGTAAGACAAGACCCTAAAATATTAAAAAATAATATTTTAGAGGTAGCGGCAGCATTTGTTGCCTCAGGAATAAATCCAGAAAAATCTATAATTTTTGTTCAATCTCAAGTTAGCGCTCATGCGGAACTTGCATGGATCTTTAATTGCGTTGCGCGTTTAGGTTGGTTAAATAGAATGACTCAATTTAAGGAAAAAGCAGGTAAAAATAGAGAAAATGCTTCAGCTGGCTTATATACATACCCAGTTTTAATGGCTGCAGATATTTTAGCATATCATGCATCACATGTTCCCGTTGGTGATGATCAACGACAGCATTTAGAACTTGCAAGAGATATAGCCCAAAAATTTAATAATGATTTTAAAGTAGATTTTTTCCCAATTACGGAGCCTGTAATTATGGGAAATGCGACCAGGGTTATGAGTTTAAGAGACGGAAAAAATAAAATGTCTAAATCTGATATATCTGACTATTCTAGATTAAATCTTACGGATAGCGCAGATGAAATTTCAAAGAAAATTAGAAAAGCTAAAACGGATCCTTTACCGCTTCCTGATTTATCTTGTTTGGACGATGAAGAAAAATTCAAAGATGATATTATAGCTAACAGGCCAGAAGCAGTAAATTTACTAAATATATATGCTGCGCTTGCAAATGAAAATATAAAAAAAGTAGTGTCAATTTTTGCAGAAAAACAATTTTCATTCTTTAAGAATGAATTGAACGATATATCTGTGGAAGTCTTAAGTCCAATTACTGCAGAGATGCGTAAACTGATAGATGATAAGGCTTATTTAGAAGATATTTTAAATAAGGGGAGAGAGAATGCCCATGGAATGGCATCACCTATATTAAAAAGAACGAAAGAAATAGTTGGATTTTATTAATAAATGGAAATTTATCTTCCTATAGCTGGACTACCTATAAATCTTTTTATATTAATGTCTTTAGGCCTAGTTGTTGGTTTTTTGTCTGGAATGTTTGGCGTTGGGGGAGGTTTTTTAATGACTCCGATGTTAATGTTATTAGGCATTCCACCTGCCGTTGCAGTAGCATCTGAGGCCAACCATATTTTAGCAGCTTCTTTTTCTGGCTTTTTAGCCCATATGAGAAGATTAAATGTAGATTTTTTAATGGGCTCTATTTTGCTCTTGGGAGGAATATTAGGGAGTATACTTGGTGTATTTTTACTTAAATATTTATTAATTATTGGACAGGAAAAGATATTTATATCTTTATCATATATTTTTATACTTATTTTTGTTGGTTTATGGATGTTAAGAGAAAGTGTAGCATCTATAAAAAAAATTAATAAAGGAAAAATAAATAAATTACATGAGCATATTTGGTTACATGGACTTCCTTTTAAAATAAAGTTTAGAAAATCCCACTTATATATAAGTATTATACCCCCAATTTTTATAGGTTTTTTAGTCGGGACCTTATCTTCAATTATGGGGGTAGGCGGAGGATTTATTTTAGTACCTGCAATGATCTATATACTTGGCATGCCTACGCAGGTAGTAATAGGAACTTCTTTGTTACAAATAGTATTTGTTACTTTTGTCTCTACTATAATGCATTCTTATATTAATCAAACAGTAGATATAATGTTGTCATCTTTATTACTAATTGGAGCAGTTGTAGGGGCTCAAATTGGAACAAGAGTTATGGTAAAACTCAAGGGAGAACAAATTAGGTTCCTATTGGCAATTATTATTATCATTGTAGCAATTGTTTTAGTGGGAGAAATTATTATTACCCCGAAAGAGGCTTTTATAGTTGATATTTTAAGGAAAAACATATGAAGCCCTTAATTTTTATTATTTTTATTATTTCTCAGATTTATCCATCTCAGTCAAGAGAGTCATTGCTTACCGATATTGTTGATGAAGATATTAATATAACGGCTTCATTTGATGGTGCAAAAATTATAATATATGGAGCAGTTGATAAGAAATTATATAAAGATACTATATTAATTATTAATGTAATAGGTCCTAGTAATCACTTAAAAATTAGAAATAAAGAAAAATATTTAGGTGTATGGTTAGCAGGAAAAGATGAAATAGAATTCATGGATGCGCCTGGATATTATGCAATTGCAACTAATAATGATAATTATACTAATCTAGATGCAAATGTTTTGAAAAACTTACAAATAGGTTGGGAAAATTTAAATATGAATTTAAATTATTCAGACATAAAAAAAATTGATAGTTATAAAAATAATTTAAAAATATTTTATAAGAATAGAGGTTTATATCATTTAGATCATAATATAGATGTTTTACGGGAAACTTTATTTAGAGCTGAGTTTATTCTTCCTCCAATTACTCCTGTAGGAATTTATACAATCAAATCATTTTTAATAAATAATGATGGAAAATTAATTTCTTCATGGAATAATAGTGTTAAAGTATCCAAAGATGGTATGGCGGAAGATTTATATGATCTATCCATTGAACATCCTTTTTTATACGGATTGTTAGCTGCTTTAGGAGCTTTAATAGCAGGATATATAGGAAGTGAAATATTTAGAAGAATATAAAAGGTAATTTTTAAATGCATATTCCAGGACAAGTAAAATTTTTAGTTTGTGTTGATTCTTCAGAAGAATGTAAAGCTGCTCTAAGATTTGCTTGTATGCGGTCTAAAAATTCTAAAGGGCAGGTTTGTATTTTATATGTTGTTGAACCAAATGATTTACAACACTTTGCAGGCGTAGAAAAACTTATGAAAAAAGAAGCTGAAGATGAGGCTTATAGAGTGTTATCTGAATTAAAAGAAGCTACAATGAATGAATTTAATATTGAGATAGAAACTATAGTTTCTTATGGCATAAAATATAATAAAATAGTAGATTTGATTAATGAAGATAAAACCATTAGTATTTTGGTTTTAGGTGCTGCTCCAGAAGGAAAAGGTACAAATGATTTAATTAATCGTTTTTCTACTGGGCTTACAAATAGTATTCATATACCTTTAACTATTGTTCCAGGTAATTTAAGTAATGATGAATTAGAAAAAATAACATAGAAAAGAGGCAAAAATGTTTATACAAACAGAGGTAACCCCAAATCCTAAAACTGTAAAATTTATTCCGGGTAAAGAAGTTTCTCCGTTAAAAAGTATTAATTTTATTAATACTGAAGAAGCATCTATTTCCCCATTAGCAAAACGACTTTTTTTAATTAATGGCGTTAATAGTGTTTTTTTAGGTTCTGATTTTATTTCAATTACAAAAGAGGAAAGCATTGAATGGCAGGAGTTAAAACCTCTAATATTAAGTCAAATTATGCAACATTATATGTCAGGCGATGCAATAATTAATGATGTTAAAGAGGAAACCAAATTAAAATTAAGTGAGGAAGATAAAGAAATAGCTTCTCAAATTGAAGATCTATTAGAAACTAGAGTGAGACCTTCTGTAGCTAGTCATGGCGGAGATATTGTTTTTCATGGTTACTCAGAAGGTGTAGTAGAACTAGAAATGAGAGGTGCTTGCTCAGGCTGTCCCTCATCTATGGCAACCTTAAAGATGGGAGTAGAGAATATGTTAAAACATTACATACCTGAAATAATGGAAGTTAAAGAGGTCCAATAATTTATTTATTTGCTAACCCAGTATAGAGACCCATACCAAAGTAGTCTATTATTAATATCTTTAGATACGCAATTAATTCTAGCTTTTTGGCCTAAAAACTTTGTCGTTCTGACCTCAATTCTATTATTGCTAACTAATAATACTTCTGCTTTATCTTTATTATTAGTATAGCATTGTGGGATTTGCTTTTCATTTATTAAAGTGAAGCCATATAGCGGTGGGTTATGGTTAATCGTATTACCAGAAGGAAGAATATTAGTAATTTCTAAAGGTAAAGTTCCTAAAACAGTTTCAAGCCTTTGTGTATCTGTAAATTTACCAGATATATTAAATCTTGGGAGTTTATATTTGTCCATAGTAGCACTAATAGGTCCTGAATTTTCTGTAAATGCAATTTCAATATTATGTTTATTTAGTATTTTTAATTCTTTTTCAGACCAAATCCCTTGCCTATAAATATAGTACATGGGTCTAATATTTAAGTTTTTTATGTAAATATTTATATCATTAGATATATTTTTAGAAGAGCTCCTAATTCCAATATCTACACCATTATTTTTTAATGTTATAATATCACTCCAAGACATATTATTGTTAAATGTATTTATAACTAAAGGATCAATAAACAAAGTAAAGTTCAATGATGCTTTAGAAAAAATTGGCCATATATCTTTTATAACTTGTTTATTATTGCTTGAAATAGTTATACCTACTGAGTAGTCAGGTAGATTTTTTGAATTATCTAACAAGTTAATAATATTACTTATTGGTATAATAAAATATTTCTCTTTAGTTAAAATTTTTATATGTTTTTCGATGGCATTTAAGTCGAAGTCTTTTTCACCAAAGCTATCATAGGATATTACAACAAAATTTGCATAACTTTCTTTGATAAAAAAACTATTAATATAAAAAAAAGATAAAAATATAGTTGTTTTAAATATTAAATTAAACATTTTTATTTTTCATAATATTAGCTTTATTTAGAGGTTTATATATTAATGGCCAATTTTTACTATTATGGAGTTGATAATGCCACCATTCTTTTTCATAGTAATCCCAACCTGCAGCAGTCATTATTCCCAATAGTATTAATCTATTTTTTTGAGCTATTTTAGGTATATCTGTATTTCCATGATATGATTCTTTATATAAGTAATCAAATGTAGTACCCATATTTACCTCTTTTTCATTTTTTATTAATGTTAGGTCAATTGCAATACCTCTGGAATGAGGGGATCCAATATATGGAGGGGTTATGAAGTTTTTATCTGGACAAAAATTCCATAAAATATTTTGTGCTTCTACAGGGCGAAATGCATCATAAATTTTAAATTTAAAACCTAAGTTTTTAGCAATCGATATTGCTGATAATAGCTTAGGCAATGTATCCTCGTGAATAAAACACTTATTCTGTGAATAAATTTTCTTTCCTGTAAAATTTGTATTTTTATAATATGCCAAATCTATACATACATTGTATTTTTTTTCTGTAATTTCTATTAAACTCATATTTTATCTTTTTAAAATACCTAAAAAGGAATAAAAACATTATATTAATAAATATATAGGTCTTAGTTTGTTAAGTAAATAAATGAGGAAGTATAGTTGAAATTTTTAGCTTTGGACGTTTCTTTAAGCCATTTAATTATGATCTACGGAGATCTTAATAATTTATATTATAAGAAAAGTGTTCCATTAAACAAAGATCGCGCAGGATTGATGTTTTCTAATTTAGAACATATGTTAAGTGAACTACAAATTAATTTAGCCTCATTAGATATTCTTTTTTCCTCTGTAGGCCCAGGTAATTTTAATGGCATTAGAATATCTTTATCATTGATTAAAGGCTTAGCAATTTCTAATAACACTAGATTAGCAGGTATATCATCTTTAGAGTTATTGAGTAGAAGTTTCATAAATAAAAATAATAAAAATATATGTACTTTTATAAAGGCTTCTCCAGGCTTCTATTATATGGAAATTTATAATAATTTATATACTTCTTTATCAACACCAAAGCTTATTAATTTAAAACAAGGCATAAAATTTCCTTTTCCCGATACTGAAATAGTATTTGTAGGAAATGATGTCAAAAAATTATCCAAGTGTATTAAATTTAAGGGACAAAAAATAAATATAGTAAGTCCAACACCAGAAAGCTTATATTATTTGGTTAAAGATAAAATCATTAATAATGAATTCATGGATGCAAGTCCTCAGTATCTTAGAGAAGTAAATGCAAGTAAGCCTTCCTTATGGAAAAGAAAACCAATAGTAAGTTAAATGAATTCAAATATAAAAATTTTATCAGAAGTTGATCAAAATATATTAATTAATTTGGTAAAAATTCACTTTAGTGCTTTTAAAAAATTCAACTTGAGGCCATGGAAGTATAAGGATTTTATAGACTTTTTAAATAGCGGTTTTAAGGTTTTTTATTATGTATCAGAAAAAAAAATTTTAGGTTTTATTATAGTAAATTGTAATTTAGATTTTATAGAAATTATTACTATTGCTATTGATAAGCCTCATCAAAGAAAAAAAATAGGCAATAGCTTATTGCAATATGTAATCAATTATGGACGGTTAGACAAATTTTTATATATTGAAGTAGCTAAAAATAATTATGGAGCTATTGATTTTTATAAAAAACATGGTTTTAATATTTGCTCAGAAAGGAAGAATTATTATTTAATACATAGTGGTAAGGATAGAGGATCAAGAATAGATGCGCTGATTATGAAATTAATATTATAGATTATTTCTCAATAATAATATAAAAATTATTTTGATCTAATTTATTAATTTCTATAATTTTATGATTTAATTCCTTTAACGATCTAGGCACGTTAACTTCTGCTTCACTACTATCAAATATAACTTTTATCCTCTCACCATAATTTATTTTTTCTATAGCTAATCTTGTTTTGACAAAAGTCATTGGACATACTTCTCCACTTAGATTTATTATATTCATAATTTTTTTTTGCATTGTCTTCCTTTAATAATATTTTTTTATACTTTATATAAAAATAATGATAAATATAAGTTATAATAGTAATTATTAAAGATACTTAATACTTTAATGGAGTAAATAAATGGCAAAATCAGCGATAGAGGTAATGTGCGCTTCAAAAGGAATTAAGCTTACGCATCAGAGAAAAGTTATTGCAAAAGTTCTTTCTAAGGCAGATGATCACCCTGATGCTAATCTAGTGTTTAAAAGGTCTTCAAAAATAGATTCTAATATTAGCATGGCTACAGTTTATAGAACTATGAAATTATTTGAAGATACAAATATAGTAGTGGTTAGAGATTTTGGTGATGGAAGGTCTCGATACGAAATATTTAGTAATGAACATCACGACCATTTAATTGATACTGATTCCGGAGATGTTATAGAATTTGTAAATGAAGAAATAGAAGAATTACAACATAAAGTAGCTAAAAAGCTAGGATATACATTGACGGGGCATAGGTTAGAATTATATGGAAAGAAAAAGTAAGATTTTTTTTATTTACTTAAAATTAAACAAATAAAGGCGGATCTATGGCAGCTGCAGAAGAATTTTTTAAAAATATAGAAGCCGTCCACTCTGGCAATCTTGAAGTGCGCTTAGCAGAAAATAATGATGAAATTGATGCTGCACAAGCATTAAGATATAAAGTCTTTTATGAAGAAATGTCTGCTAGACCTAGTGAAGAAATGAAAGTTTCAGAGAGAGATTATGATCGTTTTGATAAATATTGGGATCATTTGTTAGTTATTGATAACTCTAAAACTAAAATTATAGATCAAGTAGTCGGTACTTATAGATTAAACAGAAAAAGTGAAGCAAAAAATAATCAAGGTTTTTATTCTTCAGCGGAATACAATATTGATTGTTTGTTAAATTATAATGGGGAAACCTTAGAGTTAGGACGTTCTTGTGTTGATAAAAAATATAGAAATGGTCAAACTATGCAACTATTATGGAGAGGTATAGCTAATTACGTATTTTTTCATGATATTAAAGTTATGTTCGGTTGTGCTAGTTTTCCAGAGATTTCCTCAGATTTAATTAAAAAACCTCTTTCCTATTTATATCATTATCATCTTGCTCCAAAAGAATTGAGACCGGTAGCTCTATCTAATAGATACATAGATATGAATCTTATACCAAAAAAATATATTGATATCAAAGAAGCAAGGAGACTTATACCACCTTTAATAAAAGGTTATCTGAGATTAGGAGCTTATATTGGTGAAGGGGCTGTTTTGGATAATCAATTTGGAACTACAGACATATTTATAGTTTTAAAAACAGACCAAGTTACTAAACGTTATAGATCTCATTATGAATTAGATAAAACGGATATCTCCATATTGTGAAAATATTCAATATCTTGCAATTCATAACTATTTTTTTAAGAAGTATTATAAAACTAATTTTAGTTTGTATGTTACTTTTTGTTTTGTTTATTCCTTTTATAATATTTAGATTCTTTAAGATACAGGTCTATAAAGATATTCCTAGGTATTTTCATTTATTTTTTTTAAGAATTTTAAATATTAAAATACAACTAGTTGGAGAAATATATACTGCCAAACCTGGACTTCTGGTTTCTAACCATGCATCTTGGATAGATATTTCAATATTGTCTTCTTTAACTAATATAAGTTTTATAGCTAAATCTGAGGTTTCTCGTTGGCCTATATTTGGCTTTTTAGCTAAAATGCAGGATACTTTATTTATTGAGAGAAAATCTATTAAAGCTAGTAAACAAAAAAATGAAATAAAGGACATACTATCTAAAGGAAAAAGATTAGTCCTGTTTCCAGAGGGGACTTCTTCTGACGGAAATAGAGTTTTAAATTTTAAATCTTCACTTTTTTCTGTTGCAGAAAATGATCCTAATATTAAGGATGTTTATGCTATTCAAGCTATTACAATTTGTTATAAAGGCTTAAATGGTTTGCCCATATCTAGAAGTGAGCGGCCCTATTTATCCTGGTGGGGCGACATGGGTTTAGTAGGCCACTTATGGAATATGTTATCATTTAGAAGTGCAGATATTATTGTTATAGCGCATGAGCCTATAGATAATAAATTCAATAGAAAAATCATATCTAAAATAGCTTGGAAACAGGTTGCTTTTGGCTTAGGTTTAGCTTTGTCTGGAAGAGCACAATCATTAAAACAAAATGATACATTATTTGAGATTTTGTGATGTCTTTGTTAATGTTATTTTTTTATTAAAAATTAGTTAGGTATCATGAAAAAAATTTATATTAAAACTTATGGTTGCCAAATGAATGTTTACGATTCTGAGAGAATGTATGAATTGATGAAGCCACATGGATACAAGATTTCAGAGACTTATGAAGACTCAGATTTAATAATACTGAACACATGTCATATTAGAGAAAAGGCAGCTGAGAAAATTTATTCAGAATTGGGTAGAATAGCCCCTCATAAAAGAAATTCTAGTAAAAAGGGTAAACAATTAAATATAGTTGTAGCCGGCTGTGTCGCTCAAGCCGA
The DNA here is from genome assembly GCA_002937655.1 of Alphaproteobacteria bacterium MarineAlpha9_Bin3. Taxonomy (GTDB): domain Bacteria; phylum Pseudomonadota; class Alphaproteobacteria; order TMED109; family TMED109; genus TMED109. The sequence continues at coordinate 13,091 of PTKH01000016.1, read as the reverse complement.
AGGAAAAGAAATTGTTAAAAGACAACCTTTAGTTGATGTTGTAGTAGGTCCACAGACATATCACCGTTTACCAGAAATTTTAAATAGGCTATCAAATAAATCACGCAAGATAATAGATACTGATTTTCCCATAGAAAATAAATTTGATGAGCTTAAAAAAATTAGAATGAATAAAAATCCTGCTGCTTTTTTAAGTATTCAAGAAGGATGTGATAAATTTTGTAGTTTTTGTGTGGTTCCATACACAAGAGGTTCCGAGTATTCTCGACCTGTATTAGATATTATTTCTGAAGCTAAAAACTTAATACAACAAGGCGCAAAAGAAATCTGTTTATTGGGACAGAACGTAAACGCCTATCATGGTAAATATAGAAATAAAACTTTGTCATTAGACGAACTTATTATGGAGGTTGCAAATTTATCTGGAGTTGAACGAATACGCTATATGACATCTCATCCTGTAGATATGACAGATGGATTAATTGCTGCTCATGGAAAGGTAGATAAGTTGATGCCATATCTACATTTACCAGTGCAGTCTGGAGATAATAATGTATTAAAATCTATGAACAGAAAATATTCTGCTGAAAATTATCTGAAAATTATAGATAAATTAAAAAATGTTAGAGAAGATATGGCTTTTTCTTCAGATTTCATAGTTGGTTTTCCTGGTGAGACTGAGCAAGCATTTAAAAATACATTAAAATTAGTTGACGAAGTTAAATATTGCCAAGCTTATTCATTTAAATATTCGAGACGGCCTGGTACTCCTGGCTCTATATTGCAAGGACAAGTAGCAGAAGAAATCAAAATTGAGAGACTTGCTGAACTACAAATTATTTTGAATGAACAGCAATTAAGTTTTAATAAGACATTTGTAGGCAAAGAATTCGATATTTTATTAGAAAGAAGAGGAAAAATGGATGACCAATTAGTCGGGAAAAGCCCTTATATGCAAGCTGTACATATATTAACGAAAGACTCTAAGATAGGTGATATCGTCAAGGCTCATATATTAAATGCAGATAAAAATAGCTTAACCGGTAGCTTATATAATTGATGAAAGGATTAATTAATTGAGAGCCTCTAAGGAGAGCAATGATAATACTCTAATAATCTCTTTTAATGAAGAAGAGTTTATTCCAGATTTATTTGGATTATATGATAAAAATTTACATAGAATCGAGACTTTATTAAATGTTAATCTGCAAGGAAGAGGAAAAAATATTTCTATTTCTGGAAAAGATATTTTATTAGCTAAAGATGTTCTTAACGACTTATATGCCCAACTTAAGAAAGGTTTTGACATTGGTTTTGAGGAGGTAGATGCTAGTATTAGAATGAATAGTGAAAAAAACATTAGTATAGGTAAACAACAAAATGACCTACCTCTTATACGAACTAAAAAAAAGACGGTAAGAGCTAGAACTCATAAACAAAACGAATACATTATAGCTCTAAATAAATCTGAGTTAACTTTTGGTGTGGGCCCAGCAGGAACAGGAAAGACATTTCTTCCTGTTGTCCATGCTGTAGAATTATTAGAAAAAGAGGAGATTTCAAAAATAATTTTATCTCGACCAGCAGTAGAAGCCGGAGAAAAATTAGGCTTTTTACCAGGAGATTTGAAAGATAAAGTGGACCCATATCTAAGGCCTTTATATGATGCTTTAGAAGATGTTTTGCCTTTTAAAAAATTAGAAAAATATTTAGAAATTGGTGTTATAGAAATAGCTCCATTAGCTTTTATGAGAGGGAGAACTTTATCTAATTCTTATATTATTTTAGATGAAGCGCAAAATACAAATAAAATGCAAATGAAGATGTTTCTTACCAGATTAGGTTTTAATTCGAGAATGGTTATAACTGGAGATATTACTCAAATTGACCTACCCAATAATATAAGTTCTGGCTTATCGGAAGCTTTAAAAATAACTAGTCTTATTAAAGAGAAAGTTTCACATGTATACTTTGGTGAAAAGGATGTTGTTCGTCATCATTTAGTTCAAAAAATTGTAAATGCTTATGAAAGGTCAGAAAAACCTATTGAAAGATGATATAAATATAATTTTTGATGTAGTAAATAAAGATTGGGGAAAGCTAAAAGCATATGGATTAGCTTATGAAGCTATTAAAATTACTTTAAAAAAATGTAATAAGTTAAATTCAGAGGTTACTATTAGGTTAACAAATGAAAAAGAAATGCGGGATTTGAATATGAAGTGGAGAGACAAAGATAATTCTACTAATGTATTAGCATTTCCAGTAAATAATAATTTAAATATACCTTATCAATCAAAACATATTGGAGACGTGATTTTATCTTATAGTGATATAAAGTCCGAAGCAAATAAGAGAAATATATCTTTTGTAGATCACATGATTCATATAATGATTCACGGTATTTTACATTTATGTGGATATGAACATATTGAAAAGCAAGATGAAATTAACATGATTAATTATGAAAAATTAATTTTAGAAAGGGTCGGTATAAAAGATCCTTATGTAAGTTATACTTAACCGTTTGGAACTGTAAATGCTAATAAATAAATTTAATTTAAATAAATTATTTTTAAGAAAGAAGAATGATAAAGAGTTGGATTTAGAAAGTACAAGAGGTGAAGTTAGATCCCTAGGTAAAAAAGCAGGCTTATCTTATTACGATAGAGCTATGTTAGACAATGTAATAGGCTTTTCTTCCATTGAAGTTGAAGAAGCAATGGTACCAAGAGCAGATATAGTAGCTATTCCAGAAAAAAGTACACTAAAGGAATGTATAGATTTATTTAGAAAAGCTGCCCATTCAAGATTGCCTGTATATAGGGGAACGTTAGATGAGGTTATTGGAATGGTGCACGTAAAAGATATTTTAACATTTTGGGACAATGATAAAGATTTTATTTTAGAAAATATTATAAGAAAAGTAATTATTTCTGCGCCATCAACATTAATTTCAGATTTATTTCAAGAAATGAGAAGAACTAAAGTACACCTTTCTATTGTTGTAGATGAACATGGGGGAACTGATGGATTAATAACTATTGAAGATTTACTTGAAGAAATAACAGGTGAAATTGAAGATGAGCATGATAAGAACTTTAATAGAATTTTGAATGATAATCTAGATAATTCTATAATTGTTGATGCTAGAATACCCATAATTGAACTAGAAAATTACTATAGCTGTAAGTTGATAAACTCCTCTATCGATGTTGATACTTTAGGTGGTTTGATATTTTATTACGAAAAAAGTGTTCCTGAGGTAGGTAAACTTATAAAACACTCTAATGGTTTAATTTTTGAGATTATTGAATCCGATATGCGACGAATCAAAAAAATAAAGATCACGGGTTCTCCAAAAGTATAACGCTTTGATAATTTATAAAGTAACAGAATATTTTAAAAATAATTTCTACTTACAAGGCCTATTGATTTTTAGCTTTGGTTGTATTAGTGGGTTATCTTTTAGTGGGCTATCTGTTTTTATATGCGTTCCTTTAATGATTGTTTCATTATCTTTTTTATTATTATTCTTATTTTATAGTAAAAATAAAAATTATTTACATTTTTTTTCTATTGGGTCTTTATTCAGTTTTGGTCAATTATTAGTTGGCTTATATTGGATTTCGTTTTCTTTTGAATACGTGTTCACAAATGGAATATATTTTGGTTTTATTTCTATTCTATTTCTAACTTTTATATTATCCATCTTTTATGGTCTTTCTTGTATAATCATTTTGTATATACATAATATTTGGCAATTAAATATATTTGGTTTTGCTATGATATTTTCTATATTTTTATCATTATCAGAATACTTAAGAGGCAATGTGTTTGGAGGTTTTCCTTGGAATATAATTGGCTATATATGGTCATATTCTGATATTATGATGCAGTCACTTTCAATAATAGGTGTTTATGGTTTAGGTTTACTCACTTTTTTAGCGGCAACCTCAATCGCTTTAATATTTCATAAAATTCGATATGGTTTCTATGCTTTTTTACCAATTATATTATGTGCTTTATATGGAGAAATTAGATTAAATCTTCAAAATACGGATTATAATGATTACTTACAAATTAGAATAGTACAACCCTCCATCAGTCAAGATTTAAAGTGGGATCAAAAACTAAGAAATCAACATTTAGAAAAACTAATTAGCTTATCATTAAAAGATAACGGTAAGAACAAGCCTAAGATAATATTATGGCCAGAATCTTCATTACCTTATAATTCTTCTTTTTTAGAAAAAAATATAGAAATAATTAATTGGTTAGATTATGACCAAATTTTAATAGCTGGTATTACGAGAACAGAATTTAATAATAACCAACTTAAAAAGATGTATAATAGCGCCCTTATTACAGATAAATTATTTAATAATATTTATTATGATAAAATTAAATTAGTTCCTTTTGGAGAATACATTCCTTTAAAAAATTTTTTTAATTTTAATAAAATTACTAATGGTCCTATAGACTTCTCTAGTGGCAAAAATAGCAATATAGTAAAGTTAATTGATACTAAATATAATATTGGTATTTTAATTTGTTATGAAATTATTTTTTCTGGCAATGTTATCCAAGGCGAAAGGCCAGATTTCTTAGTTAATATAACTAATGATGCTTGGTATGGTAATACTTACGGTCCTTTACAACATTTATCAGCTGCTCGCGCTAGAGCAATTGAAGAAGGTATGCCAATAATTAGATCTGCTAATACTGGAGTATCTGCGGTTATTGATGAATACGGGCAATACCTAGACCGTTTGGAATTAGGAGAATCAGGTATTTTAGATATTAACTTGCCTATTAAAAAGAAAAATACCGTTTTTTCATTTGTTGGAAACTATTTATATTTAATAAGTTTAATCTTTATGTTGATGTTAACCAGATTTGCATTTATAAGTAAAAAATTGAAATAAAGGAAATAGAAATGAGTAGTAACTATTTATTTACTTCTGAGTCGGTATCAGAAGGACATCCTGATAAAATATGTGATCAAATATCTGATGCTGTTGTTGACTTATATTTAAACAAAAGTGACCAAAAAGAACAAGTTAGAGTTGCTTGCGAGACCATGGTTACCACAAACAAAGTAATTATAGCGGGAGAAGTAAGAGGTCCAGATATAAGTAATGAGGAAATAGAAAATATTACAAGAGAAGTAGTTAAAAATATAGGTTATGAACAAAAAAACTTTCATTGGAAAAATTTTGAATTTAATTGTTTTTTACACGCACAATCTGACGATATTGCGCAAGGTGTAGATGCAAATAATACTAGAACTGAGGGTGCAGGGGATCAAGGAATTATGTTTGGGTACGCGTGTACTGAAACTAAAGAGTTTATGCCTGCCCCAATCCATTATAGTCATTTAATTTTGAGTGATTTAGCTAAATTAAGAAAATCTGGTAACGCTGAAGGCATATTACCTGATTCTAAATCACAAGTAACATTATTATATAATCAAGATAATAAGCCAATAGGCTGCGATAATATAGTTGTTTCTACTCAACATGAAGCGCATCTAACAAAAGATAAAATATTTGATTATTTATACCCTATTATTAAAGAAACTTTACCAGATGAATGGGTGCCACCAGAGGAAAAAATATTTATAAATCCTACTGGAAAATTTGAAATTGGCGGGCCTGATGGCGATGCGGGCCTTACAGGAAGAAAGATTATTGTAGATACTTATGGAGGTTCTTGTCCGCACGGTGGAGGGGCTTTTTCAGGAAAAGATCCTTCCAAGGTAGATAGGTCAGCTGCATATGTAGCAAGATATGTAGCTAAAAATATTGTATACGCGGGAATAGCAGAAAGATGTACTATTCAGCTAGCTTATGCAATAGGCATGGTAGAACCATTGTCTGTGTATGTTAATACTTATGGAACAGGTAAATTAAATGATCTAGAAATAAGAGATTTAATTAATAAAACATTTGATTTAACACCTAGAGGTATTAGAGATATGCTTAATTTATCAAATGTGAATTATCTTTCAACGGCTGCATATGGCCATTTTGGAAGGGAATCAGAAAGCAGTAAATATTTTACTTGGGAAAAAACAGATAGAGCTAAATCAATTCTAGAGTCTTTAAATTAGATTATGTATAAAACTCTGCACGGAAGAAGAATAGGAAGAAAGTTAGGTAAAAAAAAACTTTACTTATAAAAAATATATTACCAAATATTGAATTTAATTTTGAAAATTCTTTAAATTTATCTCATTTATTTGACGATAAGATAAAAGAAGTATGGCTAGAAGTTGGCTTTGGTGATGGTGAGCATTTAAAATGGCAACTAGAGAATAATAAGCACATAGCAATAATAGGTTGTGAACCATATATTAATGGAATAGCTAATTTATTATCTCTTCTTAATAAAGAAGAATTAAAGAGAGTTAAAATATTTAACGGGGATGCCAGAAAAATTATTAGCTTTTTAAAAGAAGATAGTATTTCAAAAATATTTATTTTATTTCCTGATCCATGGCCTAAAAAGAAACACTATAAAAGAAGGTTCATACAATTTGATATTTTAAACGATCTATATAGAATATTAACAAATAATGGGGAATTAAGAATCTCTACAGATCATTATAGTTATTTATCCTGGGTATTATTTCATTTTATAAAATTTAAAAAATTTTATTGGCCTGCTTTAAGCAAATCAGATTTTCTAATTAAGCCTGAAAATTGGAATAAAACCAAATATGAAATAAGAGCAAAGAGGTTAGGTAACATATGCTATTATCTTCAATATTTTAAACAATAAGAATAATTGATTTTAAAAATATAATAGTTTATAATAATATTTTATAGAATAAAAATAATAAGCCGAAAGGCTTATTTTTTTTTGGAGGATTTATATTTGATTAATAATGTTGATAAAGTATTTCAGGTAAAGGAATTAGAACAACTAGCTCCTAGGTTAATTGAAACTATTAATATCTTAGGCTATAGAATTGTAAGGGTAATGATGATTGAGTCTTCAAATAAAACTTTACAATTTATGATAGAAAGGTCTGATTTAACTGATATTAACATTAGGGAATGTGTAAAATTAAGTAAGGTAATATCAGAAATTTTAGATGAAAAAGATTTAATTAAAGAAGAATATTTACTAGAAGTATCTTCACCTGGAATAGAAAGACCAATAATAGAATATAATGATTATAAAAGGTTCAAAGGAAGTATGGTAAATATAAAGCTTGTTGAAAAGTATAATAATAAAAAGAAATTTAACGCATATATTAAAGATTGTGAAGACAATCAGGTAACTTTTGTAGATGATAAAGATAAAGAAATTATGATTTTACCTCTTTCACTAATTAGTAATGCAAAATTAATATATAACGAATTTTAAAATAGATTAAGAGAGGATAATTTATGTTTGAAGATAATTTAAATCAAAATATAGCGCGCCCTGAATTATTGCAAATTGCTGAATCCGTAGCAAGAGAAAAATCAATTGATCAGGGCATAGTTATAGAGGCAATGGAACAGGCAATTCAGTCTGCTGCAAAGCGAAAATATGGACAAGATCTAGAAATTCGAGCAGGCATAAATAAGAAAAGTGGTGAAATTGAGATTGCACGAGTTTTGAAAGTAGTTGAAGTGATAGAAAATAAAGCAACAGAGATAACTATAGAAGAAGGAAGAAAAAGAGATAGTTCAGCCCGAGTAGGAGATTATTTTTATGACCCATTGCCTCCTATAGAACTTGGAAGAGTGGCGGCACAAACAGCTAAGCAGGTTATAGTTCAAAAAGTAAGAGATGCTGAGCGTGAAAAACAGTATGAAGAATTTAAAGATAGAGTAGGTGAAGTAGTAAATGGTTTGGTAAAAAGGATAGAGTATGGAAATGTTATAGTAGATTTAGGAAGAGGAGAAGCATTTATTAGACGTGATGATGTAATACCTAGAGAAACATTTAGACCAGGAGATAGAATAAGGTCTTGGATTTCTGAAGTAAAGAAAGAACAACGAGGTCCACAAATATATTTATCCAGAACGGCTAATGAGTTTATGACTAAATTATTTACTCAAGAGGTTCCTGAGATATATGATGGAATTATTCAAATTATTTCTGTTGCAAGAGATCCAGGCAGTAGAGCAAAAATATCAGTGCTTTCAAAAGACAATTCTATAGACCCTGTAGGGGCATGTGTGGGAATGAGAGGAAGTAGAGTTCAAGCAGTTGTTGCAGAATTGCAGAACGAAAAAATTGATATTATTCCTTACTCTGAAGATGTTCCTACTTATTTAGTAAATGCTTTAGCTCCTGCAGAAGTGACTAAAGTAGTAATGGATGAAGAAGAGAAAAAAGTTGAAATTGTTGTTCCAGATGACCAGTTAAGCTTGGCTATAGGAAGACGTGGTCAAAATGTAAGGTTGGCATGCCAACTAACAGGCTGGGATATAGACATTCTTACTGAAGGTTCTGAGTCAGATAGAAGGCAGAAAGAAATGAGTAATATATCTCAATTGTTTATCGATACTCTAAATGTGGATGAGGTTATAGCACAAGTTCTAGTTACGGAAGGTTTTTCTTCATTAGAAGCGGTAGCTTATGTTCCAATTGAAGACCTTATTGAAATAGAGGGTTTTGATGAAAAAATAGCTGAAGAGTTACGAGAAAGAGCTTTAACTAGTTTAAAAGAAAAAGAAGCTAGCCTTAAAGATGATTTGAGTAAAATGGGAATTAGTAAAGAGTTAGCAGAGTTTGACGGCTTAACTTCTGCAATACTTGTTAAATTAGGAAATGCAGATATTAAAACTGTAAATGATCTAGCAGACTTAGCTAGTGATGAATTAAAAGAAGTTTTAGAAGATATTCCTTTAACAAATAAAGAAGCAGATGAAATTATAATGAGAGCTCGTTCTTCATGGTTTAAAGATGATAATAAAGAAGAAAAATAATGTGTAAGGATAAGAAAAGTATTTTATGGAGAAAATTAGTAAATACAGTTGTTCATTAACAGGAAATCTTTATTGTATTAAACAGATGCTACTGTTTAGAGAAATGAATAATATTTTAGTTTGTGATGTTAATGCAAAAATAACTGAGAAAGGAATATGGTGTAATCCTAATAGGGAAGACATAGAAAAAGCTATAAAGAAAAAAGTATTTGATACGCTTTTAAATAAAAAACTAAAAATTCCTAGTTTTTTTCTAGAAAATATAGAAAATAATTTAAAGTATAAGGTTTTAAATTTGATAGGATTATCAAAAAAAGCAGGTTTTTTAGAAATAGGATATGAGAAAGTATTAAAATCTGTAAAAAATAATACTGTAGATGTTGTGCTAATTGCTAAAGGTACTGATAAAATGAATAGTTTATTTATAGAGAAAAATGATAAAGATAAAGTTTTATTAAATAAATATTTTACGAGTGAGGAAATAGGAAAAGCTATAGGTTATAAAAAAGTTTTATGTGTTGCATTAATAGTTAGTAAACTATCTAATGCTTTAAAATTAGATTTTTATAGATTAAATAAATTTAAATTGAATTAAATTATTAATTAAAGGTTAATGAAATGGTTGAAAAAACACCAGAGATAAAAAAAAATGATAAAGATAATGAGAAGAGTTCCAAGAAATTAGGTTTTTCTTCTTCTAGATTAGAGTTAAAGAAGACAATAGGAGGAGGCACAATAAGGCAATCTTTTTCTCATGGCAGAACGAAATCGGTTTCGGTTGAGGTTAAAAAAGTTAGAACTTATAAAGCTTATGATTCATCAAAAACTGGTTCTGATAATAAAACAGATAATAAGGATATGAACTTATCTCAATTGGAGAAAGAAGCTAGATTAAATGCTATTAATAAATCCATAAAAATGAAAGAGGTTGATGAAAAACAAAAAGAAGAAGAATTTATAAATCAATCTAAAAAAAATAAGGATGCTATTAATTCAGAAAAACAAAAAAAAGATGCACCAAAAAATAATGATAAAGAAATAATAATTAATGAAGTCATGCCTGCCCCTTTAAAGGAGTCAGATAGCGATAAATCTATTCGCTTAAGAAAAGAGGAAGAGGCAGAAGAAAGAAAAAAAAATACAAAGAAACAGTTATCATTAGGTAGAGACTTTGGAAAAAGAAGACAAAAAAAATTAAGTATTAATCAGGCTTTTGAAGATGAAGAGAGACAACGCTCTCTTGCTTCTGTAAGAAGGGCCAGAGAGAGGGTAAAAAAAGTAAATGCAGGTGGCGGTTCTGAAGCTACTAAAAAAATTATTAGAGAAGTTGTTATCCCTGAAGTCATTACAGTTCAAGAGTTGGCTAATAGAATGGCAACAAGAAGTAGTGAAGTAATTAAATCACTAATGAAAAATGGAGTATTAGCCACCGCCACGCAAACTATAGATGGAGATACAGCTGAGTTAGTAGTAATTGAATTTGGACATACCGTAAAAAGAGTAGCAGATGCTGACGTAGAAATTGGACTAGAAGTAATAGATGACAGCACAGAAGGTGAAAAACGACCACCAGTTGTAACAATAATGGGTCATGTTGATCATGGAAAGACATCTCTATTAGATGCAATAAGGTCCACTGATATAGTTAGTAAAGAATCTGGTGGAATAACTCAACACATCGGAGCTTACCAAATTGAAACATCTGATGAACAAGTGATTACTTTTATTGATACGCCAGGGCATGCTGCGTTTAGTGCTATGAGAGCTAGAGGAGCTAATATAACTGATATAGTGGTATTAGTTGTTGCGGCTGATGATTCAGTTATGCCTCAAACAATTGAAGCTATTCAGCATGCTCTTGATGCAAAAGCTCCATTAGTTTTAGCTATTAATAAAATTGACACTCCAGGTTCTAATCCGCAAAAAGTAAAACAAGATTTATTACAACATAATGTACTTACTGAAGATGTTGGAGGTGAAGTTGTTTCAGTTGAAGTTTCTGCCCTTAAGAAAACAAATATTGATGAATTGCTATCAGCTATAAATCTTCAAGCAGAATTATTAGAGCTAAAAGCAGTCAAAAAAGGAGAGGCTTCAGGAGTAGTAGTTGAATCTAGAATTGACGCAGGTAGAGGAGTTGTCGCAACACTACTAGTTTCTAGAGGAACATTAAAAATTGGGGATATAGTAGTAGCAGGTGCAAATTGGGGAAGAGTAAAGGCTTTATTGGATTATAAAGGCACAAGAAAAAATGAAGCTTTACCTAGTGAACCGGTTGAAATATTAGGACTAAATTCTGTTCCTCAAGCAGGAGATCAATTTGCAGTAGTTAAGAGTGAAGCAAGAGCAAGAGAAGTTTCTGAATATAGGCATAGTCTAGCACAAAAAAATAATCCGTTATCTACTAAATCAATTGTAACTAACGTTGATCAGATGTTAACACAAATAAAACAAGGAGAGAGAAAAGCTTTACCTATTATTCTAAAAACAGATGTGAATGGCTCTATGGAAGCTATATCTGCTGCAGTACGTGAATTGCAGAATGATGAAGTTACTTCTCAAATTATATTATCTGGAGTTGGAGCACTTAATGAAAGCGATATTATGCTCGCAGTATCTTCTGGTGCAATTGTAATAGCCTTTAATGTCCGTGCTGACGCGCCTGCAAAAAGAATTGCTAAACAAAACAATATAGAAATAAAATATTATTCAATAATTTATGAAATTCTAGATGATATTAAAAATCTACTTTCAGGTTTAATGGCACCAATTGAAACTGAAAAGTTTCTTGGTTATGCAAAAATTAAAAAAGTGTTTAAAATTACAAAAGTAGGTAAAATTGCAGGTTGTGAGGTAACTGAGGGAGTAGTAAAGAAAAATATTAAGGTGCGACTTCTTCGGGATAATGTAGTAATTCATGAAGGCGATCTGGCAACACTTAAACACCATCAAAAAGAAGTTGAAGAAGTAAAAGAAGGAACCGAATGTGGAATGTCACTAGCTAATTACGAGGATATAAAAGAAGGTGATCTGATAGAGTGTTTTGAAATTAAAACAGAAATCCCTACTTTAAAGTAATGAAAAATAATAATACTGGACCTTCGTCTCGTCAGTTAAAAGTCGGGGAAAATTTAAGAAAAGCTATTTCTTTAATATTCCAAAATCATAGTTTTCATAACCCTATTATTGATAGAGCATCTATTTTAATAACAGAAGTAAAGATTTCTCCTGATTTAAGTAATGCTTCTGTTTATATTTCAACCCTAGGAGGTATAAATAATTCTCCCGAATTAATTTCTGCTTTAAATAATTCATGGAAGCCCTTAGTTGGACCTTTAACCCGAGAGTTAAAATTAAGGAGAGCACCAAGATTAAGTTTTATTTTAGATGATAGCTTTGAAAGGCAAGTTTATATTGATAATTTAATTAAAGATGCAAAAAACAAATAGTAAAAGGAAATATATTTGCAGGTAAAGCGTTTTAATAATTATAGTGGGTGGTTAGGAATTAATAAACAATCAGGAATATCCTCTGCTAAGATAGTATATAAAATAAAAAAAATGATAAATATAAAAAAAGTTGGTCATGCAGGAACTTTGGATCCGCTAGCTACAGGTGTTTTACCAATTGCTTTAGGTGAGGCAACAAAGACTATAAAATATGCAATGCATTCATATAAATCATATGAATTTGATATATCTTGGGGGATTGCAACAGAAACAGAAGATTTAGAGGGTAAGGTAATTAGTTCAAGTAGCATAAGACCAACTAAAATTGAAATTACAAATGCTTTACCAAAATTTATAGGAAAAATTAGGCAAAAACCACCATTATACTCAGCTATAAAGATAGATGGGATCCGTTCATATAAATTAGCAAGAAAATCCATTAAAATAGATATTCCTGAAAGAGATGTATTTATAAAAAGTTTTAAGTTATTAAAAGAAATTGATGAAAATAAAGCTAGGTTTGTTGTTGAATGTAGTAAAGGTGTATATATAAGATCCTTAGCCAGAGATTTAGCTCTTTATTTAAATACTTTTGGCCATATAAGCTATTTAAAAAGACTATCTGTTGGTAGTTTTTTATATAAAGATGCGATTTTACTTGCAGATCTTGCTAACCTAGTAGATAAAGCTACAATATCTGAAGTTATAA
>PTKH01000015.1 GCA_002937655.1 Alphaproteobacteria bacterium MarineAlpha9_Bin3 | reverse complement strand
GAATCTAATTTTACTAATAGTGGGTTTCCAGTTGGAATCTCTAATTTATTAATATTTTCATTAGATATGTTAAATAGTAGTTTACATAATGCTCTTAACGAATTTCCATGAGCAGCAATTATTATATTTTTTTCATCTATTATTTTAGGTTTAATATTCTTATCAAAATATGGAATTACTCTATCATATGTATCTTTTAATGATTCTGTATTTGGAATAAAATTAGCTTTAATATTAGCATATATTTTATCGTTTCTTGGATTAAATTCATCATCTTCAGATAATTCAGGCGGAGCTATATCCCATGACCTTCTAAATATCTTAATTTGATCCTCTCCTAATTTTTCTCTCATTTCTGCTTTATTAAGACCGGTCAAACTCCCATAATGCCTCTCATTAAATTCCCAAGCCCTTCTTATATCAATATTATTTAAATCTAAATTTCTTAATATTATTTCGAGCGTTCTATTCGCTCTCATTAGAAAGGAAGTATAGGCATAATCTATTCTAATATTTTTTTCTAATAATAATTTTCCAGCTTTTTCAGCCTCTTTTATACCTTTATCTGATAAACCTACATCATACCAACCAGTAAAACGATTTTGTAAATTCCATAAACTTTGCCCATGTCTTACTAAAATCAATTCACTCATAACTCTTTCCCAATTCTATTTCATTTAATAACAAGTTTACTTTATTATCAATTTATATAATTTATACTTACTTTATTTTTTTTATCTAATTAAATTTTAATCTATATATGAAGAAATATTATAAAAATACTTTAAGTTATTTTTATGATTATTAGTGTCCTTTAAATATGGGTTTTCTTTTTTCAGAAAAAGCTAAACGGCCTTCTTCATAATCCTTACTTGAAAAGCAAATACTTTCAAACTCTCTGCACTTTTTAATCATGTCAGTATCAAAAGGATCTGAATCTATTGCTAATTTAGCTGAGGCTAAAGTTAAAGGTGCATTATTATTTATTGAATTTAGAACTTTAATAATATCACTATCAAAATCACCATTATTAAATATTTCTTCGATGATACCTATTTGTAAAGCTTCTCTAGATGAGAATTGTCTTGCAGTAAAAAATATATATTTAGCTCTAGCAGGTCCAATTATATCTCTTAATCTCTTAATTCCCAGATAGTCATAGGCAAGACCTAGTTTAGCAGCTGGGATTGCAAAAGTACTTTTTTCAGAAGCTAGCCTTATATCACAAGATAAAGCTGTCGCTAAGCCGCCCCCAATGCAATAACCATCAATTACAGCTATAGTGGGTTTAGTATAATTTTGTATTTTATCAAGAGTACTTTTAGAGACATTATCATATTCTAATACAGCTTTTTCACGCGATCTATTATCATTAAATTCTGAAATATCAGCTCCAGCAGAAAAAGATTTATTTCCTTTACCTCTAATCACCAGACATCTTAAATTTTTATTTTCACTAAAAATATCTAATGCATGACCAATTTTTTTCCACATCTCAAGTGAGATGGCATTTAATCTTTTTGGATTATCTAATAAAACATAGCCTATATTATCTTCTATATAGAAGTTAATATCACCTTCAATATCTTTATTGCTCATATAATATTCCCTATTTTTAAATTCTTTATTTCTTTATCATTATAACCTAACTCAGTTAATATTTCTTTATTATGCTCGCCTTTTTCAGGTGCTGCTTTTTTTAGTTTACTTGGAGTTCTGCTTAATTTCACAGCTTGTCCCACTAGTTTAATTTTTCCTAATTTTGGATGATTAACAGATTCTACAATATTAGAATATTTTACTTGTGGATCATTAAAAACTTCTTCTATATTATTAATTGGTCCACATGGAATACTTGCTTTATTTAACTTTTTTATCCATTCCTCATTATTGTATTTAGATAATGCCTTATTAATAACTGAAGTTAATTTACTTCTATTTTTAGTTCTTGCGGAATCATCTTCAAAATCCTTATCATCAAGATATTCTCTTATATCTAATGTATTACATAACCTTCTCCACATTGCCTCTCCAATTGAGGCGATATTAATATATCCGTTAGCAGTTTGGTATGTACCCATTGGGGTCATAGTAGGATGGTCATTCCCCGTTTGACCTGCAATCTCATTTGAAATTAAATATCTTGTCGCTTGAAAGTCTAACATTGCTATTTGTGATTCTAATAATGATGCACTTACAATTTGACCACATCCTGATTTTTGTCTTTCAAAAAGTGCGGTTAATATTCCTAGAGCACAATGCAAACCAGCACTTAAATCTGCAACCGGAATACCTACTCTTAATGGACCTTTACCCTCATGGCCCGTGACTGACATTAATCCGCCCATACCTTGAGCAATCTGATCAAAACCTGGAAGGTCAGAATATGGTCCATTTTGGCCAAAACCTGAAATACTTGCATAAATAAGTCGAGGGTTTATACTTTTTAAGTTTTCATAATCTATACCCAATCGCTTTTTTACATTTGGTCTATAATTTTCAACCAAAATATCTGCATTTTTAATCAACTTCTTAAATATATTAAGTCCATCTTTAGTTTTTAAGTTAAGTGTTATACTCCTTTTATTTCTATGCAAATTTTGAAAATCAGATCCGAGCCTATGACCTCCCAAATCTTCTGAGCCATCAATTGCTTGCGGAGTCTCTACTTTTATTACATCAGCTCCCCAATCAGCAAATTGCCTTACCGCTGAGGGGCCAGATCTAACTCTTGTTAGATCTATTAATTTAATTCCTTGTAATGCTTCACTCATATCTATATATATACTTTCAAATCTTTAAAATATATTATTTTATTATACTATAACAATACTTTTTTAGGTATATTAATTTGGAACATTTACTAGAAATTTGGCTTTACAGAGAAAATGCTCATCTTAAAGGGCTTGCTTTTGGCTTTGTTCATTCCTCGATTATGCTTTTAGGTTATTATACTGGTTGGAGTATTAATAGGTTTTTTAAAATAATATCAAATGGATATATAGCTGGAATTATAGGAGCTGCCTTATCTCATATAATTGCAGATATTATAGCGTCACTAGTTGACCCTCACCTTAGATCAGCAGTATTAGGAATTGCTCTTGGAGGAATAATTCCCTTACTTGCTATTCCTTTATTAGAAAAGTGGATTACTAAAAGTAAGCACCATATAGTTGTTGGTGACCATGAAGATATTAAAAAAGATATAAAATTAAAACATAAATAATACTTCATATACTCTTGTAAAAAACCTTGTTTATTACCATATATATATTAAGGCAATGCCTCTATGGGTTGTCTTAAGTTATCTAGAACTTAAATTCTAGATTTTTATTAACAGAAAGTGCCAATTATAGGGCTTTCAAATTAAGTCGCTCAAAGGAGGGCAAATTTATGACTACTTTTGATTTAAGACCGTTTTATCGACATTCTATTGGATTTGATCATTTAGAAAACATTTTTGATAGTATGATAAAAATGAATGAGGTAACAGATAACTACCCACCATATAATATACATTCAAACGGCAAAGATAATTATACTATTGAGTTAGCTGTAGCTGGATTTGATGAAAAAAACCTTTCTATAAGTTTAGAAAATGGAATTTTAACAATAACTGGCAATAAAGATGACGAGAATTCACAATATGTACATCGAGGTATAGCTAATCGTCCATTTAGAAGAACTTTTAGGCTTGCTGAATATGTCGAAGTAATTGGTGCAGGCATGCAAAATGGAATTTTACAAGTTCATTTAGAACGCAAACTTCCAGAGGAATTAAAGCCTAAAAATATAGAAATTAAAACAGGAAATGCATTTAAAAAATTTCTTGATAGTGCTTCAAAAACAATTGAGGGACATATTTCTAAATAGTTAAATATATAGGGAGGTAACTTAGTTACCTCCCAAATTATTTTTCACTTAATATATAAGAGTAATTATAATTTGGTAGGGTTGGGCATATCCTTATAAACTTTTTCGGGATCAAATGCTTTTTCACTCTCAATAAATTTTAGAGGCTTATCAACATTTGAGTTACCAATTGGTACTTCTCTATAAAAACAACTTCTGTAACCTACATGGCATGATGCTTCATTTCCTCCTATATTAGGTTCAGTTAATGAGACTTCTATAACTAAACTATCTTGATCATCATCAATTAACATTCTTTTAATCTTTTGGAACATTCCTGACGTTTCACCTTTTTTCCATAAACTTTCCCTTGATCGAGACCAATAGTGAGCTAAACCAGTAGATATTGTTAATTGCATAGCTTCCTTATTCATGTATGCAAACATAAGGACTTCTTTTGTCAGTGCATGGACTGTAATACAAGGTATTACTCCTTTATCATCAAATTTAGGGGCTAATTCTATTCCCTCTTCAACTTGTTTTATTGAAATTCTTTCTTTAAAGTTCATTATCAAAACCTATAAAATAAATTTTTACTATTTAACTTCTTGATACTTACATAAAAATTACAAAAATTAAAAGAAATAATCTTTGAAAATTACTAGTACTACGTATATATGTTACTATACAAATAGGATTAAACAATTTCATTAGATTACGGAGCTAAGATGACTAAGGATAAAATTATAAATAAACCAATATCTAAACCTTCCAGAGAAGAGGCGATGGATGCAATTAAGACTATAATTGCATGGGCTGGAGATGATCCTACTAGAGAAGGATTATTAGAGACACCTAAAAGAGTCATTAAAGCTTATGAAGAATTTTTTGCAGGATATGACATGGATCCTGATGAAATTTTAAACAAAACTTTTGAAGAAGTTGCAGGTTATGATGAAATGATAATTATTAAAGATATACGATTAGAATCTCATTGCGAACATCATATGGTTCCAATTTTAGGTAAAGCTCATCTAGCTTATATACCTAATAACAGGGTAGTAGGTATAAGTAAGTTAGCCAGAGTTGTCGATGTATATGGTAAAAGATTACAAACTCAAGAAACTATGACTGCTCAGATAGCTGCAAGTATTAATAGAGTTCTTAAACCTAAAGGTGTAGCAGTTGTTGTTGACGCGGGACACCAATGTATGACTACCCGAGGTATTCATAAGACAAATGCAACCACCATTACAAGTCAGATGCTTGGGGTTTTTAGAAGTGATTACAGAACTAGATCTGAATTTATGAACTTAATTAATAACTAACTTTGTAATTTTAAAAATGTGGGGAATGTTATGGGTAATAAAATTATTACACCTTCAGTTCCAATAATACTAGCATCAGCTTCAAATATTCGTTATGAAATTTTAAAAAAAACAGGTATAGAATTTTCCGTAATTGTTTCTAATATCAATGAATACGAACTAAAGAAAAAAATAATTAATTTGAATATTAAAGAGATAGCCATGACTCTGGCTTCTGAAAAAGCTTACGATGTTAGTAAAAATAATCCTAATAGTTATGTTATTGGTGCTGATCAAATTTGTAATTTAAATGAAAAAATATTTTCGAAGCCTAGCAATATGTCTAATGCAATTAAACAATTAAAACAATTATCAGGAAAAACTCATAAACAAACAAGTGGTATATGTTTATATTATAATGGACAGAAAATTTGGTCAGATACGGAAGAAGCAGAATTAACTATGCATAATCTTGAAGAAAAAGAGATAATTAATTATTTGGAAATTGATAAACCATTTAATAGTTGTGGTTCATATAAATATGAGTCTTTAGGCATGCACCTATTTTCGAATGTAAATGGCAATAATGAAACTATTCAAGGGCTTCCTTTAACAGGACTGCTAAAACAATTACGAAAAAAAAATATTTATTCAATAGAAAATATTAAAGATGATAGTTAAATGAGTAAATTCAAAATACATAATACCTTAGGACATAAAAAAGAGGTTTTCATTCCTATAGATGAAAATCATATAAGAATTTATGCTTGTGGGCCAACAGTTTATAATTACGCTCATATTGGTAATGCTAGAATGGCCGTTGTTTGCGATTTATTAGTCAGATATATGAGATCACTTTATCCCAAAGTTACATATGTTTCAAACATTACGGATATTGATGATAAAATAATTAATACTGCATTAGAATCTAATATACCAATAAATGAATTAACTTCTAAATATGAAAAAATTTATAATCAAAATATGAGTGCGTTAAATGTTTTACAACCTGATGTTCAACCTAGAGCAACAGAGCACATAAAAGAGATGATAGAATTAATAGATAAATTGATTAAACAAAACAATGCCTATATTGCTGAAAAACATGTATTATTTGATGTAACGTCTTATAAAAATTATGGAGTATTATCAGGAAGAAATAAAGAAGATCAAATAGCAGGCAGTAGAGTTGAAGTTGCTAATTATAAAAAAAATTCAGGCGATTTTATTTTATGGAAACCTAGTACTGATGATCAACCTGGCTGGAAATCTCCATGGGGTCGTGGACGACCTGGCTGGCATATAGAATGTTCAGCAATGTCTGAAAAAACTCTGTCATTACCTTTTGATATTCATGGAGGTGGATTAGATTTGACTTTTCCACATCATGAAAATGAAATTGCTCAAAGTTGTGCCGCTCATAATTTTAAAGAATCAAAAGATTATGCAAAATACTGGATACATAATGGTTTTGTTACCATGGATGGGGAAAAAATGTCCAAATCTCTAGGAAATATATTTTTAGTTGATGATTTACTTAAAGAATATTCTGGTGAAACTTTAAGGTTAGCATTAATCTCAACTCATTACCGTCAACCTTTAAATTGGAATTCTAAAATTATAGATCAAGCAAAAAAGAATTTAGATAGAATATATAGAATTTTAAAAGAAGTAGAAGAGATACCTTTAGATATAGATATTCCAGCTTCAGAAAATATAAAAGAAGCTTTATCTGATGATTTAAATTCTTCTAAAGCTTTATTTGAAATAAACTTAATTGCAGATAAACTATCAAAATGTAAAGAGTCAGAAAAAAAATTTTTAAAATCAAGCCTTATATCTTCTGGAAAAATACTAGGAATAATTCAAGATAGTCCAAGCTCTTGGTTAAAATATGGAAGTAATAATGATAATATTGATAGCAAAATGATAGAAGAATTGATAGAAAAAAGAAAAATAGCTAGAAAAGAAAAACAATATACTGAGGCAGATAATATTAGAGACAAATTAAATAGTATGGGGATAGAGATAGAAGATAAAAATGATGATACAATCTGGCGAAGTAAAAATTAATTTATAAAGAAATATGATAAAAATGAGTATTGAAAATAATATAACTATTACATTTCCTGATGGTAACAAAAAAAAATATCAAAAAGGTATTACTGGTATTCAAGTTGCGGAAAGTATAGCAAAATCTCTAGCTAAAGATGCTATAGCCGTTAGTATTAACGGAATTCAAAAAGATTTATGTGATGAAATAAATTCAGATAGCAATATTTCTATCATTACTGTTAATACTGATGAAGGACTAGAAATCATGAGACATACTTTAACGGCTCAAGTATTAGCTAGGGCTGTTAAAAACATATATCCAAATGCCAAGTTAGCTATAGGTCCTACAATAGATAATGGTTTTTATTATGATGTATATTTTGAAAAGCCTATTTCTTCAGAAGACTTACCTAAGATAGAAAAAGAAATGAGTAAAATTATATCAAATGGAAGTTCTATAAAAAAATCTATTTACAATAAGAAAGATGTTATAAAATTATTTAATGATAGAGATGAAAAATATAAAATAGATATAATTAATAATTCAGATCAATTAGATAATTTTCAAATATACTCTCAAGATGGTTCAGACTTTATAGACTTATGTTACGGTCCCCATTTGCCAAATTTAAAGCATATTGGCGCTTTTAAGTTAACTAAATTAGCAGGTGCATATTGGCGAGGAGATTCTAATAATGAAATGCTACAGAGAATTTATGGAACTGCTTGGAAAAATAAAAATGATCTAGATATTCATCTAGAAATGTTGAAAGAGGCTGAAAAAAGAGATCATAGAAAGTTAGGCAGAGAAATGGATTTATTCCATTTTCAAGAAGAATCTCCGGGTTCAGTTTTTTGGCACAGCAAAGGTTGGCTTCTTTATCAGACTCTTATTAATTATATGAAAAAAAGACAAGATGCTGCTGGCTACCAAGAAATTAATACACCAGATATTATGGATAGATCTTTATGGGAAAAGTCAGGTCATTGGGAAAAATTTGGTGATAGTATGTTTACTACAGAAGCAAAGGAAGATAAAATATATGCCCTTAAACCTATGAGTTGTCCTGGGGCAGTCCAAGTTTATAAACAAGGAATAAAAAGTTATAGAGACCTACCTCTGAGATTATCTGAATTTGGAAAAGTTCATAGATATGAACCTTCAGGAGCACTTCATGGCCTTATGAGAGTAAGAGGTTTTACACAAGATGATGCCCATATATTTTGTACAGAAGATCAAATTACTGATGAATGCAAAACTGTTTGCAACTTAATATTAAGTATTTATAAAGATTTTGGTTTTGAAGATATACATATAAAATTCTCTGATAGACCTGAGAAAAGAGTTGGTAATGATAATATTTGGGATAGGTCTGAGGAGGCGCTTAAAATTGCAATTGAAGCAAGTGGTTTATCATATACCTATAATCCAGGTGAAGGGGCTTTTTATGGCCCTAAAATAGAATTTGTTTTAAGGGATGCCATAGGTAGAGACTGGCAGTGTGGTACACTTCAGGTAGATTTAAACTTGCCTGAAAGATTATCTGCTAATTTTATTGCTGAAGATGGACAAAAGTATCCCCCAGTTATGTTGCATAGAGCATTATTTGGTTCGATTGAGAGGTTTATTGGTATTCTAATAGAGAATTACTCAGGTCGTTTACCTTTATGGCTATCTCCTACCCAAGTTGTTATTGCGACTATTACATCTGAAACTAATAATTATGCAGAGAAAGTACTAAATCTTTTCATGAAAAATAATATCAGGGCGGAGATAGATATTAGAAATGAAAAAATAGGTTATAAAATTAGAGAACACAGTAATGCTAAAATTCCTGTGCTTATAATTATTGGAAAACAAGAAGCAGAAAAAGAAGTATTATCTGTTAGAAGACTAGGATCCACAGATACTGAAACTGGAAAACTAGAAGAAATAATTAAAAATTTAAAAATAGAATCGTGTGTTCCGCAATAAAAATATGATAAAAAAATTATTAATTTATTCCATAAAATTATATCAATATATCATATCTCCAATATTAGGAGCACATTGTAGATTCAATCCTTCTTGCTCTAATTATGCTATTGAGTCGATTACCAAACATAATTTAATTAAAGCACTATATATATCTACTAAAAGAATTTTACGCTGTCATCCATGGGGTAATTCAGGTGATGACCCTGTGCCCGATTAATATATTAGAGAAAATATACTTGATATTACACCTATTACTATAATCCAGCTTCCCAATATTTTAGACCCAACTAAGATGTATCTTTGCTGAAAATAATTTGAAATAAAAATTAATAAGCCTATTAGTACTATAATGATCAAAATATTTCCACCTGGATAACTTATAAAACTTTTTAAAGAA
The DNA here is from genome assembly GCA_002937655.1 of Alphaproteobacteria bacterium MarineAlpha9_Bin3. Lineage (GTDB taxonomy): Bacteria > Pseudomonadota > Alphaproteobacteria > TMED109 > TMED109 > TMED109. The sequence goes on along the minus strand of PTKH01000015.1, from coordinate 29,360 downwards.
AAAACTTCAATATCTTTAAGCCCAATATGTAATGAAAGTATAAAAGAAATAATAATAGAAATTAAGTATTTATAAAGAACTTTATTAGTAGGAAACCACATCAAAATACCTATTAATATATTTAAAATATATAAAATAGCTTCAGGGAAACGATCAAAACCAAAAATTAAATCAATTTTAAAATGAAATATAAGTTCTAAAATTATAGTAAATAAAAATTGTGTGATAAAAAATATAAATAAAAATATATTTATGATTAAAAATAATGATTTATTATCACATTTAAATAATAATAATGAATAACCTAATATACTTAATAACAAGAAATAATTGGTAAAAATATTATATGAACCAGATAAAAATAAACCATAATTGTCAACTGGTATAAATATTAATTTCATAAGTATAAAAATAAATATAAATAATAAAAAGCTTAAAATGAATAAGTTAGTATTTTTTTTTAACATCAGAGATATAAACTTACAAAAAGATAAATTCCCGTTATAAATATAAATATTCCTAATAACTTAGAAATTAAACCCTTATAAATATATGTTAAAGTATAACCTAAGAATATACCTACTAAATGGATTAATCCTGTAGATATAACGAATCCTATTATAAAACTCTTAGGGTCAATGGCTTTTGGTATTTCACTTCCATGAGCATAACCATGAAAGATAGCGATAAAAGAAATTATTAAAATCGCTATAAGTTCATTAGTCTTCCATTCACAGAATATAAATAATCCTAAAATGATAACAGAAAAAGCTATTATATACTCTTCATAATAAAGTATGAAAATATTAGATATAGAAATTATTGCACCTATACACATTATAATAGGAAAAGAAATTGGAAGAGACCAGATTTGTTTTCCTCCCATCTGAGCCCCCCAAATACCTACTGCTAACATCGCTAAAAAATGATCTAATCCTAATATAGGATGGCTAAAACCGCTTCCAAAACCATTACTATTGTTTGTTAATGAATGAGCGTAACTATCATAATTAATTATAAAAGAGAAAAAAAACACCTGTAATAATAAACAAAATAAATATCTCATAATAATTAACCCAAAATGTATTTATAAATATAGTTTAAAATATTTTTATTAAATATCTACTATTACTTGACTAGAATATATTTTATGACATCTTGCAACAGTATATCTAGGACGCTTTAATAAAGTTATCGTTTAATATTAAAAATCTCATTAGAAAGAATAATATGTCAAAAGAATTACGTAATATAGCAATTATTGCTCACGTAGATCATGGAAAAACTACATTAATTGACTCTATTATGAAACAAAGTGGAATGTTTAGAGAAAACGAAGATGTAAGTGAAAGATTGATGGACTCTGGAGATTTAGAGAAAGAAAGAGGAATTACAATACTAGCAAAACCTACCTCAATTTCATGGGAGAATATTACTATAAATATTATTGATACACCTGGTCATGCAGATTTTGGGGGAGAAGTTGAGAGAGTATTAGGTATGACAGATGGAGTAATTCTCCTAATTGATGCAGCTGAAGGACCAATGCCGCAGACTAAATTTGTATTAGGAAAAGCCTTAGCTCAAGGTTTAAGACCTATAGTAATAATTAATAAAGCTGACAGACCAGATGGAAGACCAGATGAAGTTTTAGAGGAAATATTTGATTTATTTATTTCTTTAGATTCAAATGAAGAGCAATTAGATTTTCCGACTTTATATGCTTCAGGTAGGGATGGATGGTGTGTAAACGAATTAAATAATCCTAGAGAAAATTTACACCCTTTACTAAATCTTATAATTAAACATGTTAAACCTCCTAAAGTTAATAAAGATTTGCCATTTGCTATGCTCGTAACTCTTTTAGACTCTGATCCTTATTTGGGTAGATGTCTTGTAGGAAGAGTTGAGCAAGGATCTGCAAAAGTTAATGATACTGTAAAATCTATAAATCTGAATGGTAAACAGATTGAAAATGGAAGGTTAACAAAGTTACTTAAGTTTGAGGGTTTAAATAGAGTCCCAGTTAATGAAGTTTTTCCTGGAGATATAATATGTGTGGCTGGCCTAGCAAAAACATCGGTTGCAGATACTATTTGTGACTTAACAATTGAAAGCGCTATGAAGTCAAACCCTATTGACCCTCCTACTATGTCCGTAACTATAACAGTAAATGACTCTCCTTTTGCTGGTACGGAGGGTAAAAAAATAACCTCTACTTTAATACGAGAAAGATTATTAGCTGAAGCAGAGACTAATGTTGCTATTACATTCGGAGAAAGTAATACAAAAGACTCTTTTGAAATAGGAGGTAGAGGCGAACTACAGTTAGGAGTATTAATAGAAACGATGAGAAGAGAAGGTTTTGAATTAACAGTTTCTAGACCTAAAGTTTTACTTAAAAAAGATGAAAATAATAAAATTATTGAGCCAATTGAAGAGGTAATTATCGATGTTGATGAAGAATATGTTAGCTCAGTAGTTGATTCTATGAATAAGAGAAAGTCTGAAATGCAAGATATGAGATCCTCTGGAGCTGGTAAAACGCGTCTAACATTTTATTCCCCTTCCAGAGGTTTAATAGGATATCAAAGCAAATTTTTAACTGATACTCGTGGAACCGGAGTTCTTAATAGAGTATTCCATTCATATGACTCATTTAAAGGAGAAGTTCCTAGTAGAAGAAACGGAGCTTTAATATCTACTGATACAGGTAAAGCTGTAGCATTTGCAATTTGGAAACTACAAGATAGAGGATCTATGTTCATAGAACATAATACTATAGTTTATAAGGGAATGATTGTAGGAGAACATTCAAGAGACAATGATTTAGAAATTAATGTGCTTAAAGGTAAACAATTAACTAATATGAGAGCGTCAGGTTCAGATGAAGCAGTTGTTCTTGTTCCTCCAAGAATAATGTCATTAGAAGAAATGATGGCATACATAAATGATGATGAATTATTAGAAGTCACGCCATTAAACCTTAGACTGAGAAAAAGGTATCTGGACTCTAAAGAAAGAAAAAAGAATTCTAAGTAAAGTAAATTATATTATTAAGGTATTAATATAGAAGACCCAATAGTTTTTCTTCCTGCAAGATCCCTGTGTGCTAACTGAACTTCTTCTAATGAATATTTTTGATTAATATTAATTTTTAAAACTCCTTTATTTATTAGGCTGAAAAGCTGATTAGCATTTTTTTGTCTCTCATTCGAATTTTTTGTATAAGTTAATAAAGCGCCAGTTGCAATTGAACCAGAAAAAGGTCTTATTTTTGTTATATCAACTGGCTCTATTGGACCCGATGCAAAGCCATAACATACTATTCTTCCTCTTTCTGCTAAGCAACTGAGACCTTTACTGAATGTATCTTTGCCAATAGCATCATATATAACGTCTACTCCTTTTGCATCCGTTATTTCCTTAACTTTATCAGGAAAATTTTGCTTAGAATATAAAATAGTATGATCACATCCATTCTGTAATGCATAATCTGCTTTTTCCTCTGTTCCAACAGTACCTATAACTCTTGCTCCTAAATGTTTAGCCCATTGGCAGAGAATTAATCCTACTCCTCCAGCAGCAGCATGCACTAAAATAGTCTGACCCGGCTTTAGATGCCAAGACTCATTTAGTAAGTATTGTGCCGTTAAACCTTGAAGTGTAGATGCAGCAGCAATTTCCAAAGATGTATTTTTATCAAGTAATATTAATTTATTTGCATCTATTAACATCCTTTCTGAATAAGCTCCTAAATTCATACAATGAGAAACTTTATCTCCAATATTAAAAGCTTTCACACCATCACCAACCAATTCTATAGTTCCCGCTGCCTCCATACCTAAAGTTGCAGGAAATTCTTTAAAAGAGATTGGATGCATACCGCTTCGTTGCATTAAGTCTATATAATTCAAGCCTATCATTTCATTTTTAATAATAACTTGGCCTTTGTCTGGTTCAGAAACATCTATATGCCTCAGTTTCATATTTTCTGGACCACCAACTTGATCAATTTGAATTACTTTACTTTGCATTTAGTAGGTTAACTCCTATTATATGACTTTATCTGTTTTAGGATCAATTATATGAAATTTATTTTTATTAAAATTTAAAGTTGCTTTATTATTACTCATTAAATTATTTTCTGGAGAAACCCTTCCGCATAATTGGACTTTATTTATCGTAAAATAAACCATAGTTTCCATACCGAGCGGCTCTACTAAATCAATTTTAACATCATATTCAATAGCATCTTCCGACTTTTTTTCATTAATATGTTCTGGTCTTATTCCTAGTAAAACATCTTTCCCATCAAGCCCTTCTAATTTTTTTTCTTTTTCTTTATCTAAATAAAATGAAATTTGTTTGTTTATAAAAACTGAATATCCATTTTTATTTTTTACTATATTTCCTGGAATAAAATTCATTGCTGGAGAACCAATAAATCCCGCAACAAAGCCTGTTCTAGGAAAATTATAAATTTCATCAGGTGTGCCTATTTGTTCAATTTTACCATCTTTCATTACTACAACTCTATCAGCTAAAGTCATAGCTTCTACTTGATCATGAGTCACATAAATAGTTGTAGTTTTTAAATGCTGGTGTACCCTTTTAATTTCAATTCTCATTTGTCCCCGCATCTTTGCATCTAAATTACTTAGAGGCTCATCAAATAAAAAAACTTTAGGGTTTCTAACTATAGCTCTACCCATTGCAACTCTCTGTCTTTGACCTCCAGATAACTGTCTAGGCCTTCTTTTTAAGAGTTCAGAAATACCTAAAACTTTTGCTGCTTCTTCTACACGTTTTTTAATATCTTCCTTTGAAAATTTTCTTAATCTCAAACCAAAAGACATGTTTTCAAATACAGTCATATGAGGATATAGAGCATAACTTTGAAATACCATCGCTATATCTCTATCTTTGGGAGGAATATCATTTACTAATTTATCTCCTATATATATATCACCTTCAGTAACTTCCTCTAAGCCTGCTATCATTCTTAATACTGTACTTTTTCCACATCCAGATGGTCCCACTAATATTACAAATTCTTTATCTTTAATACTGAGATCAATTCCTCTAACTGCTTCTGTTCTGTCAAAAATTTTATGTAAATCTTTTATCTCAACGTCTGCCATAATTCTATCCTTTTGTAGCTCCTGAAGTTAAACCTGCTATATAATAATCCATTAAAAATGCATAAACGATTACTGGTGGCGCTGCTGCTAATAATGCACCAGCCATTAAACCTCCCCAATGAAAAACATCTCCTTTAATTAAAGTTGTTACTGTGCCTACAGTCAGTACCATTTCAGTTTCACTATAAATGAATGCTAAAGGATACAAAAAACCAGCCCATGACACTGTAAATGCAAAAATAGTTGCTGCTATTAAACCTGGCATAGCTACAGGTATGAAAACTTTCAATAACATTTGCATATGATTTGCACCATCAATTAAAGCTGCTTCATCTATTTCTTTAGGAATAGATGAAAAATAACCAATCATTAGCCAAGTACAAAATGGTACACTTAATGTTGGATATACTAATACTAAAACCCAATAACTATTCAATAGACCCAGCCATCCTACTATTTTAAATAGTGGTATAAATAAGAGTGTGTCAGGAACTAAATATGTAAGAAATATTCCAGTTGCTAAAACACCAGAACCCCAAAATCTTAATCTAGATAATGAATAAGCAGCCAATACACTTATTACCATAGATATTATAACCACTGATATAGTTACAATTATAGTATTTTTAAAAAATATTAAAAAAGGAGTCTCTGTGAATAAATATTTATAATGTTCTAAAGTTAATCCTTGTTTTATTAGCCAAGGGTTTGTTGATAACTCTGCTATCTCTTTATTTGTCTTTAATGAAGTGATCAGCATATAATATGGTGGGAATAAAAAGAAAATAACAAAAAATATTAAGCAACCATAGGCAGCAAATAAGGCCCATTTTCTATTACTATTTATACTATTTCTATAAGATAAAAATTTCATTTAAACCTCATTTGTTCTTTTTCTTACATTTCTCAAAATAATAAATGATAAAACTGCAAGAACAGGAAACATAAATAAAGAAACTGCCGCTCCAAGAGGGATATCTCCAGATTCAATACCTACTCTAAAAGCATAAGTAGCAAATAGATGGGTTGTGTCAATTGGCCCGCCCCTAGTTAATACTCTTACAATATCAAAATTAGCAAAAGTAACAATTATTGAAAAAAGTATAGTTATTGAAATAATATTTTTCATCATAGGTAATGTAATAAAAAATAATTTTTGCCAATAGTTAGCTCCATCTATAGAAGCTGCTTCGTATAAATCTTCGGGGATTGATTTAAGAGCTGCTAGGTACATAATAAGAAAAAAAGGAGCCCCAACCCATATATTAACTAAAATAATTGAAAACCTGGCCCAAAAAGTTTCACTTAACCAAGGTATTGCATCAACCGATAATTTTTCAAGAAGCCAATTAAGTGCACTATAAGTCGGTTCAAAGAGCCACCACCAACCTAATGTTGATAATGCAGGTGGGATCACCCATGGTATTAATAACATACCTCTCCATTTTCTTTGACCTTTTGAAGGAAGTTCATTTATGGAATGTGCTGCTATGAAGCCAATTAGTGCTTTAAAAAAAACTGCTACTAAAGCAAAAAATATTGATTGCTGAACTACCAACCAAAATGTTTCTCTTTTAAATAAAAATAAAAAATTGGCTAATCCTACAAATTTTGTTTCTGCTTTATTTAACGTTGCTAAAAATATAGAGTAAAAAAATGGATAAATAATTAAGCACGCCACCATTAAAATTAATGGTAAGCACATAAAAAAAGCAATGCGTGGTTTTTGTTTTAACCATACAAATAAATTATTTATTTTCATTAGCCTCTCATTATACCTTCTAGTTCATTCTCGGCCCAACGAATACCCTTTTTTATAGATTGATCTTTTGCTGTAATTCTAGCCACTAAATTGGCAATTATATATTGCGTAGTAATTTGTGATGCTATTTCAGGAGGCGCAGGATAACCTGGAGCTACAGGTACTTCATCACCTCTCATAGGATAATTATATAAAACTCCGTCAGGAGGAGAAGCTTCTACCCAAGTTTTATTATTTTTAAAATGTGAAACGATCAATGGAATATCGTATCCTTTAGAGGCTTCAACACAAGAATCAACTACAGATTTTTCAGCGACGTATCTAAGTAAATCTTTAGCAGCAGATTTATTCTGCGCAAAACTCCATATACCCCAGAACTGAGAATTATCTGGCCTAAATCTTCCTTTAGGTCCACGAGGAGCATCATGATGCCATAATTTTTTGGATACTTCTGGATTATCTCTTTTTGCTACTGCCCAAGCACTTGCAGGATTAGATATAACAGAACCCTCACCTGAAATAATCCAACGGTTATTACTAGAATCATCCCATGCATAAACACTTTTTGGCATAAATTGTGTAAGCCTTTTAAGATATTCTAATACTTCTCTAATTTCATCTGAATCTACAGAAATTTCACCGTCCTTATTAACTAACTCTGCACCATATGCAGTAAATAATGCACTTAACCATCTACTATCTGGTGTTGCACCTATTGTAGCTCCAAATGGTTTACCTGCATTATATAATTTTTCTGCAGCAGTAAGAAATGTATCATAAGTCCAGTTGTTTATAAGCTCTTCACTTCTGTTATTATGGGCTGGAAATATTTCTTTTAAATCAATACCTGCATGTTCCTTAAATAAATCATATCTTGATACAAAAGAATCGAAGAATGATCCAGTTGGTGCTGGTGATCCTCTCCAGTGACCATCAAGATGTGCATAAAATCGTGCTGAATCTAATAATGGGCCATGTTTATTGATTATATCTTCAACAACATCATCAATAGGATCCAACCTATGCTTAAACATAGTAGAATACCAGGTAGGAAGAGAAAAAATATCATGTCCAGTTTGTGCTCTAGACTCTGCTTGTGCAGTTAAAAGTAACTTATTACCAATAGAAGTAATAAAATCTACCTTAACTTCAACTCCATTCTTCTCTCCCCATTTTTCAAGAATAATTCTAAGATTATCGTCCGCTCCTGGAATCCAATGTGACCAAATACCCAACAATAATTTTCCTGCAGAATGAGATGTCTTTACATAAGGAGCCGCAATTGCATATCCACTAACTGCACTTATTCCTTTTACAAACTTTCTTCTATTTATATTTACCTTTTTCACTCAATCTCCCCCAATAATGATATAAATTTGATATAATATAAACTAGGTTATTAAGTTTAATAATACTTTGTATAAATATACAAATATTTTTTAATAAAAATGGAGAAAGTTATTAATAATATAGAAGGTAGATGTTTATACGGAAATGTACAAAAACTTAATCATACAAAAGAACTATGGACTAAACATAAACTTGATTGTATTTCTATAGATGGAATTATTGAACAATATAAAACTGCTGGTAAATTACAAAATGAAGATCTTTAAATTTTTTAAAATATTAATTTCAATTATTTTTTTTCTAAATATTAGTACTATTAATGCAGATGAAAATTTAATTCCTCTTTCGAAATTAATAAAACAGCAAAATCTTAAAACTGAAAAAGGTAAATTAAATTATCTATCTGTATTTTCTATACAATGTGGAAGTTTATTTAAGGCTATCAACAAAGTAATACCTAATAATAACATATTACTAGCTTCATATAATTTACAAGAAGGAGCTTTAATTACAAGAATTATGATACAAAAGGGAACTGAACAAAGAAAAATTAAGAAAAATACTGAAAGAGAAATCCTTATTATGACACGGCAGTACCTTAAACTTTTAGAGGAAAATAATAAAATAAATGGTGATTTTATTGAAGGTTCAGAAATAATAACTAATGATCAAAAAATGTGTAAAAAATTTGTCCCAAGATTTTATAGATTTTTAAAAAATAATAATTTTACTATCAAAAAATAATTTCAATTAGAAACGGCCCATTTTTTTTTATACCGATTTTTAATGCATCTAAAAGCTTACTGCAGTCACTTACTCTAACAGCTTCCACTCCCATGCCTTTTGAAATGTTAATCCAATCTATATTTGGCCTATCTAATGTTAACATATCTACTGCTCTAGGGCCTGGGTTTTGTACACCAACATTGATTAGCTCTCCTTTTAATATCTCATATGTACGATTAGCAAATATTAATACAGTAATATCTAAATTTTCTCTCGCCATAGTCCATAAAGATTGTACAGTATACATTCCGCTTCCATCACCTTCTAACAAAATAACTTTTCGATCTGGACAGGCTACAGCTGCTCCAATTGAAACAGGCATTCCATATCCTATGGCTCCTCCCCTATTATTTATCCAATCATGAGGAGGGGCACCAGCAGTATATGGAAAGAAATCTCTTCCTGTGGTAACAGATTCATCAACTACAATTGCATCTTCTGGTAGTTTATTTCCTATTGCTAAAGCTAATTTTTCTTTTGTTATATTGCCGCTAGGAATTTCTAGTTTTTTGGGTTTTGCTAAAAATTTTGGAGATTGATTTAATGCATCAAGTTCAGTTGCAAGATCAACTAATGCCGAATAAATATCATGATTTACATCAGCAAGACTCATTATGGGAGTTCCTTCTTTATATAATAAACTTGGCTTATCTGGATAACCAAAAAATGCAACAGGTGGTTTTGAACCCACTAGAACTAATTGACCTGCTTTTTCTAACATTGCTAACGCCCTATCAACAACACCAGCTCCAGGTATTCTTAACATATTTAATCTTCCCGCTCCTCTTGATAAACGAGCATTAGCAGCTTCTGTTATAATACCGCAACCAGTCTTACTGGCAATTTTTCCTGCTAATAGACTTGCCTTTTCAGTTAATGCTCCTCCTCCTAAAAGAAGAGTAGAATATTTACCATTTGATAAAAACTCTGCAGTATTTTTTATAGTTTCTTGAGAAACTTTTATTTTTGTATCTAAATTTTTAGTTTGAACAATTTCTCCTCCTTTGCCCCATGCAGTATCTGCTGGTAGAATAAGCGATGATATTTGTCCAGGGGCTTTTTTAGCCTGTTCAATAGCTTCTGCTCCATCTTTTGATAAATCCTCTGATTTTTTTGATGTTTTAACCCAATGAGATACAGGTTTAGCTATTGCTTCAATATCAGAAGTTAAAGGAGATTCAAGTTCTAAGTGCTGTAAAGTATGCTGTCCTATTATATTAACCATCCCTGAATGAGCTTTTTTAGCATTATGAACACTTGCTAATGCATTAGCTAAACCAGGACCTAAATGTAACAACGTCGAAGCAGGCCTTCCGGTCATTCTATAATATCCGTCAGCTGCACCAGTAAGAACACCCTCAAACAATCCTAAAACACATCTTATACCAGGAACTTTATCTAGAGCTGCTACAAAATGCATCTCAGATGTACCAGGATTAGAAAAACAAACATCGACTTTATTATGAACAAGCGTTCTAACTAAACTTTCTGCACCATTTATTTTCAAATCAGATTTCATTATTACAATTATTAACCTCTATTTTTTTAATAAAGCTGAACATTTTTTTGAACAATATTTTACGTTCTCCCAATTTAATTGCCATTTTTTTCTCCACTTAAATGGCCTTTTACAAACTACACATATTTTTTCTGGAAGTAAGCTTTTTTTCATATCAAATAATTAACTTTTCGCATCTGTAATTTCTCTTTTAGACGCTTGTGTTAGAAGAGCTGCGTCTGCAGAAATTGTACCTAAGTCATACCCAATATTAAATCGCTCTTTTACAGTTTTTCCATCAGGACAATGAATACCTGCTTTAATATTATATTTTTTACAAGTATCTACTATATATTTTATACAATCTTCTACTTCTTTTTCATATGTATATGGAACATAGCCCATAGTCACTGCAAGATCACTTGGCCCTACATATACTGCATCTAATTCTTCTACTGATAAAATTTTTTCTAAGTTGTCTACCGCTTCAGTAGTTTCAATCATTGCAAAGTTTAATAAAGTATCATTTGCATGATGGAAATAATCATCTCCTCCATAAATTCTAGCTCTAACAGGCCCAAAGCTTCTATTTCCCCTTGGTGCATATCTACACGCAGAAACAAATTTAACACACTCTTCTTTAGTATTTACCATTGGACATATTATTCCATATGAACCTGCATCCAAACATTTCATTACCATACTCGGATCATTCCATGGAACTCTCACCATAGGAGTTATATTATAACCTGAAATTGCTTGTAACATTTCAACAACTTTTTGATATCCTACTAACCCATGTTGCATATCAAGAGTTATACTATCAAAGCCGGAAGCTGCCATAATTTCAGAGCTAAAAGTATTTGCTATTGAAGACCAACCATTCACAATTGGCAAACCCTTATTCCACGATTCTTTTATACCATTTAATTTCATTGTTTCCCCCAATTTAAAATTAAGAGATATAATTTATCATGAAATAACTTTATGTTCCACAAAATGTTTGAGATACTCTTTGGGTTTCATTAGGACCTATTTGATACTCTACATTTTCATTTTGATTATCAAAAGGTTTTGTCAAAATTTTATTTAGTCTTTCAAAATATGAGTAATCTCCTTTTAATCCTTCATTAATGATTTCTTCTACCCTATGATTTCTTGGAATGTACGCAGGATTAATTTTATTTAAAAAATTAATTATATTATTTATATTTTCATTTTCTAATAATAATCTATTTTTCCACTTTTCAATCCAGTTTTCAATAATGTTTGGATTTAAAAAATAATTTTTAAAATGAGATTTATCATTATTTACTAAAGTACTCATAGCCCTAAAAGTTAAAGTAAAGTCTGTTTTGTCTTTTTCCATTATATCTAATAAGTCATTAATTAGATTTATATCATCTTCATAATTTTTTCTTAACCCTAATTTATTTCTAAAAATTTTTAACCAATACATATTATATATATTAGGAAATTCATCAATTGCACTTTGTGCTAAGATAACAGCCTTTTTTTCATCTTCATTTATTAAAGGTAATAGGCAAGATGCTAAACACGCTAAATTCCACCTTATTACTTCTGGTTGATTTTTATATGCATATCTTCCTGCTTGATCAATAGAACTAAATACTTTATTGGAATCATACTCATCCATAAAAGCACAAGGCCCATAATCTATAGTCTCACCATATATAGAAGTATTATCTGTATTTAGAACTCCATGTATAAAGCCTATTCCCATCCATTTAGAAACTAAATCAGCTTGGCGTTTTATAATTTCTTTCAACAAACTTAAATAAGGATTTTTTTCTTTCTCACAGTCTTTATAATGTCTTTTTATTATATAATCTGCTAGGATTTTTAATCCTTTTAAGTCTTTTCTAGATGCAAAATATTGGAACGTTCCGACCCTTACATGGCTATAGGCTACTCTTGTTAATATTGCTCCAGGGTACTCTTTTTCTCTATATACAGTTTCTCCGGTAGAAATTGCAGAAAGGGCTCTTGTTGTAGGAATTCCTATGTTATTCATAGCTTCACTTAATATATATTCTCTTAGAATAGGTCCCAGCCAAGCTCTGCCATCTCCCATCCTAGAATAAGGGGTAGGGCCACAACCTTTCAATTGAATATCCCGTCTAAATCCTTTTTTATCTATTATCTCTCCTAAAAGAATAGCCCTCCCATCACCTAATTGCGGAACCCAATGCCCAAATTGATGACCTGCGTAAGCCATAGCTATTGGAATAGAATTAGATAATAATGAATTACCTGACAAGAATAATTCTTTTTCTATATCATTTAATTGTAAACCTAAGTCCCTTGCCAATAGTGTATTAAACTTTATAATATTTGGCTTTTTAACAGGAGTTGGCAAAACATTAGAATAAAATTTTTTAGGTAAACGAGCATAACTATTATCAAAATTTACAGCATTAATATTCATAAAATTATTTATTCCTATATATAAAATACTACTTTATTTATTATATTATCTTATATAATTTATTTTTAAATACTAAGATATAGTCTAATAAAAAAACTAAGTACTTTATATATATAAAAAATTGACAATTAAATGAATAAAAAACAATTACTTCAACGCTTTATTAATGTTAGAGAGAAAACACTTTCTTTATGTGAAAACTTAGAAACAGAAGACTTTGTAGTACAACCTAGTGATGAGGTAAGTCCTATTAAGTGGCACCTGGGACATACTTCATGGTTTTTTGAAGTGATAATTTTATTAAAATTTAATAAAAAATATATAAGATACAACAACTCTTATAATACTATTTTCAATTCCTATTATAAATCATTAGGTAACCATTGGAGTCAAAATAAAAGAGGTCATCTATCCCGTCCAACTGTTTCAGAGATTAAAAAATATAGAAAATATATCAATGATGAAATCAAAAAACTCATTATAAATAATAATAATAAAGAAATTAACTTTCTTTTGGAGTTAGGAATTAATCATGAAGAACAACACCAAGAATTAATATTAATGGATATTAAGTATATATTAAATATCACTTTAGAGAAAATAAGTCTTTTTAAAAATAAAGTACCAAAAATCAAACGTAAATATAAGAAATGGAAAACTTTTAGTAATGGTTTATACTATGTAGGTGCAAAAAATAAAGGTTTTGCATATGATAATGAAAAACCAAGGCATAAAACCTATATTCATTCTTTTAAAATAAATACACAGTTTGTAACTAATGATGAATTTAAAAAATTTATAGAATCAAAAGGCTATCAAAAACCAGAATATTGGTTAAGTAAAGGTTGGGATTGGGTAAATAAATATAAAGTAAATTCTCCAAAATATTGGAATATTATTAATAGGAAAAATATAAAAGAGTTTACTTTACACGGGCTTCAAGCTTTAGATGGCGATGCTCCTGTATGTCATATAAATTATTATGAAGCATCTGCCTATGCAAAATGGGCAAATAGTCGCCTACCAACAGAAGAAGAATCAGAAATATTTTTAAATAACAATACTTCAAAAAATAATACTTTACATACTGATAAATACATTTATCACGCAAATGATATAAATCTTGTTATGAATAATCTATGGTGGTGGACTAAAAGTCATTATTCCTCATATCCAAGATTTAAATCTTTTAATGAGAATATAGAAGAATACAATGAAAAGTTTATGTGTGGACAATTCGTATTAAAAGGAGGATGTATTGCCAGTCCTAAAAACCATATTAGGAGTACATATAGAAACTTTTATGAACCGCATCAAAGATGGATGTTTTCAGGAATTAGATTAGCAAGAGATATTTAATGAAAATTAAAATAATACAACAAAAAATAAATAAAAAACAAAAACCTATTATTAATATATTTGCAAGAGATATAGATAAAGGTCTTAGCTTAAAAAACAAAGCTCTTTCCTCTAAATATTTTTATGATGATAAAGGATCAAAAATATTTCAAAAAATTACTCAACATCCAGATTATTATCTGACAAGAAAAGAAATAGAAATATTAAATAAAATTAAATCTAAATTACCTAAATTATTTAAGTTAGATGAAATAGATATAATAGAACTAGGTCCTGGAGATGGCAGTAAAAGTAAAATCATTATTGACGGTTTTATAAAATATGGATGTTTTGTAAATTATTATCCTATAGATATATCTTTAAAAGCACTTAAATTACTAAATAAAAATTTCAAAAATAACAATAACCTTAATATAAATGGAATAGTTAGTGAATATTTTGAAGGACTTAAATTTGTTAAAAAATTATCTAAAAACAAGCAATTAATTCTTTTTTTAGGGTCAAACATAGGCAATTTTGAAAGAGAACAGTCAATAAAATTTATGAAAAATATTTATAATAATATTAAAAATAAAAGCTATATCTTGACTGGATTTGATTTAAAAAAAGACCCTAAGAAACTTAATAAAGCTTATAATGACTCAAGTAAATTTACGGAAAAATTTAACTTAAATTTATTATCTAGAATAAATAAGCAGTTAAAAGGAGATTTTAATTTAAATAACTTTATACATTATGGAACGTACAACCCTTTATTAGGAGCAATGGAAAGTTTTTTAATTTCAACCAAGAGGCAAACCGTATACATAGAATTATTAAATAAAAAATATTCTTTTGAATGTAATGAGCCAATACATTTAGAATATTCATTTAAATTTTCTCTAAAAGATATAGAATATGTTGCATATAAAACTGGATTTAAAATAGAGTATAACTTTTTGAGCAAGGATAACGGTTTTATAAACTCATTATGGGAAAAATAGTTATTTTTTTATAAGATAAGTGTAAATATCTAAAATTTCTTTATCAGTGAATTTGCTTTTAAAAGAGCCCATCATAGTTCCAGCTCTTCCATGTTTAACTATCATGAGAAAGGTTTTTTCTTTTAAGTTAGTTCCTAAAATATTTGGGGCCGTTCTCTTATGACAAGTAGCACAATTTCTGTTAAAAAGGGATTCTCCATTTGTACTATCTGCATAAGAGTAGAAAGGCACCAAACATACTATTAAAATTAATAGTAATTTTAACTTTAAGTAAGAACTTCTAATCATCAACAAAATTAATATTATTTATTTGCTTTTTTAAATATCTCAGCTGTAAAAAATACTCCTATCAAAACTAAAGTATGGACTACTGCAGATGGTCCAAAAAACTGTATAGATCCAATCCACATAGTGAAAATAAATGACCACATGAAAGCTAAACTTGTCATTAGTTGAAATCTAACCATCTTAGGTAACCCATTTAAAGGGTTAGTATTAGAGCTCATTACGGCCGCATAAGATTCTTTTAACATTATTTTACTCCTTATTTTTAATAAATTACGAAGTAAGTTATGTAATAGATCATTTTTTTTATTTAATAAAAAATAATAGAGAGTAATAAAAAAATATAATATATTTAAATTATTAATTGGATAAAAAATGTTAAATAGTAAAAATATTTATGACGTAGTAATAATTGGAGCAGGTTTTGCAGGTCTATATAGCCTATTCAAAGCAAAGTCTTATAATTTAAATGCTATTGCAATAGAAAGAGGTTCAGATGTTGGTGGCACTTGGTATTGGAATAGGTATCCAGGAGCCAGATGTGATGTGGAAAGCATGCAATACTCATACCAGTTTTCTAGAGAGCTTCAGGAAGATTGGGAATGGACTGAAAAATATGCTACTCAGCCAGAAATTTTAGAGTATGCAAGTCATGTCGCAGACCGTTTTAAACTAAGAAAAAATATTTTATTTAATACTGAGATAAAAGCCGCTAAATTTATTGAAGATAAAAATATATGGGAATTAAAAGACCATGAGAATAAATTAATAAAAACTAAATTTTGTATAATGGCTACAGGATGTCTTTCTACTTTAAATAAGCCCAATTTTAAAAATTTAAAAAGTTTTAATGGAGATATACTGCATACAGGTAACTGGCCTAAACATAATGTAAATCTAAGTAATAAAGTAGTGGGTATAATTGGAACAGGTTCTTCAGCAATTCAATGCATTCCTGAAATCATAAAAAAAGTAAAACATCTATATGTTTTTCAAAGAACTCCTCACTATACGGTGCCGGCAAGAAATGCTTCGCTTAAATATTTAAAAGGAAAAAATAAAAAACATATGAGAGAACCTATAGGATACGATAATGATTTATATGTTGAAGAAATAAAATATAACTATTCTAAATTCAGATTAAAAGCTCAAAATTCAGTTGCAGCTATGGCCTTACCATTAAATAAACAATCTGCATTAGACGTATCAGAAAATATAAGAGAAGCTATATATGAAGAAAGATGGAATGATGGAGGAGTTCCTTTTATTGCCGCCTTTGAAGATTTAAATTTTAATAGAAAAGCTAATGAAACTGCAGCAAAATTTGTTAGAAAAAAAATAAAATCATTAGTTAAGAACACTAATACTGCAAAATTATTAACTCCTAACTATCCTATTGGCTGCAAGAGATTAGCGGTAGATAGTAATTATTATGAAACATATAATAAGCCTAATATTTCACTTATAGATATAAAAAAAGACGCTATCAAAGAATTTAATAAAGATGGCATATCTACTAAAAATAATAATTTTAAAGTGGATGTAATAATTTTAGCTACTGGTTTTGATGCTATGACTGGTACTTTATTTAATATTGATATACAGGGAATAAATAGCATTAAACTTAAAAATAAATGGTCAGAGGGTCCAAAAAACTTCTTAGGAATAGCTTCCGCAGGTTTTCCAAATTTATTTACTATTTCAGGACCGGGAAGTCCTTCAGTTTTAACGAATATGATAGTTTCGATAGAACAACATGTTAACTGGGTATTTGACTGTATTAATTATATGAAAATTAATAATAAAAGTTTTATAGAACCAACCCAAGAAGCTGAAGAGTACTGGTATAAACATAATCAAGAAGTTTCTATTGATCATGTACGTTCATCATGTAGCTCTTGGTATATAGGCGGCAATATAGAGGGTAAAGCTAAAAATTTCATGCCTTATGTTGGGGGCTATGCTAAATATGTTGAAAAATGCAATAAAGTGTCTAAGAATAATTATGTTGGGTTCAAATTAAAGTAGTTAAATATTAATCCTAAAATTTTCCTGAAAAACTTGAATCTAAATTAAATTCTTTCCTTCCCTTCTTAAACCTATTTTTTAAAAGCCTATTTCTATTTTTTTTCTTAAACACTGTTTTATTATTATTTGTTTTTTTATCTTCATCACTAAATATTTTATTATTGTTTTTAGGACTAAAATTTTGAACTTCCTCACTTTTTTTCTTTTTTCTTTTTTTTGCAAATCGTTTTTTAGCTTTTTTATTAAAAAGTTTTGCTGTGCTTTTCTTTTTTATACTTTTACTTTTTTTATTAATATTTATATCATTAGTTTTATTCTTAAAATTTATATTTTGTTTAATTTTATCCAATACAAGATTATCAGAAATATTTAAAACCGTTGCATTTAAGGAATAATTAATTAAATTCTCTATAGACTGAAGTTTCTTTTTTTCGGATATCTCACATAAAGAAATTGCCATTCCATTCTTTCCAGCTCTAGCAGTTCTACCAATACGATGAACATATATTTCAGAGTCATTAGGCATATCGTAATTTATAATATGAGATATATCTTCTATATCTATTCCTCTAGCAGCAATATCTGTTGCTATTAAGATATTTAATTTACTAATTCTAAAATTTTTTAATGTTCTATTTCTCTGACTCTGGCTTTTATCGCCATGAATGGCATCTACTTTGATGCCAAGTTTATTTAGTTTAAAAGCTAATTTATTAGCACCTATCTTAGTCCGTACAAAAATAATAGATTTATAAATATTATGATTATTAAATATATCTTGAATAAATTTAATTTTCGCTTCTCTTTTTACTAAAAAAACTCTTTGGTCGATCAATTCTATTGGTGTTGCAGCAGGCGCCACATTTATTTCTTGTGGATTTTTTAGAAAGCTATCTGCTAACATTCGAACCGATTTTGGCATTGTCGCAGATAAAAGTATTGATTGTTTATCTTTTGGTAAATTAGAAATGATTGACTTAATGCTTGGCATAAAACCGAGATCTAGCATTTGATCTGCTTCATCTAATATTATAGTATTTGTTTCACTTAAAATTGCTACTTTAGATTGCACATGATCCAATAATCTTCCGGGAGTTGCTACTACTATATCTGCCCCTTTTTTTAATGATTTTATCTGCGGTCCTGGCTTAGCACCTCCAACTACTAAAACTGTTTTCGGCCTAATAATTTTTCCATAGATACTAATTTTATCAACTATTTGCATAGCTAATTCTCGAGTAGGAACAAGAATAAG
The DNA here is from genome assembly GCA_002937655.1 of Alphaproteobacteria bacterium MarineAlpha9_Bin3. Taxonomy (GTDB): domain Bacteria; phylum Pseudomonadota; class Alphaproteobacteria; order TMED109; family TMED109; genus TMED109. The sequence continues at coordinate 10,461 of PTKH01000015.1, read as the reverse complement.
GACAGGAAATTTTTTTTCTATATTTTTAGTATTTTTTTTTATCAATCTTTCCAGAATAGGAAGAACAAAAGCTGCTGTCTTACCTGTGCCAGTCTGAGCTATACCTATTATATCATCATTATTTAGAAATTTTGGAATAACTGATATTTGTATAGGTGTTGGTTTATTGTAATTTTCAAAAGTAATAGCTCTTAGTATTGGACCTGAAAGCCCTAAATCTTTAAAATTCATATAACTACACTTTCTAATTGAATCTTAGGCGCTTTTAAAATGCCTTCTATTAATTTTTATAAGGACTATTTCATTTTAATGCTAAGTAATAATAGCGGCGATATCATATACATTATTTAATAGCAAGCTATTTAAATATGATATTAATTGTAATAATAAAATACTAAAATTATAATATATATGAGTAACCTAATAATATGGATGTATAATGCAAGCTTTACAAATACTTAACAATGTATTTGGATACAATTCTTTCCGCTCTGGACAAGAAGAAATTATAAATATGTTACTTAATAAAAATAATATACTCGCTGTTATGCCTACAGGTGCGGGAAAATCACTATGTTATCAAATTCCGGCCTTAATATTTAAGAGAGGCACTATAGTAGTTTCTCCATTAGTTGCCTTAATGGATGATCAAATTTTAGCCTTAAAGGAAATAGGAGTATCGGCAGATAGAATTCATTCTCATCGTGGAGATAAATTAAATAAAGAAACAATAAATAATTTTAAAAATGGTAAGATAAAAATATTATATTTATCTCCTGAAAATTTAATGAGTGATAAAACTTTAACAGAGCTCAGTAATATAGATATTGATATGTTTGCAATTGATGAAGCGCACTGTATTTCCAAATGGGGTGTAAGTTTTAGACCTCAATATGAACAACTTTCTAAATTGTCTACAATATATCCTAATGCAATTATAGCAGGCTTTACTGCTACAGCAGATAAAATTACTAGAGAGGATATAGTTAAAAAACTAAATAAAAATGATACTAAAATATTTGTTCAAGGTTTTGACAGACCAAATTTAAGCTTAGCTGTAGAACAAAAAGATAATTGGAAAAAGCAGATACTTTTTTTTTTAGAAAACAAAAGTAAAGAATCTGGAATAATATATTGTCTATCAAGAAAACAAACTGAGGATGTTTCAATATTTCTCAATAAACATAATCATAGATCAATCCCATATCATGCTGGCCAAGAAGGAACAATTAGAAAAAAAAATCAAGAAATTTTTATGAATGAAGAAGGAGTTATTATAGTAGCAACTATTGCATTTGGCATGGGAATAGATAAAGCAAATGTTAGATTCGTGGCACATCTTAGTTTACCATCAAGTATTGAAGCCTATTATCAAGAAATTGGAAGAGCAGGAAGAGATGGGCACCCTGCAGACACGCTTTTACTTTATGGACTAAATGATTTATTTCAAAGGAGACGTTTTATAGAAAGTGATGGTGAAAACATCCAACATAAATTAAGAGAAAATAAAAGACTAGATAGTTTATTAGCATATTGTGAAACACCTACATGTAGAAAAAAATCTCTATTGGCTTATTTTGATGAAAAAGTGAAAGAGTGTAAAAATTGTGACAACTGTATTAACCCACCCAAAATGTTAGATGGGACTAAATTGGCACAAATGGTTTTATCTGCAATATACCGATCTGGGCAAATTTTTGGGGCGCAACATATTATAAATATTTTATTAGGAAATAAAACTGAAAAAATCCTACAAAAAAATCATGATAAAGTTAAAACTTTTGGTATTGGAAGTGACTATAAAATAGATTTTTGGCAAGGTTTTATTAGGCAATTAATTTCTGCAGGCCATCTAATCATAAATATTAAAAAATTTGGATGCTTACAAATAACAGAATCTGGCTATCAAATATTAAAAGATAAAGAATATTTTAACTATAAAAAAATTGAAACTAAAAAATCTCAAGCTCCTAAATTAAAAATAATGAAAGAAGCATTAAATTTAGATGCGAATAGTATAGAAATTTTAAGTTCACTTAAACAATTAAGACTAAATATTTCTAAAGAAAATTCTATTCCAGCATTTGTTGTATTTTCTGATTCAAGCCTAGTAGAAATGGCAACTGTACGACCTAAAAGCCTTCAAGAGATGCTAAAAATAAATGGTGTAGGGCCAAGTAAACTAAAAAAGTATGGACCCATTTTCTTAACTGTTATTAATAAATAATAATTTTTTCTATATCAATAAAAGACTTATGTTCACGCCCATATGCGACAATTGCAATTGATTTAATGTTTTTAGGGTTGATATTTTTTGATAACATTACTCCTGATCTCTTAAAATTGGCAAAATTTAAATCTATTGTTTCCCATTCACTTGATACGATAAAAGATGCTTGATAATACTGCCAAGGCAAAATAGTTCCACTAGTTCTTATATGGATGTAGTATTCTTGATTATTACCTCTGACATCTATTTTAATTGCTTTACTATTTTTATTTATTCTAAAATCTAGTTTTTTTCTTATTTGAATGAAGCCTCCATTATTTTCTAATCGGACAGAGCCTGACATACGGGCAAAATTTTTATTATCTTCTGAAAGAAATTCAACTTTACCATCTGATATACCTCCCATAACCTGGTCAGTTATAAACTCCCATTTTTTTTCAGGCTTATTAATAAAGTCTTCAAACAAAATTTCTTCTCCCATAACGGTGTTTATAAATATTAAATATAAAAATGTAAGTAATCTAATCATTTTGGAATCCTAAAATTATGAACAAAAATTACACTATTTAATACGTTAAAAATGTATAATACGATCTAATTTATATACTATTTTCTTCATATAATCTCCATAAGATAAATATTAAACATATATATAGCTAATAAATAATACTTATTAATTTTTCATAATTAGGCAATAAATTGAAAAAAAACATAATCATTAAACCATTAATTATACCGGGAATGATACTTTTAATCATATTTATATTAACTTTAACAATTATAACCTCTCATACATGGAATTTATTGAGTAAATACGAGATTATTAATTTATTATTTATTTAAATTTAATAAAAAATCTATTTGAGAGATTTCCTTTTTCTGAGGTATTTATACAAATAGTTTTTCCCGAAATATAATCTATACCGTCAGTTTTTTCTCTTGCAGAAGTAATAAATAATTTATTCATATCTGGACCTCCAAATGCAACACAAGTAGGTTTTTTCATAGGAACTTTAATGCTGTTTAAAATTCTTCCATGGTGATTATATTGCACTATTCTCCCTCCATTCCACTCTGCATTCCATAAAGAACTATTACTATCAACTGAAGAACCATCAGGAAATCCTATTAAATCAGTATTATCTACAAATATTGATGAATTCTTAACATAAGGTTTATTTTCATATAGCTCTGACTTATAAATAATTTTTTTAAATGTATCAGCATAATATAAATATTTTTTATCCACAGATGAAGTAATAGAATTACTAATGTGAATACCTTTTATTACTTCATGAATTTCTAAATTTTTATCCAACATATATATTGCACCCTCTGGTCTCGAAGGGTCAGACTCACTCATGGTTCCACACCAAAATCTTCCAAAACCATCTGTTTTGCCATCGTTAAAGCGCACGCTTGGTGGAAGAGATACCTGGTTATTTATTTTTTTTACATTCTGATTTCTTAAATCAAAATAAGCAAAAAAAGTATCAAATGCACATAAAAGTAAATTAGTATTAGTCGTTAAGGATATTGCACAAAGTCTATGCTCAAAATTCCAATTTAGGTTTTTATTTTCTATATAAGACCATGCATGTAAACGTTTACCTTCTATATCTACCCAATATATTCTTTTTAATTTCTCATCCCATATGGGAGATTCTCCTAAAGTAGACCTCTCATTACTAACAATAGAATAATTAATCATAAGTTAAATAAATTCACTTAGACCCATAAGTTGAGCCCTCATTCCAGCTATTTACAAAATCCTCGACTGATACTGTCCAGCTATGGTCCATATTCTCGTCAAAATATTCAAATAAGATACCATCTTTTGCCTGCATAGATAAAAATACTGTTCCACCCTTTTCACCGCCATGTTCTAAATGAGGAGAAGCATCAGATTTTGCTAGAGCATAGTCTCCTTGTTTCCTATGTATTAAGTTTTTGGATCCATCCTCTTTTATCTCTGTTAGAAATTGCTCTCCTTGCAAAACTAAAGTAAGTGTAGAGGCTATATGACGATGTCTTCTACAATGGCTTTTTCCCTTCGGGTATCTAAGAAGCATATCTAACCTTCCATTTTGGATGTCAAAACCTAAAAGACTATAATCAAAATCAATTTTGAAATCTTTATTATGTGGGTCTTTATAATTTCGCCAGTGTACTTTATCAGGGTCATAACTATTAGAAACTTTATTAATATTTGTAAACAATAAACCTACCTCCATAAATTAGTAACTAATAAAAAATTATAAATTATCATATAATTTAAAAATTAAAATTATTTAATAGAAATTATTGGTGAAGGATCTTCAACCCAATAATAACAGTTATTATTCGGAACCCCATTTGAAGCCGAACCAGAATTATTATAACCTATACCTAAATTATCTGTAACATTGAAAGACATTGATATAACTGGAACTTCTTCAGTCACTGTATAAGTAGAAGTTAATTCTTTAATATAATCAAAAGTAGTTGCGGATGGAAAATCATTACTAACTAATTGGACTCCTTTTGAGGTATAATCAGAAGCAACTGGGCCTCCACTATTTGCTAATTTTCCTAAATCAACCATAAAAAGAGCTAAGTTTGCTTCTGTTTGGTCACCTGCCGTATAAGCGGCGACAGTTTCAGTTCCTGCTGTTCCATTTGCCGCAGTAGAGCATGTAACCCCTCCTCCAACAGAAGCTCCTCCCTTAACAGTCATAGCTCTATTTAAATTCCATCTTGCATGTGTGTAAGATTTACCAACTTCTAATGCAATTTCCTCAACATACGTTCCCACATCGCCTGCAGCTGCTGCTGAAGCTATATCAAAAGACTTAGAAATTGCGCCTAATCGAACATATTTTGCACAGGCAGCATCTTCACATAGATCCATACTATTTACGGTAACTATATATACCTCTGGTGTATCAAATGTCTGAGAAAAAACCATCTTAGGAATTATAAAAAATGTAAAAATTATACTTATAATATAAAATAATTTTTTTATATTCATCTAATTTCCCCTCTTAACTTTAACAGCGCCTTTTACTACTTTAACAATTCTATTTTCTCTGATTACTTTTTCATACATTCTATGTTCCACATTTTGTAATTCAAAGTTACCAGAATTTACTGTTAATTCGTTATTAGATTCATACAACTTTAAAGAATAGTTCAGTAAAAAGTAAAAATCCTTATTGCTTGAACCATCATCATCTATTGCGGCTTCTAAAAATAAATTTTTGTACGGTCTTCCTGTAAATCCAATTTTATAACCATCTGAAGAAAAATCTCCTCCACTTTCAGACCAATCATAATAAGATGTAAATAAAGATACTCTGTAATCATCTACTATAGAAGAAGGTAAATGATAATCGCCTCTCAAATCCCATCCATCTAATGCTTTTTCAGTGTTATTTGACTCAACTAGTTTAGTCTTAGAAAAAGATTCATAAATATTACTTCTCAAGTCAAAAACCGAAGTTAACAATTCTACACCTAAACCTACCCTTTGATGAGTAACTTTAATTTCTCGATCATAAAATGCATTGACTCCAAATATAATTTTTTTATCACTAAATAAATTTCTATACGCTAAACCTGTATTCAAAGTTGTGTTACCGTCATGTTGATAGACACTAGTTTGATTAAAAAATACATCTGTATCTCCTTCATAAATAGAAGAGACTGCATTTAAAGAGAAAGTGGAATCATAATCATCAGAATGAATATATTCTATATCTAAAGTTTTAATAAAATCAGGAGTATTATTCTCAATACCACCAATTAAATACTCACCAATTATTTGCTTTGCTGTACTAATATATTCTTCAGTTAAAGCCAATTTACAAAAAAATATTATAAAAAATATAGATATTATTGATTTAAAATAATTAATATTATTTCTCCCCAATTTTTTGCTCTAATTATATCACCTTTTATAAAAAAAATAAAATTAGTGATAAAATATTTTAACTAGCATCCAAATTTAATTTCTTAAAAGCTTCTTTCATTGCACACTAATATTTAGAAATTTTGTTTTTTTTCATCAGCGAATGGTTTTGAATTAATCCAATCTATAGTTTCTTTTAATGTTGTACTAAAATCTCTAATATTAATACCTAAGCTATCACGCCTCGTAAAATCAAATCCTGTAGGTATAACAGCAGTCTCCTTAATAGGTTCCGGCATTTTCATTTGTGGTAAAAGTTTTTTACACTCTGCATATATATTTTGCCAATGAATACTATCATAAACACCATAGTATCTTCCCTTACAATCTGGTTTTTCGTATACAGTCAAAAACATATTTGCTAAATCTCTTAAATGTATCATTGAAGCAGAATCATTAGGTGTTACTAAATGACGAGGATAATCCCCATCTATTGCTTTTATTAACCAAGCAAAAGGATTATGTTTCAGATGCTCTGGTAAAATTGCATCTCCATAAAGACCTGTGGGTAAAATAATTGATAATCTTATGTTATTTTCTTTACAAAATTTTATAGCCATTTTTTCCATAACAGTCTTAGTTGCAGAAGTATATTTTTTTTGTCTACATTGAATTTTTTCATCTGACCAATGATCAACTTCATTTTTAAGTTTTACATTTGGTATTGGATTAGTACTTGAAGTGGAAGAACATATTACTATGTTTTTAATATCTTTTTTTTTAGCAGTAGTAAGAATATTTAAACATCCTTCAACTGTTGGATTTATAATTTCTTTATAACCTTTTTTATAAGACATTTCTTTTGCTAGGGTGCCATCTGGGCCCTTATATATAGGAATTAGACACGCTATAAAAACGGCATCGACTCCTTCAAAAGGTTTTAAAAAATCCATTTCATTTTTCATATCGGCCGAGTAAAGTTGTAACTTATTACCGTTTACTAAATTGTATAAATATTTGGTTTTATTTGTATTTGTTGCATCTCTTAAAGTACCATTTACAATATATCCCTTATCTAGCCCACATCTGACTATACTCGAACCTACTAAACCGCTAGCACCGATAACACAAATTTTTTTTAAATGATCCATTTATTCACCTATATCTATATAAGAGTAATAATATTATAATATGGAATAATATATGATGTTAAAATATTTAATTTTTTTTTTAATTTCATTTGAATTAAAAGCATACGATGAAAATGATCTGTTAAAACTTATAAATACTAATATTTGTATAAAATGTGATTTATCAAATGCAGATCTTGGTGGTAGGAATTTTAAAGGTTCAAACTTGCAAGGGTCATCACTTAAAGGCTCAATACTTATAGGAACTGATTTATCTTATTCAAATTTAATAGATGTAAATTTAAGTAGTGCTTTCATAAGGTCAACTAATTTTTGTAACACCGTTATGCCTAACGGAAATAAAAGTATAGAAGGATGTTCTAATATAGAAATAAAACAATAATTATAGTTATAATTTTTTATAATTTTTATGCTTACTCTTTCTACCTTTAACCCTTTTTCTCCACATTCTAAAACTTGAAGCTTTTAAATTATCCCTCATGATTTTTATAACATCGCTTTCTTTTAAATTACAAAAAGACTTAATGTCATCAAAACTAGTTTTATCACACCAAGCCATTTCAATAATTTCATCTATATTTTTCATTGTACATCTAGATCCAAAATCATATTGTAATACGTGAAGAAAAATTTAAATAGATCATTATTTTTTATTAGTTTAATATATTAAAAAATTAATTAGGTTTTAATGTGATAGAAGTCGTTGCAGCAATAATCTTTATTGAAGATAAAATATTATGTCTAAAAAGAGGATATAGTAAGTACGATTATGTTTCTTTTAAATATGAATTTCCTGGCGGAAAAGTAAAAGATAATGAGTCTTATGTTGATGCTTTAATTAGGGAAATTCAAGAAGAGCTAAGTATAGATATTATCATTCAAAAAAAGTTTAAGACAATTACTCATAGTTATTCAGATTTTATAGTAAAACTGCATAGCTATGTTTGTAAAACTAAAGATTTTAATGGAGAATTATACGAACATACAGATTATAAATTATTAAAAATAAATGATCTTAAATCTTTAAATTGGCTTGAAGCAGATCTACCGTTAATAGATGATATAATAACCGAATACGGTGATTAATTATAAAGATAATAAAATTTAATTTTATTATTTTAAATGTTATTAATATTGTAAATATGGCAGTAATGCTTGCTTTCACCTTGACTTAAATTGTAATAAAGATATAAATAAGTTATTATATTTTCGCTAAAATTTGAATATTTTTAGGATACAAACATGAATTTGTATAGAGACTATCTAAATGAAATCAATGAAAGAAAAAAACAAGATTTACAACCTAAACCTATTGATAATGGTGACCTTATAAAAGAAATTATATTAAATATACAAGATGAAACAAACATTAATAGAAAAGACTCTCTTAATTTTTTCATATATAATACTTTACCAGGAACAACAAGTGCAGCTCGAGAAAAGTCAAAATTTTTAAAAAAAATAATTTCAGGCAAAATAAAAATCAAAGAAATATCAAAGTCATTTGCATTAGAGCTTTTATCCCACATGAAGGGTGGACCATCTGTAGAAGTGCTTTTAGATCTAGCTTTAAGTGATGATCAAAGTACTGCTAAAGATGCTGCAAAAATTCTAAAAACACAAGTATTTCTATACGAAGCTGATACTACCCGTCTTAAAAACGCCTATCATGATGGTAATTTAATAGCTCTAGATATTCTTAAAAGCTATGCAAAGGCAGAATTTTATACAAATTTACCAGATATAAATGAAGAAATAAAAGTAGTTACTTATGTGGCAGGAGAAGGTGATATTTCAACAGACCTATTATCTCCAGGAAATCAAGCACATTCTAGATCAGATAGAGAGCTACACGGAAAATGTATGATTACAGAAAAGGCTCAAGCTGAAATTAAAAAATTACAAAAAGAAAATCCAGATAAAAGTGTTATGCTGATTGCAGAGAAAGGAACTATGGGAGTTGGCTCATCCAGAATGTCTGGAGTGAATAATGTAGCCCTTCTTACTGGAAAAAAAACAAGTCCCTATATACCTTTTGTTAATAATGCTCCAATAGTTGCTGGAACTAATGGAATTTCTCCTATTTTTTTAACCACTGTCGGTGTAACGGGCGGGATAGGAATTGATTTAAAAAATTGGGTAAAAAAATTAGATTCAGACGGAAATCCTATTATTAATAATGATGGAAACCCAGTTCTCGAACAAAAGTATTCAGTAGAAACAGGAACTATTCTTAACATAAATACCAAAAATAAAAAATTATATGATGAAAACGGTAAAGAAGAGCTTGTTGATATATCATCATCTTTTAATCCGCAAAAAAAAGAATTTATGAAAGCAGGCGGCTCATACGCAATAGTATTTGGAAAAAAATTACAAAGTTTTGCAAGCGAGACTTTAAATATTAATTTAAAATCAGCTTATGCGCCTTCTAAAGAAGTGTCACACAAAGAGCAAGGTCTTACTGCCGTTGAAAAAATATTTAATGCTAATGCTGTAGGAGTTGAACCAAATTCTACTCTTCATGCAGGTTCAGATGTTAGAGCAAAAGTAAATATAGTTGGTTCTCAAGATACTACTGGATTAATGACTGCACAAGAACTTGAGTCTATGGCAGCGACAACTATATCACCAACTGTTGATGGAGCATATCAATCTGGATGTCACACAGCATCTGTTTGGGACTCAAAAGCTCAAACAAATACGCCAAAATTGATGAAATTTATGCATGATTTTGGTTTAATCACCGGAAGAGATCCTAAAGGCATTTATCATGCTATGACAGATGTAATTCATAAAGTTTTAAATGATATTACGGTTGATGATTGGGCTATAATAATTGGAGGAGACTCGCATACTCGTATGTCTAAGGGAGTAGCTTTCGGAGCCGATTCAGGAACCGTTGCATTAGCTCTTGCAACAGGTGAGGTTACTATGCCAATACCGGAATCCGTTAAAGTTACCTTTAAGGGAAAAATGTCAGAACATCTTGATTTCCGTGATGTCGTTCATGCCACTCAATCACAAATGTTAAAACAATTTGGTGATAATGTTTTTCAGGGTAGAGTAATAGAAGTTCATACAGGTACTCTTTTAGCAGACCAAGCTTTTACTTTTACTGATTGGACTGCTGAAATGAAAGCTAAAGCATCAATATGTATTTCTAACGATAGCACTCTTATTGAGTCACT
>PTKH01000014.1 GCA_002937655.1 Alphaproteobacteria bacterium MarineAlpha9_Bin3 | reverse complement strand
GGTCCGACAGAAACAATGATTATAGCAGATAAAACTGTTGACGCTGAACTCTGTGCTACAGATTTACTTGGACAAGCAGAACACGGCTATAATTCTCCTGCAATTTTAATAACTAACAATGAAAAACTTGCAAAAAATACTATAGAAGAGATAGAAAGAATTCTAACTATTTTACCAACTGCTGAAACGGCCTCCATTAGTTGGAAAGATTATGGGGAAGTCATTTTATGTGATACTTACGAAGAGATGTTAGAAGTTGCTAATAATATTTCATCAGAACATGTTCAAGTTATGACCTCCAAAGATGATTGGTTTTTAGATAATATGCATTCTTATGGAGCATTATTTTTAGGCCCAAGAACTAATGTATCTAATGGAGATAAAGTAATTGGAACTAATCATACATTACCTACAAAAAGAGCAGGACGTTACACTGGTGGCCTTTGGGTCGGAAAATTTCTTAAAACGCATAGCTATCAAAAAATTACCTCTGATGAAGCAGCAGTTAAAATTGGGAAATATTGTTCAAGACTTTCTATGTTAGAATCATTTGTTGGACATGCTGAACAAGCTAATATTAGAATTAGACGCTACGGAGGACAAAATATACCATATGGTAAAGCTGCTGAATAAATGATTGAATTACCAACTACACCTTCTTTTAGACTAGATAATCGTGAAGCACTTGTTACAGGTGCTTATGGAAGCATAGGTCTGGGTTGTAGTGTAGCTCTAGCTGAAGCTGGTGCAAATGTAACTATCTCTGGAAAAAATAATGACAAACTAAATGAGCTAGCCTTAGCCTTAAGTAAGAAAGGCTTTTCAGTACAAAAATTATTACTAGACATATCTGATATAAGTTCGGTAAGGAAAATAATAGATAGAAATGGGCCATTTGAAATATTAGTTAATTGTGTAGGAATAGCGAAGCATTCAAAATCCTTAGACACAAAGCAAAATGATTATAATAAAGTTATGGATATCAATACTAAATCTGCATATTTTTTAACACAAGCAGTTGCTAAAGGATTAATAAAAAATAATAGTTCAGGTTCTTTGATAAATATTTCATCTCAGATGGGCTATGTTGGTGGTATTGATAGAGCCGTATATTCAGCTTCAAAGCATGCTATTGAAGGATTTACAAAATCAATGGCAATAGAATTTGGTAAGCATAAAATTAGAGTAAATACAATCTGTCCAACTTTTATTAAATCTAATCTAACAATGAAAAGTCTTAAAGATGAAAAAATAAGAAAATGGATAAATAGTAATATTAAGTTGAATAGACTAGCAAAAGTGAATGATATTATGGGTGCAGTAATATTTTTATCCTCAGACGCATCTAATATGGTTACAGGATCATCTTTAATGATAGATGGTGGATGGACTGCAGGATAAGATTAATAATGGTGAGCCCTGCAGGATTCGAACCTGCGACAAGCTGATTAAGAGTCAGCTGCTCTACCAACTGAGCTAAGGGCCCACACTTATTAGCATATTACAAAATATCTTTTTAAGTAAAAATATTCAATTACTTTGTTTTACTATCTTCTCTAATATTTGTAGAGAACTAATTAGTTTGCTAAAATTTAATTATTAATTAAATCAGATTTAAATATAGTCTTAGTTAAACAATCAGGTATTCTATTTAAATGATACAATATATAATAAATTACTTTAGGATTAATTATTTCCATTTCATCATCTTTTAATCTTATATTCTTTTCTAGTTTTAACTCTATCTGTTTTTTTATTCTTTTGTACAGATTCTTTTTCTCTTACTGAATTAACATAAAACCTGTCAGTAAACATAGGATCATCTTTTTCTACCCAACTCTTACTAGTTATTTTAACCATTATCTTTCTCCTCTACTTCTTCATCCTCTATAATAGTCCATCCTTGTTTACAAAGATGTTGCTCAAGCTTCTCTAGAATTTGTTCTTCATTCATTTCAGGAGTAAATTGTACGAGATCTATTTGTTTCTTCTTCATGGTATCCTCCATAGTTATTGAAGGCATAAAAAAAACCTCCAATGATTTCCATCAATAGAGGTTCCTACGATCTTATTGTTGCTAATTAAAGCCACATCGTTGAACCACCTTTGCCAGATCTTGGCAGGTTGGTGAAGCCTAAACTTCTCTACAGATGTTGTTTTGATAGTATCAAAGTTATTTAAAAATACACTCTATAGGTGTTATAGGAATTATTAAACCACCACTTACTGTAGTGATTTTAAAGCTATTTAGCCAATTTGGATAAATGGTGAATAAATGCAAAATAAAAAAAATATAAATAAAGACAGAATTTATATATATATATATAAATATTTTATATATAATAAACTGTATTTTTTGTAGCTTCATATGATTAGAATAAAAGACTTATCAATTTCATTCGCTGGAAATGAATTATTTTCTAAAGCTAACTTTAATATTAATCCCAAAGAAAAAATTGGATTAATTGGAAGAAATGGAACAGGAAAATCAACATTATTTAAATTATTAATTAATCAAATAGATCCAGATTATGGAATTATAGAGTATTCTAAAAATTATAAAGCAGGTATATTAGAGCAACATATAAAATTTACAAAAGATACCATAATAGACGAAGTATGCAGCGTTTTAAATTCAGAAAGACAATATGAAATATGGAAAGGAGAAAAAATACTTAATGGCCTTGGATTTACTGAAAATGAAATGCTTCAAGATCCAAAATTATTTTCAGGTGGCTTTCAAGTTAAAATTAATTTAGCAAAACTATTATTATTAGAACCTAATTTACTACTTTTAGATGAACCCACAAATTACTTAGATATTCATTCTATTAAATGGCTGAAAAAAATTTTAATATCATGGGAATCAGAAATTATACTTATTACTCATGATAGAGCATTTATGGATAGCATAATAACGCATACATTAAATATTCATAGGGGTGGTTTTAAAAAATTACCGGGAAATACAAAAAAAATTAAAGAGCAAATTCAACAAGAAGAAATTATACATGAAAAAACAAGGTTAAATCAGGAAAAAAATAGAAAGAAAACTCAAGAGTGGATTGATAGATTTAAATCAAAGGCAACATTAGCAAGTAGGGCGCAATCAAAAATAAAAATGCTAGAAAAACAAGAGGTTTTAAGTAAATTAAGTGAGATTGAAAATTTAAATTTTGAATTTAATTATTTAAATTATAATAGTAAAGAATGTTTATTAGAAACAAATAATTTATCTTTTGGATATAATGATAATAAATTTTTAATTAATAACTTCAACACAAAAATAAATAAGGGAGATAAAATTTGTATTATTGGAAAAAATGGTAAAGGTAAATCTACACTCTTAAAACTACTACACAAAGAAGTGAATCCTTGTTCTGGTAATATTACTACACATTCAAAAACAGAAATAGGTTATTTTGGTCAAATGAACATTGACAGATTATCTAAAAATAAAACAATTTATGAAGAAATCCAGAGTGCAGATGATAAAATATTAGAAACAAAAGTCAGAAAAACCTGTGCACATATGATGTTTTCTGGAGATTTAGCTGACAAAAAAATTTCTGTTCTATCTGGAGGAGAAAAAAGCAGAGTCATGTTAGGTAAAATTCTATTAAAACCTGTAAATTTACTTTTTTTAGATGAACCAACAAATCACCTGGATATGGAGTCAACTGAATCTTTAATGAATGCTGTTTATAATTTTTCTGGATCAGTATTAATGGTTACCCATGATGAATACTTTTTAAAAAAGATAGCAAATAAATTAATTATTTATGACAATGGTAAAGTTTTTAATTTTAATGGTAATTATAAAGAGTTTTGTAAAAAAATTGGTTGGAAAGATTTATAGTTAATTTATTACCAGCCAAATAAACCATCTTTATACCTAGGTATTATTATATTTCTATTTAGATAAGCATTACTAACTAATCCCATACCAAACATTACACACATCATAGATGTTCCCCCATAAGAAACTAAAGGAAGAGGAACACCCACTACTGGTATCAAACCAGTTACCATAGCAGTATTAATAAATACATAAAAGAAAATATTAATTGCTACTCCTATAACTATAAAGCAAGCAAATCGACTTTTACATATAAAACTAATAATCATCGTATAGATAATTAATACTATAAATAAAGATAGTAAAATTAGACTACCAAAAATTCCAAATTCTTCGGCTAATAAAGTAAAAATAAAATCAGTCTGCATTTCCGGTAAAAAATTTAAATGACTTTGCGAACCATTTAAAAAGCCTTTACCAAATAATCCACCTGAGCCTAAGGCAATTTTTGATTGAATAATATGATAACCAGCTCCAAGAGGATCTCTTAACGGGTCTAAAAAAGTTAATATCCTATCTTTTTGATAGTCATATAATAGATAAAGCCAAGCAAATGGAGCCATTATTAAAGAAATGATGCAACTAAATACAAAAAACCATATAGATAATCCAATAACAAATAATATTGTTAAGCTAGCCATAAGCAGTATTAATGAACTCCCTAAATCTGGTTGTATAAATATTACATAAGCAGGAATTAATATTAAAAATAGGGGAATAATAAAATTTTTTATATTATTCCAAAAACTTAAATCTCTTTCAGCATGAAAATATTTCGCTAAAGACAATAAAATTGCAAATTTCATTAATTCACTAGGTTGTAAATTAAAAAAACCTAAATTAATCCACCTTTGCGCTCCTAAACCTGTATTACCAAAATAATTTACTGATATTAGTAAAATTAAACTAATAATATATATATAATAAGACGTACCTAACCAAAATTTAATACTAATTATAGATACTGTAAGATATAATATTATTGAAATTATAAACCTTATAAGTTGTTTAGATGCCCAAGGATCCATTGATCCTCCTGCAGCAGAATACAAAAGAGCTATACCTATAGAAAATATTAAAGATAAAATTATTAATATAAAATAATTTATAAATAATAATTTATAGAAAACATAAGAACTAAACTGTAAAATTTTTTCAGATAACATAATTTTTTTATGACACTGTAGGATCAGTATCTAAACCCTCTATAATCTTTCTAGACTTAATAAGTAACTTCTTAGCTAAAGGTGCCGCTTTACTAGCTCCTCCTCCGGCATGCTCTAATATTACAGTGGTAATATATTTAGGGTTTTCATAAGGAGCAAAACCAGTAAATAAAGCATGATCTCTTTTTTCAAAAGGTAAGTCTTCGTTTTTAATAATACCCGTTTCTCTCTCTTTAGCAGAGATTATTCTTACTTGTGAAGTTCCAGTTTTTCCAGCTATTTTAAAACCTCTGTCATCTATTCTACTTTTCCATGCAGTTCCATTTGGTGTATTCATAACTCTATACATAGCCTTTTTAACAATATTTAAATGTTCAATATTAAAATTATTTTTTTTAATATTTTTATTATAATTCAAATTTTCACCTGATATAGATTTGATTATATTAGGAATTATAATATTACCATTATTAATAAGATTACCTGTCATTATTGCTAACTCCAATGGAGTTGATAATAAAAATCCTTGTCCTATACCTACATTCAAAGTTTCTCCTTTTTGCCAACGTTCATTAAAATTGTTTTTTTTCCATTCTTTATTAGGTATAATACTTTTAGAAATGCCATAATAATCGTCATAATATTTACCAAAACCTAATAATTTAGCAGTATCTGCAATTTTATCTATACCTAATCGTAAAGCTAAATCATAAAAATAAGTATCACATGATTGTGCCATTGCATTTAATAAATTTAGTTTTCCGTGTCCATGTTTCTTCCAGCAATGAAAATTTCTATCTCCTAAAACATATGTACCATTACAAAATATTTTTTCATTACTATCTATTAATCCATATTTTAAAGCAGCTAGAGCAACTACAGGCTTAAATGTTGATCCAGGCGGATATAGACCTTTAATAGGCCTATTAATTAACGGAGCATTAGCTGAATTTAAAATATTATTCCAACTTTTAGTATTTAAAGTTTTAGAAAATATATTTGGATCATATGAGGGACTTGAGGCTGAACATAAAATATCACCATTCTTAGCATTAAGAACTAATACTGCTCCAATATTTGGTCCTATTACATTATGACCATAATCTTGTAGTTCTGAATTTATTGTTAATTGAATATCTTTTCCTGGTTTACTTTTTATGAAGCTCAGCCTTCTAACAAATTTACCTTTAGCATTTACTTCTATTTCTTCAGTACCTGGAATACCCTTTAAATAATTATCATAAATTTTTTCAATACCATTTTGACCCTTTAAAAAAAAAGGCATTTTTTTTTCAATACCTATTTCAGTATTTTTATCCTTAATATATGATGTGTAGCCAATAGTATGTGCAAAATATGATCCTCTACTGTATTCACGAATAGAAGAACTTTTAATATTTACACCTGGCAAATCTTCTATATTAACATAGATAATAGAAAGTTCTTTCCAACTTAGATATTCTTTGAGAATTATATTTTTATTAGTCATTTTAATATTTATAATTTCTCTTTGAATTATATCTAATTCTAAATCATTAAAATTTATCAACTTTATTAATTTAGCCAAAGTAGATTCAAAATTATGAATATATGAGTAACTATAAGTTAAAGAATAGACTGATTTATTATTTGCAATAATCTTACCTGTAGAATCAGTAATTTTACCTCTTAATGGAGCATGAAATTTTAAATTAATTCTATTTTTATCAGATAAAGTTTTATATTTATCTCTATCAATAACTTGCAATTTATATAGTCTTCCTATTATAGCTGCAAACACTACTAGCTTTAAGCTTCCAACTAGCAAAACTCTTCTTAAAATTTTATTTTTTATTCTTTTATCATTAAGCATAAGTTAAATAGATATTTTTTTTAATAAATATAATTGAGAAAATATTACTATAGGTGAGATTATAATTGAAATTAATCCTTGAAAAAAGGTATTAAAAAAATTGTAAGCCTCTAAATTTATAATGGAATTTATAGATACTGAAACGAATAGCCATATAAACAAACTAGTACTTAAATAAAATAGAGTATGATATATATTTATAGGCTCTAGTTTATATAAAACTTTAGTAATTACAAATCTAATTATAATTGAAGATAAAACACCTGATCCTAAAATAGTCCCGTATAAAATATCACAATAAAAACCAATAATGATTACAAAAAACCAACTCATTATATCAGGTCTATGCATTATCCAAAATGCCATGGAAACTACACCTAATAATGGCGCTATAGATTCATAGCCTATAGGCATAATTGGCATAATTGTAATAATACTAAAGAATAAGGATGCTAAAAGAGGAATTAAATATTTTAAATTTGATATAATTATTGAATAAAAGCTCATATATTTCAAACTAATCATAAAATATGGGATCTGTTTTAATATCAATACCTCTATTTTTTAAGGACCAATCTAAAATTTTTACATAATTTAAACTGTTAAGATCAAAAGAAGGTTCTATTATAAAATCCCCATTTTTCTTTATTCTAATAGTACCAACAAATAAATTTTCAGGAA
The DNA here is from genome assembly GCA_002937655.1 of Alphaproteobacteria bacterium MarineAlpha9_Bin3. Lineage (GTDB taxonomy): Bacteria > Pseudomonadota > Alphaproteobacteria > TMED109 > TMED109 > TMED109. The sequence continues at coordinate 32,559 of PTKH01000014.1, read as the reverse complement.
ATTTGTTTCCATCTCCAGAAGTGAAAACTTTATCACCCTCTTTTATAAGAGTTAAATCATTTATATTTAAAATTTCTAAATATTTATTATTATTACCAGATACGATAATTTTTAAGTTTTTATCAACAATAATAGCCGGTATTTTTACTAGCGCGTCGGTTATAGAAATTAATCTTGATGATGTATTCCCTACATCATTAATATAACCTATTAATGAATTATCATATATAACTGGACTTCTATTTTTAATATTGTCATTTTTACCTGACATTAAAATTACAGATTTAGTATATGCAAGATTACTTTTAGAAATTATTTTTGCCGTTACAAATTTATATTCAATATCTTTAGAAATATTTAATAGCTCTTTATACTTTTTATTTTTATTCCTTAAAATAATTAATTCATTATTAAGTAATTCATATTTTTGATTTTCAAGTCTTAATTTTTTATTTAAATTATGAACATTAATAATATTATATAAATTTGTAGCGGATCTATTGATTGTATTTATTGGAGAATATAATGAATTAATAATACCACTTGAGTAATCTACAACTTTAGCTTTTATGGTATAATTAATATTTGGAAATACTATAGTTGACAATATTAAAATAAAAGCAAAGACGAATGAAAGAATTGTTAATAGTTTATTATTAGATGTTCTTTCTCTAATAATTGATTGAACTCTTTTAAAATTAGAGATTCTTGTCATTTTTTATTCCAAAACGTATATATTTAATACGCTGTTCTTAATACTGATTTTAAATTTTTCATTTCATCTAAAACTTTACCTGTACCCAATGCAACACTTAATAATGTATCTTCAGCTACTGTTACTGGCAAACCCGTTGCCTTTCTCAAAACCACATCCATACCAGATAATAAAGCACCACCACCAGTTAGTATAATGCCTCTATCAACAATATCAGCTGCCAATTCTGGAGCCGTATTTTCTAAAGCTCTTTTTACGGCTTCTATGATAGTTCCAATAGGTTCAGATAATGCTTCTGCAACATTTCTTTGAGAAAGTATTAATTCCTTAGGAACTCCATTTACTAAATCTCTACCTTTAACAGTATACTTTTCTCCCTCACCATCTTCTGGAGAAAAAGCCGAGCCAATACTTTTTTTCAATCTTTCCGCGCTCATATTACCGATTAATAAATTATGATGTCTTCTCATATAAGCTATAATCGCTTCATCCATTTTATCACCACCTACTCTGGCTGATTCTGCATAGACAATTCCTCCTAATGATAAAACTGCTACTTCAGTAGTACCTCCTCCTATGTCAACTATCATTGATCCACTTGGTTCTGTGACAGGCAAGCCAGCTCCAATAGCAGCTGCCATTGGTTCTTCAATTAAATACACCTTTCTAGCTCCTGCTCTTTCGGCACTTTCATGTATAGCTCTTCTTTCAACCCCAGTAGATCCAGAAGGTACACAAATAACAATTATAGGAGATGTAAATGCCCTTCTATTATGAACTTTTTGAATAAAATGCTTGATCATTTCTTCTGCTACTTCAAAGTCCGCTATAACTCCATCTCTTAAGGGTCTAATAACTTCTATATTACCAGGAGACCTTCCTAGCATTTCTTTAGCTTCCAAACCCACAGATAAAACTTTATTTCTACCATCAGAATTAAGTATAGCTACTACTGAAGGTTCATTGAGAACAATACCTTGACCTTTAACATAAACTAGAGTGTTTGCTGTTCCAAGATCTATAGCCATATCGGTTGACCAAAGTCCAGTTAATTTTGATAACATTAAATTATATACCCTTTACTATTTTCCAACAGAATTATTTACAAGTGCTTTTTTTTCTCTTTTAATTATTAATTTATTCAAGGCTCCAATATATGCTCTTGCAGCAGCAACCATAGTATCTGTATCAGCTGCCTGACCGTTAACGGATCTTCCATTCTCTATTAATCTAACTGAAACTTCTGCCTGAGCATCAGTACCTTCTGTAACTGCATTAACAGCAAATAACTGTAATTTATAATCCCCCTCTACTATAGATGAAATACCTTTAAAAATTGCATCAACCGGGCCATCTCCATTAATTTCTATTTCTTCTATATTATCAAATACTGTTAAGCTTATTTTTGCCAATGCTGGTCCTTTGGATCCACATTCCAAAGATAATGAATTTAATTTAACAAAATCTCCTGAGTCAGCAATTCCATCATCTACTAGAGCTATAATATCATCATCAAAAATATCTTTCTTTTTATCTGATAGATCTTTAAATCTCTGAAAAGCATCATTTAATTGATTGTCTGAAACTTCATATCCTAATTCACTCAATTTTGATTTAAACGCATGCCTGCCTGAATGTTTACCCATTACTAAAGTTGATTTATTTAGTCCTACAGATTCAGGTGTCATAATTTCATATGTTCCTGAATGCTTAAGCATACCATCTTGATGTATACCAGATTCATGAGCAAATGCATTAGCCCCTACTATAGCTTTATTAGGTTGAACAGAGAAACCTGTAATTGCAGATAAAAGTTTTGAAGATCTAGTAATCACTTCTGTATTTATATTTGTATCAAATGGTAATAAATCTTTTCTAGTTTTAATTGCCATTACTATCTCCTCCAAAGAGGTGTTTCCTGCTCTCTCACCAATTCCGTTTATTGTGCATTCAATTTGTCTAGCACCCTCTTTTACTGCTGCTAAAGAATTTGCAACAGCAAGACCTAAATCATTATGGCAATGAACACTTAATATAGCCTTATCAATATTTGGAACTTTGTTTTTAAGCATACTAATTAAAGAACCAAACTCTTCAGGTATTGCATATCCAACAGTGTCAGGAATATTTATAGTTCTTGCTCCAGCTTTAATAGCCCCTTCCACACATCTGCATAAAAAATCATGATCTGTTCTTGACCCATCTTCTGGACTCCACTCCACATCTTCTACTTTATTTCTTGCATATGTAACACTATCTATTACCATATCTAATACATCTTTAGGTTCCATTTGAAGTTTATACTTCATATGTAATGGGCTAGTAGACAAGAAAGTATGGATTCGTTTTCTTTTAGCAAACCTTAAAGCCTCAGCTGATCTATCAATATCTTTATGAGCAGCTCTCGATAATGAACATATTATAGGGCCATCTAAAGTATCAGATATTTTTTTTACAGACTCAAAATCTCCATTAGAAGCTATAGCGAAACCTGCCTCTATAATATCTACTCCAAGCGACTGCAGAGTTTCAGCAATCCTTAATTTTTCTTCTAAATTCATAGAACAACCAGGAGATTGTTCACCATCTCTTAATGTTGTGTCAAATATTAAAACTTTATCGTTTAAACTCTTACTTGATGATTTATTTTTTTCATATTCCATTTTTTTCTCCCATAGACTATTAAAATCTCGTTATAACCCAAAGCATTCTCTAATACTTTGGGAAAATAAGTCGAGACCCAAGCAGAGTTTTTAATAAACCCATGAAAAATAATTCTATAGTTAAATGAAATAATTTCATTTTATTACTCTCTAATTTATATATTCTTCTAATATGCGCCTAGAAAGCAAAGGATTCAAGCATATTTTGAATATAAATGTAATTTTAAAATATTACATTTTTTTTATTAGCTAGTTTTTGTCCTTATCAACTAATTTTTGTTCAGCTATCCAAGGCATCATATCTCTAAGTTTTTTACCCACTTCTTCTAATTTATGCTCTGATGCTCTTCTTCTAGTTGCCTTAAAACTAGGTTGGTTAACTTTACACTCTTGCATCCAATCTCTTGCAAACTTTCCAGATTGAATATCTTCTAAAACTCTCTTCATTTCTTTTCTAGTATCTTCAGTAATAATTCTTTTGCCTGTAACATAGTCTCCATATTCAGCTGTATTAGATATTGAATACCTCATATTTGCCAAACCTCCCTCATACATTAAATCTACAATAAGTTTTACTTCATGCAAACATTCAAAATATGCCATCTCAGGAGCATAACCAGCATCAACTAATGTTTCAAAACCTGCTGTAATTAATTCAGACAAACCTCCACATAATACAACTTGCTCTCCAAATAAATCCGTCTCACATTCTTCTTTAAAGGTAGTCTCTATAATTCCAGCTCTACCTCCACCTACTGCACAGCCATAAGACAAACCAATATCAAGTGCATTTTTTGTTGAGTCTTGAGCAACTGCTACTAATGATGGAACACCTCCACCTCTCAAATATTCAGATCTAACAGTATGTCCTGGTCCTTTAGGAGCCAACATAAATATATCTATATCTATTCTAGGATCTATCAAACCAAAATGAATGTTTAACCCATGTGCAAAACCTAAAGCTGAGCCGGGCTTCATATTTTCCTTTAAACTTTCTTCCCATATTTGAGATTGCAATTCATCTGGAGTAGCCATCATCATTACATCTGCCCATTTAGCTGCCTCTGCAACATTCATAACTTCGTAGCCTGCTTCTTTAGCTTTAGATATAGATGAGGAGTCTTCCCTTAAAGCTATCCTGACATTCTTTACTCCACTATCCTTCATATTAGCTGCATGGGCATGCCCTTGACTGCCGTATCCTATAACTACTACATTCTTTGATTTTATTAGATTAACGTCACAATCTCTATCATAATAAACTCTCATTATACTTCTCCATATTAATATTAATTATTTTGCCAGTAATGCTTTTTCACCTCTTAGAATTGCTACTGCACCAGTTCTAGAAACTTCAACAAGTCCTAATGGTTGCATTAATTTAATAAAAGCATCTAATTTATCTGCTGAACCAGTTAATTCAAATACAAAAGATTGACTTGAACTATCTATAACTCTAGCTCTAAATATGTCGGCAACTCTTAATGACTCCACCCTACGTTCCCCTTTAGCTTTAACTTTTACTAAAAGTAACTCTCTATTTACAAACGCCCCCTCATTGGTTAAGTCAACAACTTTTCTTACCGGAACGATTCTTTCTAATTGAGCTTTTATTTGCTCTATTACCATAGTAGTACCCGTCACCATTACAGTTACTCTAGATAAATTTCTATCTTCATCAACTTCTGCCACAGTTAAACTTTCAATATTATAACCTCTAGCAGAAAACATTCCAACTACTCTTGCTAGTACACCAGATTTATTATCTACTATTACAGAAAATGTATGTGTGTTTATATCAGTCAACAAATATATCCTTATAATAAAATTAATATTTATCTACATTTAATTCATAACAATGTAAAATTATAAAACAATTATATAATATATATTAAATATACAAGAACATAAACCTATTATCTATAAACTATAGGTTTAGAAACACCAACAGCCCAAATTGCAGAAATTTCATTAAATAAATTTCCATTTATATATCCATCAACTTCTTGATCACTTATAGTTTTACTAGCTATTAAGCATGCTGTTCCATGAATAATAGACCATGCAGAATTAACTGCAGAATTCATAGAAACTCTTTTTCTTAAATCATTTAAACTAAAACTTTCCTTAATAGCATCTAAAAATAACTGATGGAAGTCCTCGTAATTATTTAATCTATCTTTTTTAGATAAAGTTTGAGAAAACATAAAAATAAATATCTCAGGATTATCATTTGCATACTCTAAATAACTTTTACCAATTACTGCTAGCTTTCTATTTTTTTGATTTTTATTCAATAAAACTTTATTTTTTAAATAAGTAATAAACTCAATTTTACAAAAATATATAGAACTCAAAATAAGTGATTGTTTATCTGTAAAATGATTATATGGCGCCGCTGGAGAGACATTTAGAAATCTGGCTGTTTCTCTAATAGAAAACTTATCTAAATTATTTTCTTTTACGGCATCTAATACGCTTTTTATAAGTAAATTTTTAAGGTCACCATGGTGATACTGTTTATTTTCATACATACCAATAAAGCCTTAACTATAATTTAAAATATCCAAACATTTGTCTACAATAAAGCAAGTCCCTCAGCAGTTTGTGTTTCTTTATCATCTTTATCACTTAATTTCATTTCATTATGAGCAGCACCAGCTGGAATCATTGGAAAAACATTCTCCATTTTAGCAACACAAACATCCATCAAAACAGGGCCCTTGTGATCGAGCATTTCTTTTATTGATTTATTTAATTCTTTTGGATCTGTAACTCTAATTCCTTTTATCCCAAAAGAATTTGCTAATGATATAAAATCTGGTAATGAATCTGTATAAGATTCAGCATATCTACCTCCATGAAAAAACTCTTGCCATTGCCTTACCATGCCCATGTATTCATTATTTAATATAAATATCTTTACAGGAATATTAAGCTGTCTCAATGAAGATAGTTCTTGCATATTCATTAAAAAAGATGCTTCACCAGCAACACATATTACAGGTTTTTTTGGGTGAGCGATTTGTACTCCTATTGCCGCAGGAAATCCATAACCCATAGTGCCTAAACCTCCAGAAGTCATCCATCTATTTGGTTTATAAAAATCTAAGTATTGAGCAGCCCACATTTGATGCTGCCCTACCTCTGTAGTAATAAAAGCATCTTTTCCTTTTAGAGCATCATTTAAAACTTTTAGGGCTTTTTGAGGTTTTATTGTCTCTTTAGAGTCTTTAAAAGATAAACAATCTTTTTTCTTCCATTTATTTATTTTATTCCACCATTTATCAATACTTTTTGAGTTCAATTTACTTTTATTTTGTTTTAACTCCTTAAACAACATATCTAGTACGTAGTAGCAATCTCCTATTAGAGGTATGTCCACCTTAACATTTTTATTTATAGAAGAAGGGTCAATATCAATATGAATTTTTTTGGAATTTGGTGAAAAATATTTTAAATTTCCAGTAATTCTATCATCAAACCTAGCACCTACACATAACATTACATCGCAATCATGCATAGCCATATTAGCTTCATAGGTACCGTGCATACCTAGCATGCCTAGGAATTTTTTATTTTTTGCAGATACAGCTCCAAGGCCCATTAAAGTCTGTGTAATAGGAATATTAAGGTAATTCACCAATTTAGTTAATATATTTGAAGCCTTAACTCCAGAATTTATGACACCTCCGCCTGAATATATTATTGGCTTTTTTGATTTAAGGAGGATATCTACTGCTTGTTTTACATTACTTATCTTTGCTTTTTTTGCAGGCTTATAAGAAATCATACTTTTTACTTTAATTTCTTTATAATTGCTAACTGCATTCTGAACATCTTTTGGTAAGTCAATTACTACTGGTCCAGGTCTTCCCGATCTTGCAACATAAAAACCTTCTGCTATTGTGCTTTCTAGATCATTAATATCCTTAACTAAGTAATTATGTTTAGTACACGAAGCTGTAATTCCTATTGTATCTGCTTCTTGAAATGCATCTGTTCCAATTAAATGTGTAGGAACTTGTCCTGTTAAACATAATAATGGAATACTATCCATTAATGCATCAGTTAATCCTGTAACCGCATTTGTAGCACCTGGACCAGAAGTTACTAAGATCACTCCAACCTTTCCTGTAGACCGAGCGTATCCTTCTGCCATATGAACAGCAGCTTGTTCATGTCTAACTAATACATGTCTTATTCTATTCTGTTTAAATATAGCATCATAAATAGGTAAGACAGCACCACCAGGATAACCAAAGATAACCTCAACATTCAAATCTGCTAAAGTTTTAATAATAATTTCAGAGCCTGATAATTTCATAAAATAATCCACATTTACCAAAAACAATTTAAAATTATATTTATTTATATAATCTATAAGAACTTATTAATACAGTTTACTGTATAAAGACAAGACATTACTACAATATTTATCAATATTATCTTTAAAATTCAGTATTTTATAATCTGTATTATATTGATGCCTAAACCAAGTCTCCTGTCTTTTTGCATATTGATTGATATGATTAATTGTAATTTCTGCAGCTTCCTTTAGAGAAATTTCATTTTTATTAACAGATAATAATTCTCTTACGCCATGTGCTTTCATAATAGGTAAAGTTTTATCAAAATCTTCAACCTTTTTAACCTCTTTCAAAGCACCTTGATCTATCATATCAAAAAATCTTTTTTTTATATTTGATCTTAATACTTCTCTATCTGTTGAAAGCTGAATTTTAAGAAAACTATTAGGTAACATGTTTATTTTTTTGTCTGCAAGTCTTAATTCATGAAGAGTCTTTCCTGTTTCCAACCAAACAGAATATGACCTGATTAATCTTTGCTTATCGTTTAAATTAATATTTTTAACAAGATTTTTATCAATATTTTGTAATTTAATATAAAAATTATCAGCACCATCATTTTGTAAGAGGTTTTCTGCTATTTTTCTATTTTTATCAGAGGTAATAGGCACATCGCTTATTCCATCCATCAAAGTTTTGACATAAAGACCGGTACCCCCAACTAAAATAGGTACGACCCCTTTATTTAAGGCTTTATTAATTTCAGTTACAGCTTTTTTGCTCCATAACAATGCAGAGCATCTTTTTTTTCCCGAAATAAACCCATATAGTTTATGATCTGCAATTCTTTCAGCTTCACTATTAGGTCTTGCAGATATTATCTTTAACTCTTTATAAACTTGCATGCTATCGAAGTTAATAATAACCCCATTTAATATCCTACTTAAGGAAACAGCGAAGTCAGATTTTCCTGATGCAGTCGGCCCGGCAATAACTATTATTGGACTAGAAAGATTAATATTAATAATAAATTCTCTTCATGGTGTAATTATTCTTTACTTAACTTTAAAGCTATATAAGATAGAGTACCCTTACGATTAATTAATAATAAAGCAAAATCTCGAGAAGAGCTAATTTCTTCATTTACTCTCATTTCTACGTCGGAAGGAGTAAAGACTTTATTTTGAGATATTTCTAAAATTATGTCTCCAGGCAAAATACCCTTATCTGATGCATCTGTATCCGACCTTACATTCAATATAAGTACTCCATTTAGGTCTCTTGGGATATTAAACTTGGCTCTGAAGTCCTCAGAAATATCACTTAAAAGTAATCCTAATTCTTCTATTTCTAAAGACTCAGGATTGTTATTTTGGGGCTGTTTAGCAGATACATCTTGTTCCTCAATCATTTCTCCTACAATAACTTGAAGTTTCATAGGCATACCGTTTCTCCAAACCTCAACTGATACTGGTTTATCAATTTCAGTTTCTGCTACAATTCTAGGTAAGCTTCTCATATCATCTACATTTTTATTATCAAATTTGATGATTACATCTCCTGACTTAATACCAGCTAATTTTGCGGGACCATCAGGCATAACCCCAGAAATTAATGCTCCTTTAGTTTCATTTAAACCTAAACTTGCCGCAATATCATCTGTTACAGTTTGAATTCTTACACCAAGCCAACCTCTTTTAGTTTTCCCATATTTCTCTAACTGAAATATAACACTCTTTGCTAAATTAGAAGGCACTGAAAAACCTATCCCTACACTTCCTCCACTTGGAGAAAATATTGCAGTATTAATTCCTACTACTTCGCCGTTCAAATTAAATAAAGGACCCCCAGAATTACCTCTATTAATTGAAGCATCGGTCTGAATAAAATCGTCGAAAGGCCCCGCACTAATATCTCTACCTCTAGCTGAAATAATACCGGCTGTCACTGTATTGACTAATCCAAAAGGATTTCCAATTGCTAAAACCCAATTACCTACTTTAGCAGTATCCGAGTCTCCCCACTCGACTGTAGGTAAGCTGTTTTCTACATCTATTTTAAGTAAAGCTAAATCTGTTTTTTTATCCTTACCAACTAGCTTAGCTTTAAAGGACCTATTATCAGTTAAAATCACATTTATTGATATAGCATCTTCAATGACATGATTATTCGTGACTATTAATCCACTGCTATCAATTATAAAACCAGAACCCATAGCTTGTTGAGGCCTTCTCTCTCTAGGCGGTCTTTGCCCTCCTCTTTTTTCAAAAAAATCATTAAAAAAATCTTCAAAAGGTGAACCGGGCGGAAATTTAGGAGCTCCTGGTGCATTTGGCTCCACACTCATAGTTGTAGATATACTTACCACTGCTGGAGAAAGTCGTGCTGACAAATCTGAAAAATCTGGTGGATAACTATCAGCTAGTGAACTATAAGAAAAAACTAAAACTAAAAATAAAGTGGATAAAAAAACTCTAATTTTTACTAAATATATCAACATGTATTTACCTTTATAAAATTTTAAAATATATTATAATATAGAACATCTACTTTAAATAAACATTTCTATTTAATTAATATTTATTAATATTCCGAACTACTATGTATTTACTTAAAAACTAAAAAATCCGATCATATTTTATAAAATAATATATAAAATCATTGTACCTAAAAAAGTAAAACAGAGTCCAATAATTCTCATATTATCAGTATTTAGATTTAAAATATAATGTAGCATTTTCTTCATATAACTAGGAAATAAAAAATAAATTACTCCCTCGCCTATGAAGAGTATGGATATGAAAAAAAATATTAATTCTATTAAGTTTAAATCAATAGACATTAAATTATATCAACTATTTTATTCCATTCATATCATTGAAAAAATTAAAAAATTCACTATCTGGTGATAATACCATTGTAGTGTCTTCATCATTTAAAGCCAGACTATAAGCTTTCATAGATCTATAAAAAGAAAAAAATTCAGGATCTCTACTAAAAGCTTCTCCTAAAATTTTATTTTTTCCTGCATCTCCCTGTCCACGTAAGATTTCTCCATCTCTTTCGGCATTAGCCAAAATGACTGTTCTTTCTCTTTCTGATTCAGATGTAATTTTTCTAGCTTCCTCAGCACCCTCTGCTCTAAATTGAGCAGCTTCTTGCTGTCTTTCTGTTTGCATCCTTCTAAATATAGCCTCTGAATTTGCAGGAGGAAGATCAGCTCTTCTTATTCTTACATCTTCAACTTTAATTCCAAATTCCTTTGCTTCTTCTGCAACTAGAGCACCTACTTCGTCTAAAAGTAACTTACGCTTATTAGATATAACATCTTTAAGCGGAACCCGACCTAAAACCTGACGTAAACTATCATTTAAGATAGACCCTAATCTATTTCTTAGTGCTGCTTCATATCTTACTGACTGATAGTATCTTAATGGATCTGTAATTATGTATCTAGCAAAGGCATCTACAATCAACCTTTTTTTATCTGAACTTATAATTTCTTCTCTTGGATTATCAAACAGTATCAATCTTTTATCAAAATATTCTACGTTTTGCATTAAAGGTATTTTAAACTGTAATCCTGGCTCTTTAATAAGTTTGACGGGCTCTCCAAACTGTAATACTAAAGCCTGAACTCTCTGATCAACATAAAAAAAACTAGAGCCTCCTATGAAAATAAATAATAGAATAAATATTGTTAACGCTATTTTTTTAGGTGTCATCTGGAATCTCCACTAACAGAATTGTTACTGTTTCTACTTTTTAATTCAGGTAAAGGTAAATAAGGAACTACGCCGCTACCTGCATTTTTATCTATTATAATTTTTTTTGTATTTTGCATCAGCTCTTCCATGGTTTCCAAATATATTCTCATTTTAGTTACATCTTTCGCATTAGCATACTCATCATAAATTGATATAAATCTCTGTGCTGCTCCTTCTGCTCTTGCAATAACTTGTTCTTTGTAACCTTGAGCTTCAGCAATTATTTTAGAAGCTTCACCTCTAGCCTCAGGAACTATTCTATTAGCATAAGCTTCAGATTCATTAATCAATCTTTCCTTATCTGCTCTTGCTCTTTGTACATCTCTATAGTCATCTATAACAGTTGCTGGTGGATCAACTCTTTGCATTAATAAAGAAGATATGATAATTCCAGCATTATAAGAATCTAAGATATCTTGAAGCATTTGTTGTGCTTCCTGCCTAATTTGTTCTCTGCCCTCTGAAAGCGCAAATTCAATATTAGTCCTACCCATAATTTCTCTCATTACACTTTCAGCACCATCTTTAATATTTTGACTCGGATTCCTTACATTAAATAGATAATCTGCTGCATCTCCTATGTACCACTGGACAACAAAATTTACATCTACTATATTCTCATCTCCCGTCAACATAAGTGACTCATCATCTAGATTTCTTGAACTAATTTGACCTCCTCTATCAGAGCCCTTTCTAAAACCTATTTCTATATTTCTAGTGGTTGTAACAGGAACCACTGTTACTTTCTCAATGGGTGTTGGTAGATGATAATTTAAACCCGAAGAAGTTGTTTCAATATATTTTCCAAACCTTAAAACTACACCTTGTTCTTCAGGTCCTACAGTATAAAAACCACTTACCATCCATATTGCAATTATCGCTATTATAATTAGAGATATTCCTTTTTTACCGCCTGGTAAAAAAGAATTAGCTTTTTCTTTAGCACTTTTAATTATGTCATCTAAATTATTATTATTATTCCACGGATTATTATTTTTAGATCCCTTATTACCAGAAGGGTCACTTCCACCAGACCCCCAAGGGCCATCATCATTACTATTCCATGGCATATTTGCTTCCTTTATAGTTTATTTTTTAAAAATTTTTATAACAATCATAAAATTTGTTGCAAGCTTAAAAGTAAACATTTTTCTATTTTAAAAACATTTATCTAATATATTGGTATATAAATATTATATTACAAGCTATATTTATTTAAATTGTAAAATTAAGGTAAAAATGACTAACATCAATGAAAATATAATAAAAAATATATTAAAAGATATAAATAATATTCAATCCTCAGATAACATTGTAGATAGCGGTTTAGTAAAAAATATTATTATAGATAAAAATCTAATTTCTATAATATTGCAGATAAAAGAAAGTGAACATTTATATAAAGATATTGCTCAACAATGCAAAATATTAATAAAAAATTACGATAATATTCTAGAGGTAAATGTTTTACTAACGTCAGAATTAGAAAACACAAATATTGACAAAAATAATTTGAAGAATAAAGAAGTTAAAAAGAACGGAATAAAGCCTGAGGGCATAAAACATATTGTAGCTATCGCCTCCGGTAAAGGTGGAGTAGGTAAATCAACTTTAACTACAAATATAGCCTTATCTTTAGCTAATAAAAATTTAAAAATAGGAATATTAGATGCTGATATATATGGTCCCTCTCAACCTAGAATGTTAGGACTTAAAGATAAAAAACCAGAACAAACACCTATTGGTAAAATTACTACTGTAGACAGTTATAATGTAAAATGTATGTCTATTGGCTTTTTAGTTGATGAAGAGAAACCTATGATTTGGAGAGGACCAATGGTTCAAGGAGCTTTAGAACAACTAATTAAAGATGTAGATTGGGGAGAATTAGATATTTTACTAATAGATATGCCTCCAGGTACAGGTGATGTTCAACTAACTATGAGTCAAAGAGTTTCTCTTTCAGGAGCAATAATAGTGTCTACTCCTCAAGATATTGCTTTAATTGATGCTAAAAAAGGACTAAAAATGTTTAATAAAGTTAATGTACCAATAATAGGTATTGTTGAAAATATGAGTTTCTATATATGCCCTAATTGTGAGGCAGAAGCTAAAATATTTGGTCATGGCGGAGCAAAACAAACATCAAAAGATTTGTCGGTAGATTTTTTAGGTGAAATACCTTTGGATATAAATATCCGTATTAATTCAGACAAAGGACTTCCAAATAAAACAATTCTTGAAGAATCAAATAATGCTATTTATTTTGATAATATTTCAGATAAACTAATAAAATTTATTCAAAAATTAGATCAAGATAACATTGTTGATCCTATAATTAAATTTGAATAATATTTATTATTTCAAATGATTAAGTAGCTCATTCCATTCTCTAACACTTAAGCCACTTGTCTTTTGATCGACTTGCTGCCCATCTAACATTTGTCTAACAACTTGCATAGCTTCAGCAGATAATTCAACTGAACCAGATCTATAACTTTTAAAAGCTTCAGCTGTAATTGGAACCCAAGACTCCATAATTTTATAGATGATATCTGCATACACTCTAATTTCATATTGAGCATGACTATCAGCTCTTAAAAATATAAAATTCATTAAATTATGTAAGTTGGTTTTCCAATACCATTGAGTATAAGTATTTAAAGTAAGGTTAATTCTTGCTAACTCTCTGGATAATCCGTCTCTATTTTTATCTACAATATCACCTTCTGGATTTTCATTTAATAAATATTCATAGGTTTCATAGGATTTTTCTGCATCTCTTTTTAACAAAAATAATGCCTCTTTAGAATCTTTTGGTGTAAGAGTATCTCCTCGGCCTTGTTTGTTTAATTTTGATTGAACTGCTAAATTTTTTTCTTCTGGAATATAAAATTCTTTATCTAAAACCGAATATCTAGCTGAATACTCATTAATACTAGCGGTTCGATGCCTGATCCATTGTCTAGCAATAAACATAGGTAGCTTTACATGTAATTTTATTTCACACATTTCAAAAGGCGTTGAATGTCTATGTCTCATTAAGTATCTTATTAAACCTCTATCTTCAGACACACGACTGGTACCTTTTCCATATGACACTCTTGCAGCTTGCACTATTGCCTGGTCATCTCCCATATAATCTACTACTCTTACAAACCCATGATCTAAAGCAGGAAAAACTTTATATAATATTTCTTCAATACCTTTAGCAACTGGTCTTATCGTCTCACTAGAGCTATTTCTTAAAGCATTAATTTCATCTATTTGTTCGTTTGAAAGATTATTTTTTGAGTTAGTCATCAATTAGCCTCAGTTCATAAATTATTATAAATATATAAACGATAATTTAACTAATAAAAATATTTATTTTTAATTTATAAATAAATATTTTAAAATCCTTTATTAAAATTTACTATTTATTATAATGAAAATGCTGATTTAAATCAGCTATGGCAATAAACGGGATATTATATAAATGTAATGGACCCGGGGGCAGTACCCGGCACCTCCACCAATATTTATGGGGGTGAAATAGGATCGACATGCATTGAAGGGTATTTGCTTTTGCTCGGGATGGTACCTACGTAATGGGCCAATTTTATAACTGCAAACGACAATAGTCGTGAGGTTGCTCTTGCTGCATAAGCAGTAAGTAATACCGTGGTTGAACTCCCAGCGCGTCACACCGTTTGGGCGAGGTATAAGAAGCACCTGGCAACAGAACGCTCTTGGAAGTGGTAGATTTATCTACCACTTCTAGAAATTGGAAATTAAAAAACTTATGCATGATAATTATCTTACTATAGACTACGATGCGCTTACTGTTGAAGCAATGAGAGGTTTAGTTAGAAAACTATTATATGATATATCTGAGAGAGGATTACCTGATAAACACCATTTTTATATATCTTATATAACAAATTATAAAGACGTAGTAATATCGGATGCTCTTAGAAAGAAATATCCAGATGAAATGACAATAGTAATTGAAAACTCTTTTTGGGATTTAAATGTTGATAAAGAGAGTTTTACTTTAAAACTTTCATTTGATGGTATAAAAAATACACTAACTATACCTTTTAATTCATTAGTATCTTTTTCAGATCCGTTCGCAAATTTTCATTTGAAATTTCCTAAAGTTAATTACAATGAAAATAAAATAAAAGAAAATAAAATTTCTAATAAAGAGAATATAATTAATATTAAAGATTTTAAAAAGGATAAATAATTGACTAAATTTAATTATGAAAAACTCTTCCAATATGGAAAAGATAAAACTAGTTATAGAAAATTAGATTTAGGCCCAATTGAGAAAACTAAGGTTAAAGGAAAAAGCATATTACATATACCAAGCAATATTATAGAGAATGTATCAAAAATTGCATTTTATGAAATTTCACATTTCTTAAGAGAATCTCATCTAAAACAAATAGCCCATATTTTTGATGATGATGAAGCTTCTGAAAATGACAAATATGTAGCTTTAACTCTTTTAAAAAATGCAAATACAGCTGCTGGTGGAGTTTTACCAATGTGTCAAGATACTGGAACAGCAATAATTGTCGCAAAAAAGGGTTCTTTAATATGGACTGATTTTGATGATGAAGAATTTTTGTCAAAAGGAATTTATAGAGCATTCAGCGAAAATAATTTGAGATATAGTCAACTAGCGCCTCTCTCAATGTTTGAAGAAGTAAATACTAAAACAAACTTACCTGCTCAAATTGATATATATTCTACAAATAGTAATGAGTATAATTTCTTATTTGTAGCAAAAGGTGGAGGGTCAGCAAACAAAACTTTTTTTTATCAAGCAACTCCGTCTGTAATTAGAACAAAACAAATATTAGATTTTTTAAAACCGCTTATCAAAAATATAGGTACAGCTGCATGCCCTCCATATCACCTAGGTATTGTAATTGGAGGAACTTCTGCAGAGTTGAATATGAAAACATTAAAATTGGCCACATGTAAATATTTAGATGAGCTACCTATTAATGGAAATAATAGTGGTAGAGCATTTCGTGATAAAGAAATGGAAAAAGAAATTTTAAGTATGACCAGTAAATTTGGAATTGGTGCACAATTTGGTGGAAAATATTTTTGTCATGATGTTCGTGTAGTTAGACTTCCTAGACATGGAGCTAGTCTTCCAATTAGCATAGGTGTGAGCTGTGGCGCTGATAGACAAGTAAAAGCAAAAATAAATGAAAATGGTGTTTTTATTGAAAAACTAGAAAAAAACCCTTCTAAATATTTCCCTAAAATACCTGATTCAAAACTTTCTAAAAATTCTGTCAGAATAAATTTGAATAAACCTATCGATGACATATGTAAGATTTTAAGCAAATATGAAGTTAAGACAAGAGTAATATTAACAGGAACCTTAATTGTAGCAAGAGATATGGCTCATGGAAAAATAAAAGAAAAATTAGACTCAGGAGCAAAAATGCCAGAATATTTTAAAAATCATCCTATTTACTACGCAGGACCCGCAAAAACTCCAGAAGGTATGGTCACTGGTTCTTTTGGACCGACTACTGCTGGTAGAATGGATAGCTATGTTAAGATGTTTCAAGAAAAAGGTGGTTCAAGAATAATGCTAGCTAAAGGGAATAGGTCAAAGCAAGTTACAGACTCATGTAAAAAAAATGGAGGTTTTTATTTAGGTTCTATTGGAGGACCAGGAGCAGAGTTAGCTCAAAATAACATTAAAAAAGTAGAATGCCTTGAGTACCCTGAATTAGGAATGGAAGCCATTTGGAAAATTGAAGTCAAAGAATTTCCAGCTTTTATTGTGATTGATGATAAAGGAAATGACTTTTTTGAATCGTTCGGTATTTCATAATTTATTTTTGAATCATACTTTTTGCCGACTTAACTTGTGTTTTTTCATCAGATCTAGGAGGAACATTACAACCTTTTTGGCAAGCAGGCCTCTCTTGCATTCTATTCATCCACAATCTTAAGTTATTTAAACCTGTAATATCAATTTCTGACCACTTATAAATTCTAACCCACGTCCAATTAGCTATATCGGCTATAGTATATTCATCACAAAGCCATTCCCTTCCTTCTAAATGTTTATCTAAAACTTCATAAAGCCGTCTACACTCGTTTCTATATCTATTAATAGCACTAGGTATTTTTTCATCAAAGTAACGACCAAAAACATTTGCTTGTCCTTGCATAGGACCTAACCCTCCCATTTGAAACATCAACCATTCGATGCATTTTACTCTTCCAACAGGATCTAGAGGAATAAGTTTTTTATATTTATCAGCTAAATATAATAATATTGCACCGCTTTCAAAAACAGAAAGGCCATTATTATCATGATCAATAATAGCAGGTATTCTTCCATTAGGATTAATTTTTAAAAACCAATCTTCTTTCTGTTCTGCAATATTAAAATCTAATTTTCTTACTTTATATTTAATGTCTAATTCTTCTAAAGCAATTGAAACTTTATATCCATTTGGAGTAGCTGCTGTAAACAATTCTATCATAATATTCCTCCATAATTTAAAGTTAGGTTAAAACTATCATATTATATTTCAGAATTATAATATCTAATAGAAAAAAAAATATAAATTAGTCATTAGGCGATAAAACACTATCTAATAAATCATCAAGTATATCTTCTTCTGAAGGAAGCTTAGGCACAGGTATATCATTTACTATAATATTCGGTTTATAATAAATTTTTAGAGGTATTATTATAATATTTTTTATAAAGTTAGGTAAAGGCTGCTTGATAATATTCTCTTCTGGTTTTAAAGATAAATCTATATTTTCAGATATTTCATTATTAATTTTAATGTTATTTTTATCTTTAACGAGCTCTTTTTCTGTAACAATAAGTTCATTTTCAATTGATAAGTCATTTACTAAGTTATCAAAGCTTCTATCTTCTTTATTACCATCAGTATTGTCTTTAAGATTATTTACATTGATATCTGTATTAACTATAGAACTTCTTTTTTGAGCAAAATTAACAACATTATTATTTGAGCGAGTCAAATTTACAGACAAGAAATTATTTAAATTATTATTTTTGAAAAATTTTGAGGATAAGGAATAATTCCTATTTTTAAAATTTAATTGCCCATCTATTAGCGTGAAAATATTATCTAATTTAATTTCAAAAGCCTGAAAAATTAGAGTATTCTCTGAATAAGTTGAATTGATTGTAAAGTTATCTATTTTTTTTTCTTTATTAGTAGTGAACGATTCATAGACATAATTCAATAAATCATCATCTTCTTCAATACTATCAATTGTAGTAATTTTATTAATGTCTAAACCTTTAATTAAATTTTTCTTAAAATCTATTTTTCCCTCACCAACCATACTAATAAAAAATTCATCAAAATTTTTAGCTTTACCACTAATTGTAAATTCAGATGAAATTTCTGAATTTAACTTATCATAAGAAAAATAATTCTTAAAAAATTCAGCACTTTTTATGTTTTTAAATATAATTTTTCCACTATACTCATCAGAATTATTAATAAATATTTTAGCATTAGTGTTAACACTTCCTCCATATATTTTACCATTAGCTTCTTTTAAGTTTATCAATTCCTTATCTACATTTAATAAAAAATTAAAGTCAGATATTTCATAATTATTTATAGTAAATAAATCAGATTCAATTTTTAAATCACCTATATATTTTTTATTAAAATCTTTATTAAAATAGTTATGAATATTTTTTACAATTAAAACATCTAAAAGATTTGCATTCAACTCAATGTCAAAATCATATAAATTCTCTTTTTTGTTATTTAAAAATATATTTCCTGAATAATTATAATTTTCGCTATCAAGAGATATATTTTTGAAACTATAGGTATTATCTTTCATTTCAAAATTAGATGAATATTTAGTCTCGCCTTCCACTCCTATATCTATAATTTTGTTTAAATCTCTAACGGAAATATTTAAATCACCCTGATAGGAATTAATCAAATAATTATCAATATCAATTATACCATTATAATCTATTTTAGAATTTTGGTTTTTAAAAACCACCTTACTTTTAAGTTTATTTAAGTTACCTTTCGAAGAAATATTAAGTAATCCCTCACTGTTAATAAAGTCTTTAAAAATATAAGGTAATTGATAAAAATCATAGAATTTAGAAAAATTTTTATGATTTACATTAATTGTTATATCATAAACTGGATCTTTCTTTTCATAATTAATATTACCAACTCCATTAAGCTCGCCACCTGCAAAGTCCGCAATATTTACACTATCTATTTTAAGAACATTATCTTTATATGAATTTTTTAAAATTATACCACTATACTTTGATTTCAAAAATAATAAGTTTTTTAATTCAAGATCAAAATTTATGACATCAAAATTGAATAAATTAGATTTATATAAATCATTACTTTCAGCAATTTCCTCTTTATTTAAATAAGAATCTAAATTTAAATTATCAATTTTAAGATTTGCAAATAAACTATTAATTTCGCCATATCTTAGCCTTAATTCTCCATTAATATTACTAGAATCAATTTTTCCTCTTAATCCTGCAAAAGTTGCTCCTCCTTTTCTAAATACTACTTCACTTTCTATATTAGCTTTTTGTAACCTAGTATCTGAAATATTATTTAAATCTATAGATAACCATCTATAAAAATCTCTAATATTTTCACTGGCTAAAGAGCTAGAGCCCTCAAAAATAGAAAATTTATTTTTGAAAATACCATCAAATTTAATTTCTGTATTTCCAGGAAATGTGGCATAACCAGAGTCTAGTATATAATTATTTTGCTCTTTATTGATTTCTATACTTAAATTTCTTATTGGATAATCCAACAACTTTGATGTACCAATAGTAAATATAAACTTTCCATTAAGTTTATCCCAATAACTAAAACTATCTACTTTATCATTATTATAATTATTTTTAATATTATTTATTTGATCAATAAATATATCTAAATCTAAATTGTTAGATGACAATGCAACTTCTATATTTGGATCTAATTCATTATTTCCTGATAAAGCACCTGTAAAAGATAAATCTCCAATATTAGCAGACATGTTGTACAATGAATAAAATAAAATATTATTATTGAAATTAAATGATACATCCCCAATAAATTTAGATTTTTTGTCAATCAAGTTTAAATATTTTAATGAGTCTAGATTAAACATTTTTCTTAAATTATTATAAGTAAAAACTATTTTACCTTCTATCTCTGGAAAATAATTATCATAACTAATATTAAGGTCAGTTCTTAAATCAATATTATTATTATTTATTGTTAATTTAGTATCCCAATAATCTTCGCTATTTTCTGATTTAGATATGGATGAGTTTAATAAATAATCAGTACCTTGAATATTTATTTGTCCTTCTATTATATTTAGCTTTTTGCTAGTCTTAATTGCAAGATTATTAAAATTTAACTTAGATGTATTATTATATATTATCGTACCGTTAATAATATTAAATTCATTAACTTTTACATTAGGATACTTAATTTGATTAAACTTTAAATATTTATCATTAACTGAGTCATCTATTTGCTCTTCATTATTAAACGATTTTTCTAATACCCAATTTGGTTTTTTATTTGAAGTATTTAGTAAATTTAATGTTAAATTATCAAAAACTATACTCTCTATTTCAATATTACCTCTCAAAAGAGGTAAGAATGATAATTTAGCTATAATACTATCAGATCTAATAAAATTTTTAATAACTCCAGATTTTTCATCTACTAAACTTATGTCATGAACTTTAACCTGAGGAGAAGGATAAATTTTTAATTCTATATCACCTCTTATTCTTGCAGTTTTTCCAGTATTATCTTCTAGCATAGATATTATTTCAGGCTTCCATACTTTAAGATTAATAAACATTGGTGCAAAAAAAATAAAACTAAAAAACAGAACTAAAATTATAATAATTATATAGGAAAAATATTTTTTAAAATATCCAGAATTAAAATTTTTAGGCCTTAGAGTATTATTACTTCTTTTTTTAGTTTCTTTATTTGCTACAGGTGGTCTATCAGGTCTTGTAGCCTTTAGCATAATTTGAAATCCTAGTAACTTTAATAAATATATATATTATCTAAAAATTATTTTATATCAAAAATTATAAAAAAAAAAGGCGCTAACTTAAGAATAATTAGCGCCTTATATTTTTAATCAAAAATATATCAAATAGAATTTTGACTTAATAACTTTGACATATTTTCTGCTTGCCTAATAGCAAGAGCCACTATGGTTAATGTAGGATTAGCTGCAGCACCAGTTGTAAAAGAACTTCCATCTGAAATAAATAGATTAGAAATATCATGAGTAGCTCCAGTAGATGAACAAACACCATCTCTTGCATCAGCACTCATTCTACATGTACCTAAGTTATGAGTACTTGGAAATGGTGGCAATTGATATTGCTTTTTAGATCCACCGGCTTGATAAACAGCACTTCCTGCTTTAAAGGCATGATTCCTCATAACCACGTCATTTGGGTGATCTTCAAAATGTACTACAGGAATAGGCAAGCCATACTGATCTTTTTCAGAACTATGTAAAGTAACACCATTTTTTTCCTGAGGCATATCCTCCCCTACGAGCCACATTCCAGCCATATTTTTATAATTTTCTACCACTTCTCTAGTATAGTTTCTTCCCCATTTACCTGGAGAATCCACAGACATATTACCTATATTTCCAGCAATAGCAGATAATCCAAATCCTGGTAAAGTTTGCATGTAATAACCTCCTGCAAAACCTCTGCTATCATCGTGACCAGACTCGTCCATTACAATACCAGCCATTTGGGTGCCTCTATCAAAATGTACAGCACCAGGCATTGTCCCATATACAGTTCCAGTCATATGGCGCATGAAATTTTTTCCAACTTGACCAGAAGAATTAGCCATACCGTCCGAAAACATGTTAGACTCTGAATTAAGAAGTATTCTAGGAGTTTCAACAGAATTTCCTGCAATAGCTACCACTCTTGCTTTTTGTTCATGAGTATTGCCATCTGCGTCTACATAAACAACTCCTGTTGCTTTGCCTTCTTTATTATGATTTATCTTAAGAACCATAGATTCTGATCTTAACTCAAACCTACCTGTGGCCTCAGCTTTAGGAATTTCTGTATATAAAGTAGACCATTTTGCGCCTATTGCGCAACCTGCCATACAAAAACCAATCTGATGACACCCTGGTCTTCCATCTCTAGGCTGAGAATTAATAGACATATTCCCAGTATGCACATCGTTGTAACCTATAGCTTTTGCTCCATATTCCATGACTTGAAAATTATTGTTCCCTGGCAATCTAGGAATTCCATGAGTACCTGTTGTTCCCATTTTATCCTCTGCCATTGAATAAAATCGTTCCATTTCATTTGGATCAATTGGCCAATCTAATAAATTAGCTCCTTCTATCTCTCCATATTTTGAACGAGCTCTAAATTCATGATCTTTAAACCTTAAACTAGCTCCAGCCCAATGAACTGTTGTACCACCAACTGTTTTACATACCCATAAGGGTAAACCTGCTAAAAGATCACCAGTCCCTTGGCGTTTATCAACCCAGCTGAGTTTACCAAACATAGCCCCCCAATCGTTTTCAATATCATCAAGTGAGAGCTTTTTACCTGCTTCAAGGCAAACAACATTTATACCTTTCTGAGATAATTCGTTACCAAGTGTACCACCTCCGGCACCAGAGCCAATTACAACTACAACACTGTCATCATTCAAATCAAATTTTTTAGTCATTATCTTTCTCCCTTAACTTTTTGGCAACCAGCCAATATCATTAAATCCACGATTAATATAACCTCCATGCTCAACAGAAGATCCTTCCCAACCAAATAATGCTGCCACTCTAGGGTTGCCGTATAAACCAGCTAAAGTTGCACCTCTTACGGTTTCAAAAAAATCACTCCCATCTATTCTTTTGAGATTTTGAAGTTGTAATCCTGAAGATTGGTCCTTGAACGGAACGTTATAAGTTCTATCAGACTCAATTACTTTACTAAGTTCTTTCACCCCATTGTCTAATTTATCGACAAGTGATGAGTCTGTCTTAGCTTGCTCATCTAAGTTAGCAACAACTTCAGCATAATATTGATCTCCTAAGAAATCATGTGGATAAAGCGTTCGCGCCATAATTAAGATTGAAAGAGCAGTATCACCGGACAACACCTCAGTACTTAATGCCCAAGCTTCTTCGGTATTAGCTAATATAGCTCCTGCTCCTGAAACCACTACACCAGCTGTCGCAGAACCTTGAATAAAGGTTCTTCTACTAACGTTATTTGACATTTTTTTCCTCCCAAGAAATAAAAATATTAAATATTTAATAATGTATATAAAAGGTTGGCATAAATAATTTTCAGAAACAAGCAATTTATAAAATTATTTAATATTTTGTAATTTGACCAACAAAAAAATTTATATAGTATAAATAGTAGGTGAGTAATTATGATAAGTAATTTAAAAAAATTTAATGTTAACAAGCCCAACTTTAATCCGGCTTTAATAAGGCTTTTATATATGGTCGCTTTTGGAATAATTGCTTATATTTTGATATGGCCATTATTAGCTTTGTCAGTTATTCAATTTGGATTTCAATTGTTTGAGGGCATTCCAAATTCTAGATTAGTTAATTTATCAAACCAAATTATCGTGTATATAGTTCAGATATTTGATTATATAACCTATCAAACTGACCAAAAGCCTTATCCATTTTCTTCATTGCCAATAAAGACAGATAAGAAAACAAAGACTAAATCAAAAAAATAATTATTTACTATATTTAATTAATCCAAAAATTCTTCATGGCCGCTGTTTACTAGTAACCTTTTTAAAGCTTCAAAATGTCTAAATGAGTTAGCAGACTCTCCAGATGCTTCTGCTTTCACTTGATCAGCAACTTTTTTTGCAATTTGCCCATTAATAGATTTAATTTGTTTTCCTGTAGACATCGCCAAAATTTGAGCTCTACATGCTTTTTCTAGGTAATATAGAGATTCCCAAGCTTCATAAACACTATTTCCTGTAACAATAATTCCATGATTAGCTAAAAATAAAATATCCGCTTCAATCATTGAGTCGCCAATAGGTTTTGCTGTATGCTTATTTAATACTAAGCCTTCATATTCATCTAAATAACTAATATTATTATAAAATCTACAAGCATTTTGGTCAGCCATTAACAATCTACCTTTTTCTAACATCGTAATCGCTAAAGCAGATTCCATGTGTGTATGCATTACACATTTATTTTTATTATTAGCTCTGTGCACAGCGCCATGAATCAAAAAAGCAGTAGGTTCTGCATATCCCTCGCCAGATATTTTCTCCCCCTCGCCATTAACAACCAGTAAAGAAGATGCTGTAACTTCTGACCAATGTAATCCATAAGGTATTAATAAATACTTGTCGTCTTGATTAGGCAAAGATAATGATAAGTGATTATCAATTCCCTCTGAAAAACCAAAATAATCTGCCAATCTATAGGCGGCTGCTAGATCTTGTCGTGCCTTTAATTCAATATTATCCATAATATTGCCTAATCATTAAACATTATCACTTGTCTTACAGTAGACCCCTCAGATAACTTATCAAATCCCTCATTAATATCATCTAAAGATATATGATCACTCATTAATCTATCAACTTCTAATCTACCAGATTTATATAAATCTATATATGCAGGTATATCTCTATCAGGCACACAACTTCCTAAGAATGAGCCTTTAATAACTTTTTCTCCTGCCACTAAGTCTACATGTTGTATAGAAAAATTTCTTTCAGGATGTGATAAACCGGAGGAAACTACTGTTCCACCTCTTTTTAAAATTTTATAGGCTAGTTCCATAGCTTTTTCTGAACCTACACACTCAAAAGAATAATTTACTCCTCCATTATAGCTATTTTTCAATTGTTCAACTATATTTTTATCATCAGCTTTATAAACCTCATCTGCTCCTAGTTGTTTAGCAATAGCGAGTTTATCTTCTAATAAATCAATACCTATAATTTTTGACGCACCTGCAGCTTTAGCTCCAATTAATGCAGCTAAACCCGTACCGCCTAAACCTACTACTGCCACTGTAGATCCAACTCTAATATTGGCAGTATTAAAAACTGCTCCAGCTCCTGTGATTACTGCACAGCCAAATAATGCTGCTTCGTCTAATGGAAGAGTTTTTTCAACTTTAACTAAAGATTTTGAAGAAACTACTGTAAATTCTGAAAAACAAGAAACTCCTACTTGATGATTAATAAAATCACCATTTATTTTGAATCTTTTTTCTCCTGATAATAGAGTACCTGCTCCACCTGCAGCTAAACCGGGATCACAAAGAGCGGGCCTACCTTCCTGACATGGAATACAATTTCCACAAGATGGAACAAACACAAATACAACATGATCTCCTATTTCTAAATTTTTAACTCCTTCTCCTAATGCTGCAACAACTCCAGATCCTTCATGACCTAAAACCATAGGCATAGCCCTAGGTCTATTTCCATTTACAACTGATAAATCCGAATGACATAAACCAGCGGCAGAAACTTTAACTAAAACTTCATCAAATCCAGGAGGATCAACTTCAATTGTTTGCACTTTTATTGGTTTACTTTTAGCGAATGGTCTAGGTAAACCCATATCATATAATACAGCGGCACGACTTTTAATAGTTTTATTCATTAGTAAACTCCTTTGTATGAAAAACTATATATATAAAACTATAAAATTAAAAATCTTTTTTCTTTTCATTGGAAAATAAATATATAATTAAAGATATTAATAGTAAAATAGCCACAAATAAAAAAGCTACTCTATAAGCCTCTATTGGGGCGCCGGAAGAGTCTCCTCCCATTAAATAAATTATTTTACCAGTTAACCATTGAATAAAAAACACACCTGCAAAATTAAAAAAGTTAGCAGTAGATAATGCTCTTCCCATATATTCTTTATCAAATAAAGTCTGATAATGAGAAATTAAAGCTATACTAAATGCTCCAAAAAAACCTAATACGCAAAACAGTATATATAAATATATACTATTAATTTGAGTAATTATTGAGAGTATACAAAGTAGTGTAATTACTCCTAAAGACCCAAATATCACTAAGCTTTTGTAGCTTCCAAATAAGCTTCTTAAACTTCCAAATACAAATGATCCTATATTCCAACTTATTGCCATTAACATTAAAATTGTACCTCTTGATATGTTATCCATCCCGTGAACATCTTTTAAATATGGAGCCCCCCATAAACCTAAAATAACAACCAAAGAAGAATAACTAAGAAGAGACATAGGTATCATATATTTAAAGTTTCTTTCTTTTAAAATAAATAATAAATTTTTTATAGATATTGACTCATTTTTTTCATTTAAAACCAAATCTTCTTTTTTATCATTTAAAGTAAAATGATAAAGCATCATAACTAATAATGTAATTATTGATGCCAGCCAAAATGATAATCTCCATCCATAAATTTCTGAAAAGTATGACAAGGGAGTTGTAGCTAATAACCCTCCAATTCCTCCTACTGCCAATATTATGCCAGCCAACTTAGAGAACTTATCACTACTAGTCCATCTTGTTATAAGAACTAAAGCACCCATAAGACAGATAGAACAACCTAAACCCATAAAAACTCTGCCTAATAATAAGCTATAAAATGAATTTGATGATGCAAATATAACTGATCCTAAAACTGCAAAAATTATAACTAATGACATTACTTTTTTAGGACCATATCTATCAATCAATATTCCAGCTGGTATTTGAAATAATGCAAAAGAAAGAAAGAATACGCCACCTAATAATCCCATATTATTAGGGTTTATATTAAAATTAGTCATTAATGTTGGAGATAAAACACCAATTGAAGTTCTTAAAAATTGACTTACTGTATAACCAGCACATAGGACAAGCATTATATAAAAAAACTGGTTTTTATTATTAAACATAAAACCTTATTACATAAATAAATATTAAATTGATATTTTTTTATGTAATAAATAAATTTTTATGATAAAATGTATGCGAATTTATTAAGGATTATAATATGATATTTAAATGGCATTTTATAGGTAAAATAAATATTTATTTACTCTTATTTTTATTGTTCTTTTCTAAAAACATTTTAGCTTCAGAAAAAGATTATTGGCATGACAGTTTAAAACCATTAGAAAACCAAGATTGGGATTTATCTAAAGCTAAGCATCTATTAGAAAGAGCTGGATTTGGAGGCACACCTGAAGAAGTAGAGTTTTTATTTAGACTTGGATTGCCAAAAGCAGTTGAGCACCTCGTTTACTATGAAAATATTTCAGTCATACATATGCCTGAATTTGATGAATCAGATATACATGATCCAGGACTAATAAATTTTCCACCAAGTAGGCCTGCAACTACTAAGCTAGCTAAAGAAACCGGAGAGGCTCTTGGAATAAAAGTAAAAGAATCTGGCAATAGAAAACTACAACCCATAGTGAATAAGTTTTTCTTTTGGCTGAGAGCTAGCAGATTAGAAACTAAAAGAGTTGCATACTGGTGGGCAGATAGAATGATAAATTCTCCTAGGCCTCTAGAAGAAAAAATGACTTTATTTTGGCATAATCATTTTGCAAATAATGAGACTAAAGTAAGAGATTACAGAAAACTACTATTACAAAATAAAACTTTTAGACTTCATGCTACTGGTAATTTTAGAAATTTAATTATAGCAACAGCGAAAGACCCGGCCATGCTATATTTTTTAGATGCTGGACAAAATATTAAAGGATCTCCTAATGAAAATTTCGCTAGAGAAATTATGGAGCTTTTTACTTTAGGTGTAGGCAATTATGAAGAGAAAGATATTCGCGAGGCAGCTAGAGCATTTACAGGTTGGAATACGAATGATTTAGAATTTATAGTTAATAAAGACCAACATGACTCAGGTAATAAAACTATACTTAATAATACAGGAAATTTCTCAGGAGAAGATGTAATTGATATATTACTTTCTCAAGAAGCTGCTTCAAAATTTATTGTAAAAAAAATATATAAAGAATTTGTAAATGAAATTTATAATGAAAAAATTATTGAATCCTACGCCGATATATTAAGAAAAAATAATTTTGAATTAAAACCACTTTTGTCTGCAATATTTATATCAAAAGATTTTTATAGCAAAAAAAATATGGGTTCACATATAAAGTCTCCAGTAGAATTAGTTGTTTCCACTTATCGAAAATTAGGATTAAAAGATACCCCTGGTATTCCAGACTTTAATCAATCCACAACTTCCATGGGACAAACTTTATTTTGGCCTCCTACGGTAGCTGGTTGGGCTGGGGGAAAAAGTTGGATTACTCCAGCATTATTGATGGAAAGAGGTAATTTTGCTAGAAGTTTTTTATATCCAGATATAGATTTTATAGATAAAGATTTTTATTCACCTGATCCAAAAATTATCGTGATGCATAAAGCAATTAGAAATGGAGCAGATATAACTAGCGCTACTAAATCAAGTAATGGTGGAGACTCCATGATGATGATGTCCGAGGCAAATATGATGGCGGACAGAGATGAAGATTTTAATACAAGATATGGTTCTTATAGAGGTTGGCAAATGGCTGTCTCTAAAGTTAAACCCATAGCAAGAAATACGATCAATACTAATTTTACGTCAATGGTTCTAAATAGTGGAGCAAAAAATACTACAGATGCTGTTGATTACTTAATTAATAGATTTTTAATTGTTAAATTAAATAATGAAAAACGAAATATGATAGTTTCTTTTTTAAGTGATAATTTAGGAACAAAAGATATTATTGAAGCTAAAACTTATTTAGAAGATTCTCTTAAAATGACATTACATTTAATAATGAGTCAACCAGAATATCAGTTAGGGTAGTTACATGAAAAATATTAAAAGAAGGACATTTCTTAAAGCTACTTCAGCAGCAACTATAGGAGCAATGTCTCCTATTAGTTACTTACATTCTAATGAAACTATAAATGGAAAAATACTGGTAGTATTAGAATTATCTGGAGGAAATGATGGTTTAAATACTATAGTACCATATGGGGACGATAATTATTACAAACATAGGCCTAAAATTGGAATCAAAGAAAATAAACTTTTAAAAATTGACGATTATTTTGGTTTTAATCCAGGAATTATTGGGTTAGAATCTTTGTATAAGGATGGAAATATGGCTATCATTCATGGATGTGGTTATGACAATCCATCATTTTCACATTTTACATCTATGGCATATATGCATACAGCAGCACCAAATAGTGGAGAAGAATATGGCTGGCTAGGAAGATTAGCGGATCAAATGGCTCCCTCATCTTATAAAAATTTTATAATTAATGTAGATAAAACACAGTCGCTTGCTGTAAAATCTAAAAATCATGTTCCTATAGTATTTGACCGCCCAGAAAGATATCAGAGGGAAGGATTTTATGCTCAAAAAAATGCTCTAAATTCAATAATAAATAATCAAACTAATATTGAAGTTAATTCGTCTCATAAATTCTTAAATGAAATAGCTAAAAGTGCTAATCTATCTTCAAATATAATCAGCGAAGCTTGGTCAAAATATAGAAGACAAGTTGATTATGGTATTGATGCTGTAGATTTAGATAAAATTGCAGCATTAATTGAATCTAATTTACCTACTAAACTTTATTACACTTCGTTCAGAGATAATGCATTTGATACGCATGTCCATCAAAACAATCTTCATACGAGACTTCTTACTTATGCATCTGACGCTATAAGAGGCTTTATGAGTGATCTTGATAGAATGGGAAGATCAAATGATGTTATTATATTAGTAATGACCGAATTTGGCAGAAGGGTTCCTGAAAATACTAGCTTAGGAACCGATCACGGTTCTGCAGGCCCAATGTTTGTTATTGGTTCCTCTGTAAAAGGTGGACATTATGGAAAAATTCCAGACCTTGTAAATGGTTTAGATGAAGGAGATAATTTAAAATACACCACTGACTTTAGAAGTGTTTATGCAACAATAATTGATAAATGGCTGCAAGTTGATTCTAAAAACATTTTAAGAAAAAGCTTTCAAACCTTTGATATCTTCGATAGAACTGTTTAATAGTTTTTTTTATTAAAATAATGTAAGATATTTCATTATAAAAATTTACGAAAGATAAATCAGGGGAAACAAATGAATATTTCATACGAAAGTTTAGATGATGGATTATCAAAAACTTTATTAAAGATAAGCTTAAAGCTAGAAAATATATTGGTCTTTATTGGTAAAATAGGTGCATGGTTATCTTTACCTTTAATAGGCATTATAATATTTGATATAATATCTAGACGTTTTTTCGTATTAGGATCAACAAAACTTCAAGAAATGGAATGGCATTTACATGCAGCATTATTTTTACTTGCTCTAGGATATGCATACGTAAAAAATTCTCATGTTAGAATAGAAGTGATTAGAGAAAGTTTTTCGACAAAAATAAAATCTATTTTAGAAGTTATAGGAATTCTATTTTTTATTCTCCCATATACCGCTTTGATAGTATGGTTTGGACTAGATTTTGTAAGTCGTTCATTTCAGATGAATGAGGTTTCTTCTGCACTTACTGGTTTATCGCACAGGTGGATTATTAAATCATTTGTGCCTATGGGAATGGCATTTTTATGGTTAGCGGGAATAAGTGTACTCTGTAGAAATTTAGCATATTTGATTGGTTTAAGTAATAATAATGACTTAATTGTTGAAGCTTCACAATCTATGTCTCCTGAATTAGCTAATGCAGCTGATGAACTTATTAAAGAAGCAAATACAGAGGAGAATAAATAATGCATATGGATTTTGTAACATTACTTCCGGTCTTAATGTTTGCTACTTTAGCCCTTCTATTGTTTAGTGGCTTTCCTGTGGCATTTGTATTAGGTGGTGTTGGGTTAGGATTTGGTTTCTTAGGTATAGCATTTGATGTATTTAGTTTTATAGAATTTTTCAATATTATATCTAGAATTTGGGGAGGTGTTTGTGAAAATTTAATTTTAGTAGCTGTCCCAATGTTTATATTTATGGGAACTATGCTAGAAAGAAGCGGAGTCGCAAATGACCTCTTATATTGCTTACAGGTTCTTTTAAGGAAAGTACCAGGTGGACTAGCACTATCAGTTACCATTATGGGTACGATTATGGCTGCAACAACAGGAATTATAGGAGCGTCAGTAGTTATGATGACTCTTCTTGCTCTTCCAGTTATGTTAGATAGAAAATATGACCCATCATTAGCTACAGGTACGATAGCTGCTTCAGGAACTTTAGGTATATTAATTCCTCCATCTATTATGTTAGTGATTATGGCTGACCTTCTATCAATTTCCGTCGGAACATTATTTTTAGCTGCTGTAGTTCCAGGTTTACTTCTAGCATTTATTTATACAATATATATTTATTTAAGAACAAAATTTAATCCTAGTTTAGCGCCTCCACTTTCAGATGATCTTGGACCTAAAACTAAATCCGAATTGTGGATGATGGTTTTTAGATCTTTTTTACCTCCTATATTTTTAATTTTATGCGTTTTAGGTTCAATATTTGCAGGTGTAGCTACACCTACTGAGGCTGCAGCAGTTGGCGCTTTAGGTTCAATCATATTAGCCTTATTTAATAAACGTTTAACTAAAACTGTTATAAAAAGTGTTACAGAAAGATCTGCTTTAACATGTGCTATGATATTTGGTTTATTTATTGGTGCAACCGCATTTTCATATGTATTTAGATCTTTAGGTGGTGATGATTTAATCCATCATTTTGTTGAGAGTTTAGGATTAGGTTCTTGGGGAATATTATTTTTTATGATGGGCATGGTTTTCTTATTAGGGTTTTTCTTTGATTGGGTTGAGATTACATTAATTGTGCTTCCTCTTTTTGCACCTATTCTGGCCACACTTGATTTTGGCACACATTTAGATCCTACAATGGTTATTCCATGGGTTGCTGTTTTAATTGCAGTAAATTTACAAACGTCTTTTTTAACACCGCCCTTTGGGTTTGCATTGTTTTATTTAAAAGGAGTTGCACCTAAATCAAT